>JAFXVN010000073.1 GCA_017524545.1 Bacteroidaceae bacterium
ATAATAATAATATATATATATAATAACATATATATATAATACCTATTTATAAATAGCTACCTTCTACGAGTGCCCAAATGCATTAATGTCTACTTTCCTCCTTTCCTCTTTTACTATTTTCTTCGTGTAAGTTGTTTGTAATTAGAAAAATGTTTCGTAACTTTACACCCGAAAACACCACATACAGCATGAAGCGTGAAGTCTATGAAAGCCAGAAAGCTTTTGCGGGCGAGAAGAAGCCGTCGATGCAACGCCGCTGTGTGGACCACGACTACACGGGGCGCATGATATACATGGTGACGATGGTGACCGAAGGCCGCCGTCCGCTCTTCGGGACAGCAGTGGGGCGCAGCGAAGCTCCAGAAGGCAGCGCAGAAGCCCCAAGGATAGAGCTGACGGAGCTGGGGAGGAGGGTTCACGACGAATGGTGGGGCATTCCCAGGTATTACCCGCAGGTGGAGATAATCGCCCTGCAGATGATGCCCGACCATTTGCACGGCATCCTGTTCGTCAGGGAGAAAATGGAGAAAGACCTCAGCCGTATCATCCGGGGCTTCAAGACGGGCTGCAACCGCCATTTCCGCGAGCTGTTCCCCTCGGTTGGGTATGTTGCGACTCAGTCGCAACAAACGGGACTGCCCAGGGACGACCGCAGCCACGGGCTGCTCTTCGCTCGCGGTTTCAACGACAAGCTGCTCCTGCGCGAGGGGCAGCTGCGGCGATGGCTCGACTATCTGCGCGACAATCCCCGCCGCCTCCTGATGAAGCGCGAGCGCCCCGACCTCTTCCGCGTGCAGCGGGGGCTTGTGGCGGCCGGACAGGAGTTCTCCGCCATCGGCAACCGCTTCCTGCTACAGCGCCCTGTGCGCCTGCAAGTACAGTGCTCCCGCCGCCTCACCGACGACGAGATAGCCGAGAAACAGGCATGGTGGCTCTCGCAGGCTCGCAGCGGAGCGGTGCTTGTCTCCCCCTGCATCTCCCGGGGCGAGAAGCAGGTGATGCGAGCCGCCTTCGAGGAGGGACTGCCACTCATCATCCTTCAGGAGAACGGCTTCACAGACCTTGCCAAGCCCGGCGGCCAGCGCATGGAAGCCTGCCAGCGCGGACAGCTCCTGCTCCTTGCCCCCTGGCAGCACCACAACGAGCACCTCACCATCCGCCGAGACCAATGCCTCGCACTCAACGACATGGCAAAAAGAATTTGCGAAGAGTAGAAAATAATTTTTCAAACTATACCAAGAACTGACAAAACAGGAAAACACCATGACACACGAAGAGCTGAATGAAAAGATTGGGTTTTTGTTCTTCCTGCCAAATTATTTCCGCCTTTTTCTTGTCTGCTACGATACGATGCTATGTGAAGCGTTGGGAGCATTACGACACTATTCTTTCAAAAAAAACTCAAAACATTTGGCAGATAGAGAAAAAAACTGTACCTTTGCAGCCGATTTATGCCGTAGAGGCTCGAAAAAGCGGGTCACGAGATGGCTCCGCCCTGCGGTCAAACCCGTTATAAACAATTAAATAAAGTAATGTACGCAATCGTAGAGATTAACGGTCAGCAGTTCCGTGTTGAGGAGGGCAAGAAGCTCTTCGTTCATCACATTGCCGATGCAGAAGCAGGCAAGACTGTTGAGTTTGAGAATGTGTTGTTGGTCGATAACGGCACCATCACCGTGGGCACTCCCACCGTGGAAGGCGCAAAGGTTACGGCCGAAGTTGTTTCACCCCTGGTGAAGGGCGACAAGGTGCTCGTCTTCCACAAGAAGCGTCGCAAGGGCTATCGCAAGCTCAACGGCCATCGCCAGCAGTTCACCGAACTGACCATCAAGGGTATCAACGCTTAATGTTTAACCGCTAAAAACTGAACAAAATGGCACATAAAAAAGGTGTAGGTAGTTCTAAGAACGGTCGCGAGTCACATGCACAACGACTTGGCGTTAAGATTTTCGGCGGAGAAAAGTGTATCGCAGGCAACATCATCGTTCGCCAGCGCGGCACACGTCATTACCCCGGCACGAACGTGGCTATGGGTAAGGACAACACCCTCTATGCTCTCGTGGACGGTACTGTACAGTTCAGGAAAGGTCGCCTCGACCGTAGTACTGTCAGTGTAGTACCCGTAGCTGCTGAGGCATAAGGGCGTACGCTCATTTGAAACAGACAATTCAGGCTCAAATCAAGTCCCCTCATGCTTTCTGCAGTGAGGGGACTATGTTTTATTATGAATGATGAATTGAATAAAGATGAATCAACCATGAAAAAACATACAGTGAAAGAATGGTTGTTTGCCACACGGCCTTGGTCCTTCCCGGCATCGTCGATGCCCGTCATCGTGACGATGGCGTTCCTGTGGAGCAATGGCATCGAAATGTCGTGGTGCCTCGGTCTGATGGCTTTGGTGAACATCATTCTGGTGCACGCTGCCGGTAATGTCTGGAGCGACTATCACGACTACAAGAAAGGCGTGGATGCAGAGGACACATACGGCGTCCGCATCCTCACCGACAAGCAGTTCACGCCGAAGGAAGTGCTCTGCCTTTCTGTAACACTTCAGGTGCTTGCCGTAGCAATGGGCTTGCTGATGGTCTATCTGACGGGCATCACCTTGCTCTGGTTCGGCTTGGCTGGCATCGCCCTGTCCCTGCTCTATCCGCCATTGAAGTATGCGGCACTTGGCGACCTCGTCATCATGGCCTGCTATGCCCTGCTGCCCATGCTCGGCACAACATTCATCTGCACGGGTGAAATCGTTCCCGAAGTGCTCTGGCTTGCTGTGCCTGTGGGAAGCATCACGGTGGCCATCCTCCATGCGAACAACACACGCGACATCGAAACCGACGGACGTGCGAAAATCCACACCTTCGCCATGCTCACAGGCCGCCGCTTCGCCATCGGCATGTATGTCTTCGAGCTTGCCCTGCCCTACCTCTGGCTTGTGGCGACAGCCGTTCTGGGATGCGTAAGCCCCTGGACACTCGTCGCTTTCATCACCCTTCCCATAGCCTTTGGCAACTGCAAGAAGATGCTTTCCTATAGCACGAACGGGCTTGATGCCATAGCCAGCCTGGACGAGGCAACGGCAAAGCTGCAACTCGCTTTCAGCCTGACACTCACGGTCGGACTCATCACAGAAGCACTCGTAAATTGAGAATTGATAATTGATAATTGATAATTGATAATTGAAAGCTGAAACACCATACACACCCGCTTCCCTTAAAAGGCGCGACAAAAGCAAGCTCGTCCTGAGTCTGCTTGTGGCTGCTGTGCTGTGGTTCATCATGTTTTCGCCTATGACAGCGCCACATGTGAACTTCTGGGTATGCATGACCATTTCGGCATGTACTCTTACGTGCTTTGCTCTTGTCTTTGGCGGAAGGAACAACATTCAGATTTCAGATTTCAAAATTCAAAATTCAACCATCCTCATGGGCTTTGCTATCGCGGCATTGCTATGGGGAGTGTTCTATGTGGGGAACATCGTGTCGCAACTCCTCTTTTCTTTTTCGCGCGCGCAGGTGAACCTTATCTATAATATGAAGGGCGACCTCTCGCCCACCCTGCTTGCAATGCTCCTGTTGCTTGTCATCGGACCAGCAGAAGAAATCTTCTGGCGAGGCTATGTGCAAAGAACACTCTCCAAGTATCGTCCGCCGTTCATCGCCTTCCTGCTGACAACAGCTTGCTATACCGCTGTGCATCTGCCATCGGGCAACTTCATGCTCATCATGGCCGCCCTTGTGTGCGGCATCGTGTGGGGCGGACTCTACTGGCTCATGCCCAGCCAATTAAAAGCCATCATCATCAGCCATGCACTATGGGACGCAGCTGCGTTCGTATGGCTGCCATTTTAAGAAAAGGTGAAAAGGTGAAAAGGTGAAAGAATAAATCGTAAATAGTAAATCGTCAAATAGTAAATTACTTCGATGTTAACACTTAAACTCATCACAGAAGAAAAAGAACGTGTCATCGCAGGCTTGGAGAAGAAGCACTTCGCCGATGCACGAGAGGCAATTGAAGAAGTCATTGCCGTAGATAAATGCCGTCGTCAGGCACAGACAGAGCTTGACCAGAACCTCTCAGCCGCCAAGAAGCTTGCAGCCGAAATCGGTATGCTCATGAAACAGGGCAAGCGCGAGGAAGCAGAAGAGGTCAAGGCTAAGGTGGCCGCACTTAAAGAGACGAGCAAAGAGCTGGAGAACAAAAAGGAGACAGCCGAGCAGGAACTTACGCGCCTGCTTTGCCAGATTCCCAACATCCCCTACGACGAGGTACCCGAAGGGACGTGTGCCGAATGCAACTGGGTTGTCAAGTCTAACCTCAAGAAGTGTATCGTGGGACAAGACACGGTTGGCAATTGGGATGCAAACCCTGTTGTCGAAAGTGCCAAGCTGCCTCATTGGGAACTCGCCAAGAAGTACAATCTCATCGACTTCGACCTTGGTGTGAAGATAACGGGAGCTGGTTTCCCTGTCTATCGCGGCAAGGGCGCAAGGCTTCAGCGTGCGTTAATCGATTTCTTCTTGGATGAAGCGCAGAAGTCTGGTTACGAGGAGATTATGCCACCAACAGTTGTGAATGCTGCATCAGGCTATGGCACAGGCCAGTTGCCCGACAAGGAAGGTCAGATGTATCATTGCGAAGTGGACGACCTTTATCTCATCCCGACGGCCGAGGTGCCTGTGACGAACATCTATCGCGACGTGATTCTCGACGAGAAAGACCTGCCCATCAAGAACTGCGCCTACACCCAATGTTTCCGTCGCGAAGCAGGTAGTTACGGTAAGGATGTGCGCGGATTGAACCGCCTGCACGAGTTCAGCAAGATAGAGATTGTACGTATCGACACACCTGAGCACAGCGCTGAGAGCCACAAGGAGATGCTCGCCCACGTGGAAGGCCTGCTGCAGAAACTCGAACTCCCCTACCGCATCCTTCGCCTTTGCGGCGGCGACCAGAGCTTCACCAGCGCCATCTGCTACGACTTCGAGGTCTATAGCGAGGCACAGCAACGCTGGCTCGAGGTCAGCTCCGTCTCGAACTTCGACACCTATCAGGCCAACCGCCTAAAGTGCCGCGTGCGTCGCACCGCAACAGGCAAGACGGAACTCTGCCACACCCTCAACGGCTCGGCTCTCGCCCTGCCCCGCATCGTGGCATCCATCTTGGAGAACAACCAGACACCCGAAGGTATCCGCATTCCCAAGGTGCTCGTTCCTTATTGCGGCTTCGGTATAATTAAATAGCCAAAGCCCATTAACCCAATTTAGCCCATTAACCCCAAAGGTAAAAGATTATGTTCAAGATTGTCAAGAAAATACAGTTCAGCGAGAAGGTTTTCCGCCTGGACGTTGAAGCTCCGTTGATTGCAAAGGCCCGTAAGGCTGGTCATTTCGTTATCATCCGCGTGGATGAGAAGGGCGAACGTGTGCCCTTGACTATTGCCGGAAGCGATAAAGAGAAAGGAACCATTACGCTTGTCATTCAGACAGTTGGTGCAAGCACCACTCAGCTTTGCGCCCTGAATGAAGGCGACTATATTGCAGACGTGGTTGGCCCTCTGGGTCGCGCCACCCACATCGAGAACTTCGGCACCGTGCTTTGTGCAGGCGGTGGCGTCGGCACAGCTCCCATGTTGCCCATCATTCAGGCTCTGAAGGCTGCGGGAAACCGTGTCGTCAGCGTGATTGCAGGTCGCAGCAAGGAGCTTATCATCCTTGAAGACGAGGTTCGCGCTGCAAGCGACGAGGTCATCATCATGACCGACGACGGCAGCTACGGCAAGAAAGGCGTGGTGACCGTCGGCATGGAAGAGGTCATCCAGCGCGAGAAGGTCGATAAGTGCTTTGCCATCGGCCCCGCCATCATGATGAAGTTCTGCTGCCTGCTCACCAAAAAATACAACATCCCGACTGATGTCAGCCTCAACACCATCATGGTCGATGGCACAGGCATGTGTGGAGCCTGCCGTGTCAGCGTAGGCGGCAAGACGAAGTTCGTCTGCGTGGACGGCCCCGAGTTCGACGGCCATCAGGTCGATTTCGACGAGATGATGCGTCGCGGCGGAGCATTCAAGGCAGAAGAAATGGAGGCAATGAACAGACCACAAGCCTCCCCCATCCCCTCCAAAGGAGGGGAGAACCATCCCACCGCCTCACCTTTCACCCCTCCTTTGGAGGGGACGGGGGAGGCTGCTGAGTCTCTTACCGACCGCTCCGCCCCATGGCGCGAGGAACTCCGCAAGTCGATGAAGGCGAAGGAACGCACGCAGATTGAGCGTTGTAAGATGCCTGAGCTTGACCCTGTCTATAGAGCAACGACGCGCACGGAAGAGGTGAACCAAGGCCTCAGCGTGGAGCAGGCCATGACAGAGGCAAAGCGATGCCTCGACTGCGCTAATCCGAGCTGTATGCAGGGCTGCCCCGTCGGCATCAACATCCCGTCGTTCATCAAGAACATCGAGCGTGGCAAATTCCTCGAAGCTGCCCGCGTGCTGAAAATGACCTCGGCTCTGCCCGCCGTATGCGGTCGCGTCTGCCCCCAAGAGAAGCAGTGCGAGGCGCAGTGCATCCACCTGAAGATGAAGGAGCCTGCCGTCGCCATCGGCAACTTGGAACGCTTCGCCGCCGACTACGAGCGCGAGAGCGGCAACATGTCCCTGCCCGATGTGGCTGAGAAGAACGGCAAGAAGATTGCAGTCATCGGCTCTGGTCCTTCGGGATTGAGCTTCGCTGGCGATATGGCAAAGGCTGGTTACGACGTGACCGTCTTTGAGGCTCTGCACGAAATCGGTGGTGTGCTGAAGTATGGCATTCCCGAGTTCCGTCTGCCCAACGCAATTGTCGATGTCGAGATACAGAATCTGGAGAAGATTGGCGTGAAGTTTGTCAAGGATTGTGTCGTGGGCAAGACCATCACAATTGCTGACTTGGAAGCCCAAGATTTCAAGGGCATCTTCGTCGGCTCCGGCGCAGGTCTGCCCAACTTCATGGGCATTCCGGGCGAGAACTCGAACGGCATCATGTCCAGCAACGAGTACCTGACGCGCGTCAACCTGATGGATGCCAGCAACCCAGAGTTTGCCACACCTATCAAGAAGGCACGGAACGTGATGGTAGTGGGTGGCGGCAACACCGCTATGGACAGCTGCCGCACGGCAAAGCGTCTGGGTGCCGAGCGCGTGTTCATCGCCTACCGTCGCAGCGAGGAGGAGATGCCTGCACGTCTGGAAGAGGTGAAGCACGCCAAGGAGGAGGGCATAGAGTTCCTCACCCTGCACAATCCCATTGAGTATCATGCAGACGAAAAGGGCAATGTCACAGAAGTTGTCCTGCAAAAGATGGAGCTTGGCGAACCCGATGCAAGCGGTCGCCGTTCGCCTGTACCCATTCCTGGAGCCACCGAGACCATCGCCATCGACCAGGCTATCGTGGCTGTGGGCGTGAGTCCCAACCCCATCGTGCCCACTTCGATACAGGGCTTGGAGCTTGGCCGCAAGAACACAATCGTCGTGAACGAAGGTATGCAGACGAACGTCCCGACCATCTTTGCCGGAGGCGACATCGTTCGCGGCGGTGCAACGGTCATCCTTGCAATGGGCGACGGCCGACGCGCCGCAGCTGCAATGCATGAATATCTTTCGAAGTAACAATTACAATGAGTGCATTTTATACAATCATACTGTTGATTTGCAGCAATGTCTTTATGACGCTGGCTTGGTACGGGCATCTGAAGCTCAACCAAGCCGGTGTCTCTACAAACTGGCCGCTGTTCAGCATCATACTCTTCTCATGGGCAATTGCCTTCTTTGAATACTGCTGCCAAGTACCGGCCAACAGGATTGGCTTCATCGGCAATGGCGGCCCGTTCTCGCTGATGCAGTTGAAAGTCATTCAGGAGGTCATCTCGCTGGTTGTCTTCTGCATCATCGCAAACCTCATCTTTCAAGGGCAACAACTGCACTGGAACCACTTCGCAGCGCTCGTCTGTCTGGTGCTCGCCGTCTATTTCATCTTCAAATAACTCCCTTCACCCCTTCAGATGGAATCAGGGAAATTAAAAATGTCTAAATCCATAATACAAATTATGTTGCGCAAGTCTCTATCTCTTTTCCTATTCATAATGCTTCTTGCTCCCCTACTCCCCTTTGAGGGCAATGGAGGGTCTCTTCTTGCCCAGCGCAGAGGCAGGAAGGCGCAGCCGAAATACACCGTAACTGCACAAGAGGCGATGGCTGCCTACGACTTTGACCTTGCAGAGGAAATACTGGAGCAGCAGATAGCCGACTTGACAAAGAAAAAGCAGCCCACCGAACAGACGGAGGCTCTGCTTGAGACGGTTCGCAAGTCACAACTTCGACTGCACGCCACAGAACAGGTGACGTTTATCGACAGCGTGCTCCTGCCCAAGAAGCAGGTCTTGCAGCAGATTAAGCTCTCACAGGAAAGCGGTTCGATTATGAGCTATGCCGATTTCTTCAAGACGGGCAAAGACTCTGTCTGCACACTCTTCCGCAACGAGCTGGGCAACTACATCGTCTATGCAGAAGCGAACCAACAGGGACAGCTGCGGCTGAAAGACAAATCGCTTATCGGCGGAGAATGGTCTATGGAACGTCAGCTGACAGGATTTGAAGAGGAAGAAGGCGACAACCTCAACTACCCGTTCATGCTTAGCGACGGCATCACCATGTACTATGCAGCCGAGTGCGAAGAAAGCATCGGCGGCTACGACATCTTCATGACGCGCTATGATGCAGACAATGGGCAGTTCCTGTCTCCCGAGAACATCGGTATGCCCTTCAATTCGCCTGCTAACGATTACTTGATGGTCATTGACGAGTTCCAGCAGTTGGGATGGTTCGTGACCGACCGCAACCAGCCAGCCGACACCGTTTGCCTCTACACGTTCATCCCCACGGAAACCCGTCGTATCTACAACGAAGAGGAACTTGGAAAGAAGAAGCTTGCTTCGCTTGCTCGCATCGCATCCATAAAGGACACTTGGGCAGACATAGCTGCCGTCAACGCTGCAAAGAAACGCCTTGAAGAGGCACGTCAAGGCGTAAAGAATGAAACGAAGAACCGTGATTTCACGTTTGTTGTCAACGACCACAGAACTTATTACACCTTGTCCAGCTTCAAGAATCCACAGGCACAACAAAAGGCAAAGATTTGGGTTGAGACACAGAAGGAATACGACACAAAGGCGGGAGAACTGAACGCGCTTCGTGCCAAGTATACAGCCATGAACGAGACTCAACGCACACAAATCGCAGCACAAATACGACTGACGGAGACAGCCTTCGAACGTCTTGCCGCAGACAAGCTTGCGCTGGAAAAAGAAATCCGGCGGCTGGAATTGGGAAAGGATTAGGGATTTAAAGATTAGGGATTAAAGAAATTGTAAATCATCAAATAGTAAATGAAAAAATACGAATCCTCCGAACTTATCATCAATGAAGATGGCAGCATCTTTCATCTTCACATCAAGCCCGAACAGCTGGCCGACCGCATCATTCTGGTTGGAGACCCAGGACGTGTTGACACGGTAGCCGCGCACTTCGACAGTCAGGAATGCAGCATCAGCAACCGCGAGTTCCATACCGTCACAGGCACATACAAGGGCAAACGCATCACAGTTCTCAGCACGGGCATCGGCTGCGACAACATCGACATCGTGATGAACGAACTGGACGCACTTGCCAACATCGACTTCAAGGAGCGAGAGGACAAGCTCGGACACCGCACACTTTCTGTAGTCCGCATCGGCACCTGCGGAGGCCTGCAACCCGAGGCTCCGCTGGGCACCTTCATTGCCAGCGTCAAGAGCATCGGCTTCGACGGCTTGCTCAACTATTATGCTGGGCGCAACGAGGTTTGTGACCTCGACTTGGAAAAGGCTTTCGTTCAGCACATGAACTGGTGTCCGCAGAAAGGTGCACCATACGTTGCCACTGCCGACCCCTCCCTCATCGAGCAAGTTGCAGGAACGGAAATGCTTCGCGGCATCACCATTGCATGCGGCGGCTTCTACGGTCCGCAAGGCAGACAGGTTCGTCTCAAAACACAAGACCCGAACCAAAACGAGAAGGTCGAGTCCTTCCGCTATCAGACGAGCGAAGGCAAAGAGCTGAAGATATGCAACTTCGAGATGGAGTCCTCCGCCCTTGCTGGCCTTGCCTCCCTGCTCGGACACCGTGCCATGACTTGCTGCATGGTCATCGCCAACCGCTATGCCAAGGAAATGAACACCGAATACAAGAACAGCATTGACAACCTCATTCAGTTGGTTCTCGACAGAATCTAATATGACAGCAACACTCATTGCCAACACTTGGTGCAAAAATCTTGAAAAGTGATGCAACAAATGGTAAATGGTTAAATGGTAAATGTTATGGTTTCCTTCGAGAGCGATTATAACAACGGTGCACATCCTGTTGTGCTGCAACATCTTATCGAGACGAATGCCTCGCAAAGCCAGTCGTATGGTTTCGACGAGTGGAGTGAGCAGGCGCGTGCCAAGATAAGGAAGGCTTGCGGGTGTCCCGATGCCGACATCTTCTTCCTTGTTGGCGGCACACAAGCCAACGCGACAGTCATCGACGGGATGTTGGCAAGCTACGAAGGTGTGATAGCTGTGCAGACGGCTCACATCAATGTGCATGAGTCGGGAGCCGTAGAAGCCAGCGGACACAAGGTAATTCCCCTACCCTCGCATGGCGGAAAGATGGATGCTGGCGAACTGGAAGCTTGGCTGAAAGCCTTTCATGCCGACCCGACACTCGAACACATGGTCATCCCGGGAATGGTCTATATCACCTTCCCTACGGAACTTGGCAGCGTCTATAGTGCCAAGGAGATTGAAGCCATTCTTTCCGTTTGCCGCCGTTATGACCTTCGCCTCTTCATCGACGGAGCACGTCTGGGCTACGGACTTGCCTCCTCGGAATGCGATTTCGACTTGCCTTGGCTAGCCCGTCACTGCGATGCTTTCTACATAGGCGGAACAAAGGTCGGCACACTCTGTGGCGAGGCAGTCGTATTCCCTCGCGCTGGCGCACCCCGCCACTTTATGAACATTGTGAAGCGGCACGGTGCCCTGCTTGCCAAGAGCCGCTTGGCAGGCGTGCAATTCGATGCTTTGTTCACAGATAATCTCTACTTGCACATTGCCAAGCACGCTATCGACATGGCAATGAAAATGCGGAAGCTCTTCACAGATGCCGGCATCCCTCTTCGCCCCTCCTGCACCAACCAGCAATTCGTCGAGCTTTCCAATGTTCAGATGAAACAAATCATGGAACATGTCCTCTTTGAAACATGGGAGCCAATCGACGAGGAACACACCCTTTGCCGCTTCGTCACAAGCTGGGCAACCACAAATAATGACTTAAACGCCCTCGAAACCGCCCTTAAACTTCTAAACCCTTAAACCTTTCAACTTTTTAACTTTTCAACTTTTTTAATGAAAGACACCATTTGCGCCCTTGCCACCCCTCCAGGAGGAGCCATTGCCATTGTTCGCGTCAGCGGACCTAATGCCGTTTCGGTTACAGACAGCATCTTCTCCAAGTCGATTAAAGATGCCCAAGGTTATACCCTGCACTTCGGAAAGGTCAAGGATATAGAGGGCAAAGAACTCGATGATGTTCTTGTTTCCGTCTTTCGCGCTCCGCATTCCTATACAGGGGAGGACAGCACAGAGATAAGCCTGCACGGCAGCTCCTATATCGTACAGAACTTTCTGGAGTCGCTCTTTTGGGCAGGAGCACGACAGGCAGAACCAGGAGAGTTCACGATGCGAGCCTTCATGAACGGCAAGCTCGACCTGAGCCAGGCAGAAGCCGTGGCCGACCTTATCTCCTCTTCAACGCAAGCGACACACCAAATGGCAATGAGCCAAATGCGAGGCCAATTCAGCGGGGAGTTGAAAGAACTTCAGGGACAACTCCTGCACCTGACTTCCTTGCTAGAACTTGAACTTGACTTCAACGACCAGGATGTTGAGTTTGCCAATCGTGGACAGCTATCAGAACTGATGGATAAGATTGAGGAACACATCAGTCTGCTGGCAGACTCCTTTCAGATGGGAAATGCCATCAAGAACGGCATCCCCGTTGCCATTATCGGAGCACCAAATGTCGGTAAATCCACCCTACTCAATGCCCTCATCGGTGAAGATCGAGCCATCGTTTCAAACATTCAAGGCACTACACGCGACCTCATCGAAGACACCATACAGATTGGCGGCATCACATTCCGTTTCATAGACACAGCAGGCATACGCAAGACAAAAGACAAACTGGAACGAATGGGCATCGAGCGATCCCTTCAGGCCGCCGAGAAAGCAAAGATTATTCTCCTCCTGACGGAAAGCAACCTGCCGTTCCCGGAAATACAATTCAGAGATGACCAAACAGTTTTGCAGGTCATCAACAAATGCGACATGTCCCTGCCCAGCACATCCTACCTCTACCATCGTCAGCCCACAGGCCGTTTGTTTCACATCTCTGCAGCCAAAGGCGACGGCATCAACCTTCTGCGTCAGGCATTGGTTCGCGAGGCATCCCTGCCGACCAACTTGGATGCGACACATTCCATCGTGACAAACGTCCGTCACTACAATGCCCTAAAGCAATCGCTCGAAGCCCTTCAACGTGCCAAGCAATCCTTTGCCGCCCAAACTTCCACCGACCTCGTTGCCGAAGACCTCCGCCAGTGCCTACATCACCTTGGCGAAATCACCGGCAGCGAAATCACCCCAGAAGACATCCTTCACAACATCTTTAGCTCCTTCTGCGTGGGAAAATAGTCCAATTGCAACGAAACACATAAAATCTGCAAAAATAAGCCCGTAAATGCCTTGTTTTCAAGTGTTAAAGATTGTTCGGGTTTTTGCAGATTTTTGATTTAGGTATTGTTTGTTTGCAGATTTTTGCCTAACTTTGTCCCCCAGATGTCCCCCAAAGAGTGACGCACCCCCATTTTTTGTCCCCCGAAAG
>JAFXVN010000074.1 GCA_017524545.1 Bacteroidaceae bacterium
GAGTACACATGCCTAACAACAGGAGTTTCTACACTAAGACCATGTTCCTGACTAATGACCACAAGGCCATACGTCCCCTCTTTGAGGTAGACTTGGGACAACGTTGAAGTTTGGGTGTCGCATTGACGAAGTCAGGAAATACATTACATTAGTTAGTCCAAAGTTTTATTTTATGGCAAAAAGATTTTTATTGAGGCCCGTGAGGAGGATGCTTATCCTTCTATGTGTGCAGCTTCAACATCAAGGCTTGCTGATGCAGAGCGTGGACGAAGCTAAAGGCAATGCCGGTATTGAGATCGGCGGCGCAGGAAACGGCGAGTCCCGTACTAAGGAACATGTCAATGTCTGGGACGAGGAATGGTAAAGAATAACCATATCTGAATCTCCCCCTTCAGTGGGGAATCAATAAAGCTCTCACCTTAATCAGTTTTAAGGTGGGAGTTTTTTTTTTATGGCATAAGCATGAAATTTTGGGGAATTAACTCCCAAAACAGAATTGATTGTTATCTTAAGTTTCACATAAGTACACAACACGTCATTTTGTTTCTGCGGTGGAAACAGTTTGTTTCTCAAGAGAAACTTTTTGTTTCCACTGCAGAAACAAAAAGTTTCCACTTTTCATGTTAATGCGAAACAAACATGAAATCAACTAATAAGACATTTTTTCATGAGTGAAGATGTGCTGTTTTCACCTAAAAGGTGTATAGACGGGTGTTGTTTCTACACCTCTATACACCCATCTTACATCCTGATATATAGTGTCTTACATGGCATGGTGTAGAGGTGTATAGTGTTTTGCAAAATCATAAAGGGGATGTAACACAATAATTGCTGTCCGATAAAAACGGTCTTTCAGGCTGACTACAGCGGAACTCCCGAAACTTAAATTATATAATGTGTAACCTTTGCTTTTCTTCATCATAACAGTCGTTTTTTGCATTGAAAGGTATTATTTATTGAATATCATGCAAAATGTCGTTCTTTTTGCTTATCTTTGCAAAGCAAACATGGAAAAACCATCCATCAGAATGCGACACAACCCTATTCTTTTAATTATGGCGGTCACTCTTTGCCTGCTGTCTTGTAAGACAAACTCTGTGAACACCATTTATCAATTCAGCGCCCTGTCGAACAAGGGCCAGGAGGTGAACTTTGCCGACTACAAAGGCAAGGTGCTTCTCATCGTCAACACAGCCTCGAAGTGTGGCTTCACCCCTCAATACGATGGGCTGGAGGACCTCTATCAGAAGTACAAGGAGCGCGGGCTGGTCATCATCGGCTTCCCCTGCGACCAGTTCGGGCATCAGGAACCAGGTACTGACGAGCAAATCGAGGAGTTCTGCCGCAAGAACCACGGTGTCACATTCCCCTTGATGTCGAAGATTGAGGTGAACGGCGAGAATGCTCATCCCATCTACAAATGGTTGACGAGCCAGGCTGGCTTTGCCGGCTTCGCACCCGAGCACCCGCTCTCTAAGTTGCTGGACGAGATGTTCTCCAAAGCAGATCCAGATTACGCATCGAAACCCGACATCAAATGGAACTTCACAAAGTTCCTGATTGATCGCAAAGGCAAGGTAGTTGGACGTTTCGAGCCAACAACGGAGCCAGCTCAATTGGGACGGCCAATAGAGGAACAATTGTAGAAAAATATGGATAGGAGTCAGGAAATCATACGCACTAGTTGGATAGGCATCGCAGCCAATGTCCTGCTGGCTGGCTTTAAGGCTGCTGTAGGCATTCTGGCCAGTTCGGTAGCCATCGTGATGGATGCCGTCAACAACCTGAGCGATGCCCTTTCGAGCGTCATTACCATCGTCGGTACAAAGCTTTCGCAGCGTCCTGCCGACCGCAAACATCCCTTTGGTTTCGGCAGGGTGGAGTACTTCAGCGCCATCATCATCGCAGTCATAGTGCTGTCGGCTGGCATCACTTCGCTCATCGAGTCAGTTAAGAAGATTTTCAACCCCACAGAACCTACCTACACGACATTGACGCTCATAGTCATCGTGGTGGCAATCGCGGTCAAGCTCATTCTGGGACAATATGTCAAGCGCAAGGGCGAGCAGTTGAAGAGCGATGCCCTAATAGCCTCAGGTTCCGATGCTTTGTTCGATGCCATCATCACCTTGGCAACGCTTGTTTCGGCAGGTGTTATGCTGTTGTGGGGCTTCTCGCTCGACGGCATTCTCGGTGCGCTGATCTCCCTCGTCATCATCAAGGCTGGCATAGAGATGCTCGCTTCACCCGTCAACGAACTGCTGGGTACAAGTATTTCAGCAGAACTTACCAACCAAATCAAGAGGGAGGTGTCCGAGTTCGAGGGCGTGCATGGGGTTTACGACCTCATCCTGCACAACTATGGTCCTGACATTCAGATTGGTTCCCTGCACATCAACGTCTATGACACGATGTCGGCTCACGAGATTCATGGCTTGACGCGCAAAATCACGATGCAGATGATAGAGCGCCACAATATTGTCATGACCGTTGGCGTGTATGCCATTGCGACAGGCGAGAACCGTCGTGCGGAACTGCAGACAAAGGTGAAGCAGATGCTTGCCGCCCATCCGGAAATCGTCCAGGTGCATGGCTTCTACTATTCCGAGAAGGACAACATGCTCTCTGTCGATGTCGTTCCCGACATTTCCGTCCATGATGAGGCTGCATTTGTCGGCCAGCTTACCGCCGAACTCCAGCCTTTGGTGCCCGACAAACAGGTTGTCATCATTGTTGACCACAATTATAGCGAGTAAAACCTTTTTATACCTTATATATTATGAAGTATCCGTGTGAGAATTGCAAGCTCCGTGCTCAGTATGACAAGAACCCCAAGTCGCTAATCGGCCGTTTTTGGCGTTGGCAAATCAATTTCTGCCCCAGTTGGCGTGGCTATTTCAAGTCTTTGCCGCCCGAAAAGCAGGAAGAACTGCGCAAGAAATATGACTTCTGGAAGTATTAATGTCTGGCATTATTATCTTTAATATAGAGAGTATCCACCAATGAAACATATTATGTCATTTGTGATTGTTGCATTGGCATTTGCTTCAAACGTATTCACAGTTAATGCAAGCGACAATTATGTACGCATATCTGGCACAAAGCTGATAGGTCGCGACGGCCAGACGCTTGTGATGCGTGGCACGAACTGTGGCAACTGGATGGTGCGCGAACCGTACATGATGAACACTTCCAGAAACTTGGACCGCCAGTTCAAGTTCGACCAGATGCTTGCAGATGTGTGCGGTGAAGAAAAAGTTGAAGAGTTCGACCGCTTGTGGATGGACAATAACTTCTGCGAGGAAGACATGAAGTTCATCGCAGAACAAGGCTTCAACACCTTGCGCGTGCCGATGCACTATAAATACTTCACCCTGCCCATAGAGAAGGAACCTGTAGCTGGAGAACAGACATGGCTACAAGAAGGTTTCGACCGCATCGACTCCATGTGTGTCTGGGCAGAAAGATGGGGCATCCTGCTCATACTGGACATGCATGCTTGCCCGGGCGGTCAATCGTCTGGTGATATCTGCGACTACGACTCCAGCAAGCCATCCTTGTGGGAAAGTGAAGCCAATCGTACGAAACTGACAGCCTTGTGGCAAAAGATAGCCGAACGCTATAAGGACCAGAAGTGTGTGGCGGCATACGACCTCATCAACGAAACCAACTGGACGCTCCCAAGCAGCAACAAACTCTTGTGGGACACCTTCAAAGCCATCATTAAGGCTATCCGAAAAGAGGACACCAACCACATCGTCATCGTGGAAGGCAATTCCTACAGCAACGACTATACTGGTTTTCCCTCAACCAAGATGGACACGAAGATGATGCTGCAGTTCCATAGATATGGCGTATATAACACAAAAGAGCAAGTGAAAAACATGGCCGATATGGCCACAAAATACAGATGCCCCATCTATATCGGCGAGTTCGGCGAGAACAGCAATTCATGGACAGCTGGATGCGTCCGTCTCTATGAGGAGGCAATGCAGTTCGCTGCATGGACTTGTTGGCCGATGAAGAAGAGCAACATCAACAGCATACTGCAAGTCAAGCGTGTTTCCAATTACGACAAAGTCATCAGCCAATGGCAGAATGGCAGCTGTCCCTCTGCGACGACGCTTTGGAATGCTTGCAAGGCATGGGCAGAAGCACAGCATATCAGTCGCTGCATCGTGCGAACAGATTACCTTGATGCACTCCTGCGGCGTCCTTTCGACGATGATTGTCTGCCGTTTGCTGACTATCACACGGGTGACTATATCTATGCCGCGCACTATGATATGGGCGCTCCAGGCAGAGCATACTGGGACACCGATGATGCCTCATATCAGTATAACGGAGAGGATTTCACCTCATGGCAGAGAGGATGGACATATCGCAATGACGGGGTGGACATTTATGACAGCCCCAATGATACCAAAAACTGTGGATATTATGTGGGAGAGACTAAGGACGGAGAATGGCTGCAGTACACCATAGATAACCCTAATGAGGCTGGCAAATGGCAACTGCAATTGCGTTATGCCATAAACTCCGACTCGTCAATCGTACGTGTCACCATCAACGACCGACCTGTCACAGCTTCTACAAAGTTGACATCCACAGGAGGCTACACCACATGGAAAACAAAATCATTCTCCAGCATTGTCCTTCCGAAGGGAAAGTTGTGCGTGCGCGTATATATAGAAAAAGGTGGACTCAACATCAACTGGTTGCGCTTCTTAAATAGAAAGGATGCGTCGGAGCAGGAGTTGCAAGTCTTGGAGCCAGATTTGGACGCGGGACGCAATCACCTCCTGAATGGAGAATGTGAATATCAGGGCGCATGGCAAACAGCAGCACTTGCATCCGTAAACAATACCAAGTATGAGTGGAACTCGACTGCCAGCACTCCAACTGCCGGCAATGGTGGAGCGCTCCGAATCTCCTCAGCACGTAACCATTCGCTCAATACAGTGGTGTATCAGCCGATAGAGGTCATAGCAGGACATACCTATTCAGCCGATGTGGCTGTGCGAGGCGCCAGTGGTAATGGAGATTTCTGGATACAGGCCTTCGTTGTTAATGACAAACCAAAGGACTATGCTGACGAGGGACTGAGCGAAGCCAATACTATAGGTCAACTTAATTCGTGGCTGGATGCTTCTCTTGCCGAGTATGATGGTATGATGTCCGCTAAGGCCAAAACAGGAAGTAACCATACGGCTGGCACGATGAAATGGAAAGCCACAACCACAGGAACCGTTTACTTTGCGCTGAAGGTCGGTTCCAGCAAAAACTCGTTCAGCTACTCATTCGATAACTTCATGCTCACAGATTTAACGGCAATTGAGACAGGTCTCGACCAAGTTCAAGCAGATGAATGTTGGCGACAAGACTCGAAATTCTCTTCTATCAGGTGGAACAATGCATACACTATGTGCGGACAAGCCGTGGATACGAGGCCGGTTACTCCTGGCATTTATGTCGTAACCAATGGGAAACGCTCGCAAAAAGTAATGAAGGTTCATTAAGGAATGTCTATTTAGCCATGGATAGTTCCGTCATAACTGAAGTTGGAAATGCCTGAATAAAGAAATTTATCCATTATTATTTCTCTTTATTACCTTTTCTTCGTATCTTTGCACAGCTTAAAGACAAATTCAATAATAAAAAAGACATGAAAAGAACACTAATCTACACATTGGCAATGATGTTCTGCATGCTGGTAAGTGCGCAGACAGGCATCACGCCTGAAGTGCTCAAGCAGCTCGAGGGCAGCTATACCGGTACGCCAGCCGAGAAGGCGCTCCGCAATGCTATCAGCAATGTCGGCATCGCAAAGATGGCCATCAATCAGGAGAATGCCGGTGCCAAGGACAAGCACTTCGGCATCGAGATTAAGAACACGGGCATTACCGACCAGAAGAGCAGTGGCCGTTGCTGGCTCTTTACGGGACTTAATGTACTGAGGGGTAGGGCGATGAAGAAGCTTGGCACGAAGGACCTCGTCCTCAGCCAGTGCTACCTCTTCTTCTTCGACCAGCTCGAGAAGAGCAACCTCTTCCTGCAAGGCATTATCGACACCCGCAAACAGCCTATCGATAGCGAGATGGTGCGCTGGCTCTTCCAGCATCCGCTCTCCGACGGTGGCACTTACACCGGCGTGGCTGACCTGGCTACAAAGTACGGCGTGGTTCCTGCCGACATCATGCCAGAGACCTACGTCAGCAACAGCACTAGCGAGTTCTGCAGTCACCTGAAGAGAAAGTTGCGCGAGTTTGGTATAACCCTTCGCGAGAAGGGCGAGACAGGCATGAGCGAGAAGCAGTTGCAGGCGCTTAAGGTGGAGCAGCTAGGCACCGTCTATCGCATGCTCGTTATGGCTTACGGTGTGCCTCCAAAAACATTTAAATGGAAAGACCTACCCCAGCCCTCCCTTAAAGGGAGGGAGTCCTCCCCCTTTAAGGGGGAGTTAGAGAGGGTCTATTCCCCGCAAGAGTTCTTCAAGACTTACTGCATCAGCGAAGGCGAAGACCTCAACAAGGACTATGTGATGCTGATGAACGACCCCAGTCGTCCTTATAATAAGGTATATGAGATTGACTACGACCGCCATGTCTATGACGGACACAACTGGCTCTACGTCAACCTGCCCATCGAGGAGCTGGAGAGCATCGCCATCGCTTCGCTCAAGGACAGCTGCCAGATGTACTTCAGCTGCGACGTGGGCAAGTTCCTCGACCGCTCGACAGGCTTTGCCGACCTCCAGAACTTCGACTACGGAAGCCTCTTGGGAACGACCTTCGGCATGAACAAGAAGCAGCGCATCGAGACCTTCGACAGCGGTAGCACGCACGCCATGACCCTCATGGCCGTTGACCTCGACGGCGAGGGCAAAGCCAAGAAGTGGAAGGTGGAGAACAGCTGGGGTTCGGACAGTGGTGCAAACGGCTACATCATTATGACCGACGAGTGGTTCCGCGAGTACATGTTCCGTGTGGTGGTGAACCGCAAGTTCTGTCCCGCCTCCGTCCTCGACATGCTGAAGCAGAAACCTGTCCGCCTGCCAGCATGGGATCCGATGTTTAGCGAGGAAGATTAGATTAAGTTAAGAATTAAGAGTTAAGAGTTAAGAAAAAATGTAATGGGGGCTTGGTGCACAAGTATTTTTCCTAATTCTTAACTCTTAACTCTTCACTGAAAAAGTTTTAACTTTGTAGTATGGAAACAACCAGACAAAACAAGATAGCCCGGCTCATTCAGAAGGAGTTGAGCGATATCTTTCAGAAGCAGACCAGTGCGATGAGAGGGGTGTTGGTGAGTGTGAGTGCCTGCCGCATCAGCCCTGACCTCAGCGTGTGCCGCGTCTATCTCAGCGTCTTCCCCAGCGAGAAGGCGGAGGGAATCGTACAGAACATCAACACCAACCAGCGACAGGTGCGCTACGAACTCGGTACCCGCGTCGGCAAGCAGCTCCGCATCATCCCTGAGCTGAAGTTCTTCGTGGACGATTCGTTGGATTATGTTGAGCATATAGACGAACTTTTACATAGTTCATAATTCACAATTCATAATTCATAATTGGGAAGCGAAGTTAAGTGTAGGAGCAATTGAGAAAATAATTAAGAATTGTGAATTATGAATTATGAATTGTTCATTGCCCGCCGCTACCTCTTTGCCAAGAAGAGCCACCATGCCATTAACATCATCAGTGGCATCTCGGTGCTTGGTGTGGCTGTGGCTACGATGGCGATGGTGGTCACGTTGAGCGTCTTCAATGGCTTTCAGGATCTTGTGGCCGACCTCTTTACGGCCTTCGATGCCGAGCTGCGTGTCACTCCGACAGACGGACAGACCATCAGCGCAAACGACTCCTCCTTGCTGCGGCTCCAGAAGAGCGATGCGGTGGAGGTCTATACGCCTGTTCTCGAAGGACAGGCGCTTGTCGTTCAAGAAGGCCGCCAGCAGGTGGTGACCATCAAAGGCGTTGCCGACAATATCACGCAGCAAGGCCACATCGAGGACATCCTCTATGGCGACGGCTCTTTCTGCCTTCATGCCGATGTGCTCGAATACGGCGTCTTGGGCATTCAGCTTGCGCAACAGCTCGGCCTTCCTGCTTTCTTCGAGAACCCGTTGCAGGTTTATGCTCCCAAGCCAGGAGAGCGTGTCAACATCGGCAATCCTTTGTCCTCCTTCAATCACGACGAACTGCAAAGCCCTGGCGTGGTTTTTATGGTCAGGCAGGCGAAGTACGATGCCAACTACATTCTCACCAGTTTGGGGTTTGCCCAGAATCTCTTCGACAGAGAGGGTAGGGTGTCGTCCGTTGAGTTGAAGCTCAAAGAGGGTGTCAAGATGGAGAAAGTCAAAGAGCAACTAAGGGCAGAGCTTGGCGAGCGTTTCAAGGTGGAAGACCGCTATGAGCAGCAGAACGATGTTTTCCGCGTGATGCGCATCGAGAAGCTCATCTCCTACTTCTTCCTCTCCTTCATCCTGCTCGTCGCCTGCTTCAACATCATCGGTTCACTCTCGATGCTGATGATAGACAAGCGGCAGGACATCCAGACACTCCGAAGCCTCGGTGCCACCGATGCCCAGATATGCACCATCTTCCGACTGGAGGGTCACATCATCAGCTTCGCCGGAGCCTTGCTTGGCTTGGTGCTTGGTGGCGTGCTCTGTTGGATTCAGCAGGAGTATGGCCTTGTGACGATGGGCGACAGCGAGGGCAGTTTCATCATCGAGACCTATCCCGTGAGTGTCTATCTGACCGACATCCTGCTTGTCCTCGCCACCGTCCTCGCCGTCGGTTGGATCGCAATATGGTACCCGGTTCGGTATCTTACACGAAAATTCATAATTCACAATTCATAATTCATAATTGGGAAGCGAATAAAAACGTAATGGCAGTTAAAGGAAATAATTATGAATTGTGAATTATAAATTATGAATTGCGCATATCCTTTCGCTCGTCCGCTTTATGTAATGGCAAAGCCCGCAGGCCCGCTGTGCAACCTACGTTGCCAGTATTGCTATTATTTGGAGAAACGGACCCTCTCTAACTCCCCCTTAAAGGGGGAGGATTCCCTCCCTTTAAGGGAGGGTCTGGGTGGGTCTTTTGGCATGAACTCTTTGCTCCTTGAGCAATACATCCGCGACTACATCCAGGTGCAGCAGATGCCCGATGTGCTCTTCACTTGGCATGGCGGCGAGCCGATGCTGAAACCTCTTAGCTTCTATCAGAGGGTGGTGAGGCTGCAACAATATTATGGTCGGGGCAAGCGCATCAGCAACAGCATTCAGACGAACGGCATCTACCTCACCCCCGAATGGTGCCAGTTCCTGCACGACGAAGGCTGGCTTGTCGGCATCAGCATCGACGGCACTCAGGAGCAGCACGATGCCTACAGGCGCGATGCTCAGGGCAATGGCACTTGGGAGAGGGTGATGAACGGCATCAAGCTCCTCAACGAATATGGTGTGGAGTGGAATGCGATGGCGACTGCCAACCACTACAACGCCCAAGACCCGCTGGCTTTCTACCGCTTCTTCCGCGACGAACTGCATTGCAAGTATTTGCAGATAAGTCCTGTTGTGGAGCGCATCAAGGAACATAGCGACGGCCGGCATCTTGCCCAGCTTTTCGACGAGGACTGTCCCATCGCACCCTTTAGCATCCGTCCCGAGGAATGGGGGCATTTTATGTGCGCCATCTTCGACGAATGGGTGCGGAAAGATGTGGGGGAAGTCTTTGTGCAGCTTTTCGATGCCACCCTTGCAGGATGGATGGGCGTTGAGCCAGGCGTTTGTGTCTATGCCGAGGAATGCGGTCATGCCGCCGTCATGGAGCACAATGGCGACGTCTATTCCTGCGACCATTTTGTCTTTCCCGAATACAAGCTGGGCAACATCCGCACGCATGGCCTGCCGCAGATGCTTTACGGCACCAAGCAGAACCGCTTCAGCCGAATGAAGAAGGAGGCTCTTCCCCGCCAGTGCCGCCAGTGCCTTTGGCTGAAGGCATGTCACGGCGAGTGTCCGCGACTGCGTTTCCTCAAAACAGCCGATGGCGAACCTGGCCTCAATTACCTGTGTGCGGGCTATCAGATATTCTTCCATCATGTGGCTCCCTACATGGACTACATGCAGCGGGAACTCCTTGCCGGTCGCCCTGCAAGTGGCGTGATGAAACTCTTCTGAGCCGCTTTTGAGCCGCAGTTGGGGCGTTCTAATGGGTATTTCTTTGCCTGAAACTTGTTTTTCTCAAAAAAAAAGTGTATTTTTGCACACAAATAAAAGAAAAACATGATAAAACCACACAAATTATTAAATCTATTACCATGACAGACAAAGTTATTACAGAAGTTACTCCATTGGGCGAAAAGGACTGTTTCCTGATGGTTGACCGAGACAAGGATGCGTTTACTTACCCGTTGCACAAGCACGAAGAGATGGAATTGAACTTCGTGGAGAACTGCGATGGTGCGCGCCGCATCGTGGGCGACAGCATTGAGGTGCTGGGCAAGTACGACCTCGTGCTTGTCGGCAGCGGTTTGGAACACACTTGGGATCAGTACGACTGCACGAGCCATTCTATCCACGAGATTACGATTCAGTTCCCGCCAGATCTCCTCGGCGAGCAGTTCCTCCAGAAGAATCAGTTCTCCAGCCTGCGGACCCTTTTCGAGAATGCCAAGCGCGGCGTTGCCTTTGAGCTGCCTGCCATCATGGAGCTGTATGGCAAGATAACTGGCATCACTTCTGCACAACCGGGCTTCTATCGTATGCTCTCTTTGCTCGAAATACTCTATGAACTTTCTTTGCAGAGCAACTATCACCTGTTGGCAAGCAAGTCGTTTGCCAATGTGAAGAACAAACCCGAGAGCCGCCGCGTGCGTGCTGTCGAGGAACATATCGACCAGAACTTCAAGAAAGAGATTCGCCTGAAGACGCTTGCCGACATCGCTGGCATGACACCGGCAGCCTTCAGCCGCTTCTTCCGCACCCGTACAGGCAAGACCGTCAGCGATTACATCATCGACATCCGCCTCGGCTATGCCTCCCGTCTGCTTGTCGATACGCATACCAGCGTGGCGGAGATATGCTACAGCTGCGGCTTCAACAACATCAGCAACTTCAACCGCATCTTCAAGAAGAAGAAAGGCTGCTCGCCCACGGCCTTCCGCGACAACTACCACAAGAGCAAGATTATCATATAATACTACTGAATAATTATAAACAGACGGATTTCACGGATTAAACGGATTGAAAAGGAATCAAAAGAATCAGAATGCGATGAATGAAGGAATCCGTTTAATCCGTGAAATCCGTTGTTTATTAGATATGATTAGTTATGAAACACTTCCTGTCTATCCTCTCAGTCCTCGCTGTGGCGATGCTTGTCGCTTGCCATGATGGCAGTCAGAGCAACACCAAAGAATTTGTCACTGTACGCGATGGGAAGTTCTATCGTGGTGCAGACGAGTACAAGTTCATCGGGGCGAATTTCTGGTACGGTGCTGTGTTGGCCTCAGAAGGTCAGGGTGGCGACCGTGAACGCCTTGCGAAGGAACTTGACTTGATGCAGGAAGTGGGCATTACGAATGTGCGTGTCCTCGTCGGTGGCGAAGGGCCAGACACCGTGGTTTCGCACGTCGTGCCTGTCCTGCAGCCGGAACCTGGCGTGTATAACGACACGATTCTGCAAGGCTTGGACTATCTCATTGCTGAACTCGAGAAACGCGAGATGACGGCTGTCCTCTTCCTCAACAACTCTTGGGAGTGGAGTGGGGGCTACGGTGCCTATCTCGAATGGGCAGGTTGCGGCCCTGTGCCTGACTGGTCGGACTGGGGCATCGCCCAGGCCTATCACTGCCAGTTCGTGAAGAATGACAAGGCAAAGGCAATGGCGGAGCAGCACGTCCGCTTCATCGTGACGCGCACCAACACCGTCACGGGCGCACCTTACACCGAGTCGCCAGCCATCATGGCATGGGAGCTTGCCAACGAGCCCCGTGCCTTTGCCCGCGACTCTGTCACGAAGGCTTGCTTTGCGAACTGGGTTGAGGAGCAGGCAAAGCTCATCAAGAGTCTCGACAGCAATCATTTGGTCACGACCGGCAGCGAAGGTCTCGAAGGTTGCGAGGAAGATCCTGAGCTGTTCCGTCAGGTTCATGCCTTCCCCGAGATTGACTACGTCTGCATCCACATCTGGCCCTACAACTGGCACTGGCTTGGCCCGGCGAGCGGCCCGTTGGAAATTGGCTTGGCTCGGAACGGCGAGACTTCTGTGGTTGACAGTGTGGCGTATGCAGCCCGCAAGACCCGTGCCTATATGGACACCTGTTGGGATGTGGTGAAGAATTTGAACAAGCCGATGGTCTTGGAGGAGTTTGGCTATCCCCGCGATGGCTATCGCATCGAGCCATGTTCGCCGACAATGGGTCGTGATGTCTATTATGCATACGTCCTTGGCCTGTTGAGCGAAGGCAAATTGCAGGGCTGTTGCTTCTGGGCTTGGGGCGGCTATGCCCAGCCACAGCATGTCCGTTGGCAGCGTTGGGACGACTATGTAGGCGACCCTGCACAGGAGGAGCAAGGTCTGAATGCCGTTTTCGCTTGCGACAGCACGACATTGAACGTCATCCGTATGTCTGCTGAAAGCATTAAACCATAGACCGCAGCATACGGGAAGGGCAGGGACTACACATTATATAATATAGTGTACATGAAGACAGAGAAGCAGATAGCAGTTGCAGCCGCATCGTTCGCCGAACGGTGGAAGGGCATGGGTTACGAGAAAGGCCACTCGCAGCTCTTCTGGGCAGACCTCCTGCAGAACGTCTTCGGCGTAGATGACATCGCCTCCTTCATTCGCTACGAAGAGCAGGTGAAGGTCGATAAGACCAACTTCATCGACGCACATATCCCTTCCACGCGCGTGCTCATCGAGCAGAAGTCTCTGGGCAAGGACTTGCGCAAAGGTAATGAGCAAAGCGACGGCTCTGTGCTCAATCCCTTCCAGCAGGCAAAGCGTTACGTCGCCAATATGCCCCTGAGCGAGCATCCCAAATGGATTGTGACGTGCAACTTCGCCGAGTTCCTCGTCTATGACATGGAGCACCCCAATGGTGAGCCGGAGCAAATCCTCTTGGAGAACTTGGGCAAGGAGTACTACCGCCTCATGTTCCTCGTTGACACGAAGAGCGAACACCTGACGAAGGAGATGCAGGTCTCGATGAAGGCAAGCGAGATTGTCGGCAAGATACACGATGCTCTTCTTTTGCAATACAACGACAACAGCCCCGAGGCACTGCGCTGTCTCAACATCCTCTGCGTGCGCCTCGTATTCTGTCTCTATGCCGAGGACGCGGGCGCATTTCGTCACGACCAGTTCCATGACTATCTTCAGGCATACGAGGCCAAGGACTTGCGCAACGCTTTGATGCGTCTTTTTAAGGAACTCAATACACCTTTAGACAAGCGGAGCAAGTACCTTCAGGACGACCTCAAAGCCTTCCCCTATACCAATGGCGGTCTGTTCGAGGAAGAGATTGAGATACCGCAGTTCACCGAAGAGCTGAAAGCGATACTCTTGCAGAATGCAAGTCTGGACTTTGATTGGAGCGAAATATCTCCGACCATCTTCGGCGCGATGTTCGAGAGCACGCTGAACCCCGAGACACGTCGCTCTGGCGGGATGCACTACACAAGCATCGAAAACATCCACAAGGTCATCGACCCGCTCTTCCTTAACGACCTGCGCCGCGAGCTTGACACCATCCTCGAAGAGAAAGTGGAACGTCAAAGGCAGAAGAAGCTCGATGCCTTTCAAGGCAAACTTGCCTCTTTGACCTTCCTCGACCCTGCCTGTGGCTCCGGCAACTTCCTCACGGAAACATATCTCTCCTTGCGTCGTCTTGAGAATGAGGTCATACGCGAACGCTATCACGGGCAGTCGTTCTTTAGCTTCGACGCAGACAATGTCATCAAGGTCAGCATCCGGCAGTTCTATGGCATCGAGATAAACGACTTTGCCGTCGCCGTCGCCATGACAGCCCTTTGGATAAGCGAGGCACAGATGCTCCGCGAGACAGAACGCATCATCAAGCACGACCTCGACTTCCTGCCGCTGAAGAGCTACACGAATATCAAGGAAGGTAATGCGCTCAGGTTGCCATGGGACGAGTGGGAAGTAAACGAAAAGAACCCTACCATCATAGCAAAGCAGGCGTATGTATATCCCAGGGAGGAAGAGGCAGAAAAAGTAGAAGAGCCTGTCATCAGCTTTGAGAATGTTGACCTATACGCAGACAAGGTGGTGACATACACCAAGCCGAAAGAGGTAAAGACGTATCATGTGGGATTTGACTACATCATCAGCAATCCTCCGTTCATTGGGGCAAGAATGATGGCACAGGGCAGTTGGCAAAAGAAGGATGTTGAGAACTTGTTCGGAAAGATCAAAGACGTTCAAGACCTCGATTATGTCTGCTGCTGGTATAAGAAAGCTGCCCAGCTCATGCAGGGAACTCATACAAAGGCAGGCTTTGTCTCGACAAACAGCATTTGCCAAGGGGCGCAGGTTCCTATCCTTTGGAATGTACTTTTCAACACGTTCCATGTGCACATCAATTTCGCCTATCAGACGTTCAAGTGGAGCAGCGAGTCCAGCGAGAAAGCTGCCGTCCATTGTGTCATCGTCGGCTTCGGTACAGACGAGGTAAAGGATAAATACCTGTTTACATCCGAAGGAGAGAAGAAACAGGTAGGCAGCATCAGCCCTTATCTCTTTGAAGGAGGCGATACCTTTGCCGTTAGCCGTAAGACACCGCTCTGCGATGTTCCGCAGATGAGCTTCGGCAACCAGCCCCGCGACGGCGGTCACTTCGTCTTGTCGGAAGAAGAAAAGAACGAGCTGCTCCGGCAGGAGCCATCATTGGAGCGGTGGATACGTCCGTACATTGGGGCAGAGGAGTTTATCAAGCAGAAGTCACGCTATTGCTTGTGGCTTCGTGAAGCACAGCCCTCCGACATCAAGCAAAGCAAGATACTTTATAGGCGAGTGCAAGCTGTCCGTGACTTTAGGCTGGCTTCTTCTGCCAAGACAACCCAAGGCTATGCAAAGGTGCCACACCTGTTTGCACAGATTACCCAGCCAGAGGGAGTGGATTGTCTGCTTGTCCCTCGCGTCTCTTCTGAACGTCGTCGATATGCTCCTATTGGTTTTATCAAAGCGGGCATTGTCGCTTCCGATGCCGTCCAGATAATACCTAATGCCATGCTCTACCATTTTGGCGTTCTCACTTCCAACGTCCACATGGCATGGATGCGTGTGGTTTGCGGTAGATTGAAGAGTGACTATCGCTACAGCAAGGAACAAGTCTATAATACGTTCCCTTGGCCGAAGCCAACTGAGAAACAGCAGCAGAAGATTGAGCAGACGGCACAAGCCATTCTTGAAGTGCGTGCCAAATACCCTGATTGCAGCCTTGCTGAGTTGTATGATAAGGTTTCAATGCCTTTGGAACTTCAAAAGGCACATGCTGCTAACGACCGCGCCGTGATGGAGGCATACGGCTTCAGCCGCGAAATGGCAGGTGAGGACAAGGAATCCCTTCTCGTGGCTGAACTGTTTAGGCTTTACAAAGGGCTGGCAGACGGGATGCCTCTTCCGAAACTTAAATAAATAGTAAATAATAAATTGTCAAATTCTAAATTATAATAAGGTGTTATTCGACAAATCCACTTACATCGAGCGGCGAAGGCTGCTCAAAGAGCGTATCGGCTCGGGCATCATCTTGCTCATGGGCAACAACGATTCGCCGGCCAACTATCCGAGCAACGTCTATCGCTTCCGTCAGGACAGCTCGTTCCTCTATTTCTATGGACAGCACCGCGAAGGCTTGGCAGGTATCATCGACGTTGACAATGACAAAGAATACCTCGTCGGCGATGACATCGACATTGAGGACATCGTTTGGTTCGGCTCTGTCAACAGCGTTGCAGACTTGGCAGCGGAGAGCGGCGTGGCGCACTCCATGCCGATGAAAGCGCTTCCCGATTTCCTTGGGAAGGCCAAAGCCGCAGGTCAGCGCATACATTTCCTGCCGCCCTATCGTCACGACACGATGATTCAGTTCATGGACATGCTGGGCATCCATCCCTCCAAGCAGAGGGAGGCAGCCAGCGTGGAACTCATCAAGGCGGTTGTTGACCAGCGTGCCGTGAAGAGTGCAGGCGAGATTGCCGAGATTGAGCGTGCCTGTGCCATCGGTTATGAGATGCACACCACGGCGATGCAGATGTGCCGCGAGGGTGTGACGGAGCAGGAGATAGCGGGCCGCATCAGCGGCATTGCCAGCAGCTACGGCTGCATGGTAAGCTTCCCGCCCATCGTCACGATGCACGGCGAAATCATGCACGGCTATCCCAGCCCACGGCCTCTCGAAGCAGGACGCTTGTTCCTTTGCGATGCAGGGGCTGAGACCAATGAGAACTATTGCAGCGACAACACGCGCACGACACCCGTCAGCGGCCAGTTTACTCAGCGGCAGCGCGAGATATACGACATCGTCAAGGATTGTCACGACTATGCCCTGACGATTGCTGCGCCGGGCGTGAAGTGGTGGGACGTACACTTCGGTGTCTGCCGCTTGATGACCGACCGCCTCAAGGAGCTTGGCCTGATGAAGGGCGACACGGAGGAAGCCGTTCGTGCAGGTGCACATGCCATGTTCATGCCTCACGGCCTCGGTCACATGATGGGCTTGGACGTTCACGACATGGAAGGCCTCGGGCAGACATACGTCGGCTTCGACGATGAAGTGCGCCCCAACCTCGAACAATTCGGCACAAACTGCCTGCGCTGCGGCCGCCGCTTGCAGGAAGGCTTCGTGATGACCGACGAGCCAGGCATCTACTTCATCCCTGCCCTCATCGACGACTGGCGCAGCAAGGGACATTGTGCCGAGTTCCTCAACTTCGACCTCCTCGAAACTTACAAGGACTTCGGCGGCATCCGCATCGAGGACGACATCCTCATCACAAAGGACGGCTGCCGCGTCTTAGGGGAAAAGAAGATTCCGTATTAAAGACCCCCTCTAACTCCCCCGTAAGGGGGAGAATCAGGCCATAAGGGGGAACATAATAGCTCAATAGTCAAATTGTAAATAAATAGTAAATCGTAAATTGTCAAATCGTAAATAAAAAGATTGTAAATGAAAAAGATTATCTTACTTGCTGCAGCCGCATTGCTGGTCATGCCTGCAGTCGCAAAGGACAAGGACAAGAAGAAGGAAGAAAACAAAGACTCTCTCATCTTCACCACCATCATCGAGAACCCCGTAACAAGCATCAAGAACCAGAATAGTAGTGGCACCTGCTGGAGCTATTCTTCGCTGGCTTTCCTTGAGAGCGAGGCTATCAAGAAGCATCCTGAGATGAAGGACGACCTCGACCTCTGCGAGTCGTTCCTCGTCAGCAAGACCTACGTTGACCGTGCCGACAAGCATGTCCGCACACATGGCGACGCAAGCTTCAGCCAGGGCGGCAGCTTCGAGGATGCTCTTTACTGCATGGAGCACTACGGTCTCATCCCCGAGGGCATCATGCCTTATCCCATCACGGAGTACGGCGACTCCCTTTTCAACTTCGGTCAGCTCTTCCCCCCGATGACAGCTTACCTGCAGAGCATCTCCAAGAGCAGTGCGAAGAAGATTTACCCGAAGGCTTGGAAGGCAGCCGTTCAGACGATGCTCGACAGCTATTTTGGCGTATGCCCCACTGAGTTCGAGTACAAAGGCAAGCGTTACACACCGCAGTCGTTCGTCAAGGACTACCTCACGCTCGACCCCAACGACTATGTCAGCCTCACCAGCTACACACACCATCCCTACTACTCCACCTTTATCCTCGAGATTGAGGACAACTGGCGTTGGGCAAGCAGCTACAACCTGCCTCTCGACGAGCTGATGCGCGTCATGTACGAAAGTGTCAAGAACGGCTGGACGTTCGCATGGGGTGCAGACGTGAGCGAGGATGGTTTCAGCCGTCGCAGCGGTAAGAACAAGAGCGTGGCAATGGTGCCCGACACCAAGTTCAAGGCAGGTGTTGGCAGCGACCAGGCACGCTGGACGGGTGAGAAGGCTTCTGAGAAGGTGGAGATTGTCAGTGCCAATGCAGAGAAGACCATCACTCCCGAGATGCGCCAGGAAGCTTACGACAACTGGGAAACCACCGACGACCACGGTATGCAGATTTACGGCATTGCCAAGGACCAGTACGGCAAGGAGTACTTTATGATGAAGAACTCTTGGGGCGAGAGCGGTCCCTTCAAGGGCTTCTGGTACGTCAGCCAGGCATACGCTGCCTATAAGACCATGAACATCGTCATCAACAAGAACGCTGTTCCTGCAGACATTCGCAAGAAGCTCGGCTTCTGATAGAGATATATAACAACGGATTGCACGGATTTTACGGATTTAAGTGCTGTTAGAAATCAGCATGTATGATAATCCGTGAAATCCGTGCAATCCGTTTTTTTGTTATATCCGTGTAATCCGTTGTTTTGTTACCAGATGTCCTCGGGGGTCACGGGGTTGTCATAGACTTCCTTGGGACACAGTTCGAGGTAATCCACGAAAAGCTGCTTTGTCGTGTAGTCCGGTTGTACGGTCTTGAAGCGCATGTAGTAGGTGACGTCGGGCGACATGGGTTCGCGCACGACAATACGGCGTGTTGAGCCGGCGTTCATGCGGTTGGTCTCTCTGCCACCGGCATTTGCCACGATGTACTCCGGCCCCTTCATGAAGCCGTTGTTACGCATCTTCTTATCGACCTCGGCATTGTAGTCGTCGTCGTCGGTGTCGCGTTCCCAGCCGAGTATGTTGTTCTCGCTGTTGCCGCCCAATTGCATGTTGACGGGAATGCCTTGTGCTACGAGCTGGTCTTTGCGCGGACCCCAATAGACTTGGCAGATGCCGCGTGTTCCGCTGTAGGTTGACACGCCCATACGTATCTCGTAGATGCCCTGCTGTGGCACAGGGGGCAGGGTGATGGTGATGTCATAGACACCTTCTGCCAGCACCTCGTCGCCCTGATAGTTGGGCCAGTTCTGGTCTCGGCCGCTCAGGAGCATGAAGTTTGTCTGCTTGCTGTTGACGGTCAGGTTTTCAAAGTACTGCTTGTCGGGGTCGCTGGAGAAGTGCCAGCAGCGGTCTGTCCTGGTCACTAAACGCATGTCGTTGTTCATGGCTTCGTGCTGCAGTTCCCATGCGTCGTAGCGGAGGCGCACCTTGGCGAGTTCGCTGCGAACGTGGTTGGAATATACCAGTGGCTCGTCGATGGGGTAGATGATGGAGTTGATGAGCTTGATGATGCCCGATTCCTCGTCCGTGGCGATGAATATGCCTTTGTTCTCCTCGGTGCATTCCCGCTCGTGATAGTCCTCCTGACGGCCGTTGTTGAGCTTCGGGAAGCGGTTGAGGTACGGTCCCTGGCTCTCTGCGCTCTCCCAGATGCGGAGCAGGCGGCGCTTGCCCATTGTGACGTAGTGCGCCCATACGGGTATGGTGGGAGTTGCGCTCTTGTTCTTGTAGTTGTAGCCCTTTTCGTTGTAGTGCAGGCCGAGCTTGTCAACGGGGATGCGTGCGGGCAGCAGGTGGTAGGTGACAAACTGGTTGAGCAGGTTGTTCTCGCTGGTGTAGTTGTTGTCATTGACGGCATCGGGATAGTAGCCGTGACTGGAAATCCACTGGACGATGTCTTCTGTGGTTATCTCTTTGCTGCTCTTGCCAAGCTCCCTTTCCCAGAATTCGTCTTTCTCTGCAAACAGCGTGAAGCCGTACTTGCGGTGCTCGGGCTGCTCGATTTCAAACGAGCGCAGCTGCCATTTGAAGTTCGGGAAAGCTCCCTCGCGGTACAGCTTCTCGTAGCGTTCGTCCCTTACCCTGCTCAGTGTGTCTATCAGGCCGCAGGCTTCTACGAGGCGTGCCATGACGCTGATTTTGCTTTCGTTGTTAACGCCGTACTTGTGCAGGGTGCTGCCCAGCGTCTCGTTGCTGGGATTGATGACGTAGCCCACCTGGTGGATGCAGCCGTTGAGGGCCTCGATGTCGCGGTTTATCTTTGAAATGGGGCAGATGCCGTCGATGCAGATGCTGTCCATGTCGTTCTTGTTGGGATAGGCGGCGCTGATTTTGCGGTCGGCCATTGTGCTGACGTCGAAGTCCTCGTTGACCTTCGGGAACTCTTGCGTGTAGAATACCATTTCGTCTTTTGTGCCGTCGAGGATGCTGTTGAGCACGAGCACGGAGCGTATGCTGTCCTTTGTTCTTTCATCGGGGAAGGCATCCCAGTTGGCTTGTGGGATGAGGCCTTTGATGACGAGGGAGTCCAGATAGAGCTGTATGGCCTGGTTGGTCGGGGCGAAGCAGGTGTAGTAGCCGTATGCCGTCAAAAGCTGATAGACGGAGGTTTCGGTCACTTCGCTCACCTTCTGTTCCTGTAGCAGACGCACATACTCGCTGAATTGCTCGTGGTCAACCAGGTAGCTGGCAACGGTGCGTTCGGTAAAGACATAGCGTGCGGTCGTATCAATCTCTTCCGAGCAAGCGGAGAAGAGCACGGCCATCAGAATACAAGGCAGCAACAGACTGCGGCATTTTCTCAATACAGATTTCATATCATTATCCCAAATCTTTTTATCCATGAGCCTTCCCTTGGAATGTGTACGCCTGATAAGACTCGAACTTACACGCCTCTCGGCACCAGATCCTAAGTCTGGCGTGTCTACCAATTCCACCACAAGCGCATTTAGCGAGAGCAAAGTTACATTTTTTTAACCAAACGGCAAAGAGAATGGTCGATTTTTTTATTCTGGATACTGTATTCTGGTATGATAGACGGTGCGGAGGCGTGCACAGAGCACCTCTTTTGCCTCCGCAATCTCGCGGAATGTGATGGCGCACTCGCTGAAGCTGCCTTCGCTGACTTGTGAGCCGACGATTCTTTCGACCATTGCGTTGATGCTCTCTTCTGTGTATTCGGGCAGGCTGCGCGAAGCGGCTTCCACCGCGTCTGCCATCATCAGGATGGCTTGCTCCAGGGTCTGGGGCTTGGGGCCGGGGTAGCGGAAGGCAGCCTCCCCCATCCCCTCCAAGGGAGGGGTGAAAGGCGAGGCGGCAGGACCGTTCCCCCCTCCTTTGGAGGGGTCGGGGGAGGCCGCTTCCTTTGCCTTAATATAGAAATACCTCGTGAGGCTCTTGCCGTGGTGGGTGGCGATGAAGTCGCGCACGACCTTCGGCAGCTTGTACTTGTCGGCGAGGCGCAGACCGTTCTCCACATGCTGGATGATGATTTGTGCGCTGCGTTCGTAGGGCAGCCCGTCGTGCGGGTTCTTGCCGTTCTGGTTCTCGGTGAAGAAGACGGCGTTCTCGAGCTTGCCGATGTCGTGGTAGAGGGCGCCGGTGCGCACGAGCTGCGCCTTTGCGCCGATTCTGTTGGCCACTTCTGCCGCGAGGTTTGCCACCTGCATACTGTGGTTGAAGGTGCCGTTTGCCTCCTCCGAGAGGCGGCGCAGCAGCGGATTGTTGACGTTCTGCAGCTCCACGAGCGTGACGATGGACGAGAAGCCGAAGATGCGTTCGATGGGGATGAGCAGCAGGTAGGTGAGCATGGAGAGCAAACCGGCTGCCATCAGGTAGATGTAGGGCCAGCGGCCGATTTCCTGACTGCCGTCGGCTGTCCCCCTCACGAACTCCATGCAGAGGTAGGTGAGCATGGCCGAGAGGGTCACGAGGGCCGCCGTGCGCAGCAGTTCATAGCGTTGCGACAGCTCGCGCAGGGAGTAGATGGCCACGAGGCCCGCCACCGTCTGCGTGACGATGAAGATGAAGGGCTGGGTGAGCACCACGGCCGAAGCCAGCACTGCAGTGATGTGCGTCATGAATGCCGTCCTGGAATCCAGGAAGATGCGCAGCATGATGGGCAGCACGCAGTATGGCACGATATAGACGCTTGCCCATACATGTGCCACGATGGTATAGGTGACGATGGGGAAGAAGAGCGAAAGCGTCATGATGAGCAGGACGGTGCGGAGGCTGTCGAGATAGTCGCTGCGGAACTGCTGGAAGTACATCAGCAGCAGTACGACCAGGATGGCGGCATAGAGGGCGCGGCCTCCGAAGCGTGCCACCTTCTCCTGTGTGCTGAGCTTGTGCTCCTTCTGGTGTTCTTCCCAGGAGAGCAGGATGCCCATCACTTCGTCGTCCACGATTTGCCCCCTGTCCACTACCTTCTGCCCTTGCAGCACGACACCCATCGTCCGCACCAGGCGGCCGTCCACCTCCTGCCTCTGCTGTGCGCTTTTCTCGGCATCGTAGGTGAGGTTGGGGCTGACGTACTTCATCAGGTCGAGTCCGTGCAGGCGGCTGTGGTTGTAGTGGATGCTGTCATCCTCGTGGATGAGGTATTCGTAGGCGGTCTTCTCGCTGAAGAGCTGCGAGAAGCGGCGCACGTTCGACTCGTTGCCGTGATAGACGCGCACCTGTCGGGGCTTGTCTTCCCCGAATTGCTCGGAGGCTTCTCTGGAGAGGATGCCGATGGAATAGATGTGCCGTAGCTTCTCCTGCAGGTGTGGCAGGAAATAGTGTGGGATGCCGGCGCCGAAGGGCGTGCTGAAGTCCTGCCGGAGCGCGGCTATCTGCTCTTCCATCATGTCGGCATCCATGCGCAGGTATGGCTCGTAGTATTGCCGGAGGCTGTCCTGCTCGCGGGCGATGCGGTCGGCCGGTTTGAGGATGGGGAAGCTGTCCTGTGCGATGAAGGCCTCCTCGTCCCAAGGCTCGCCCTTCTGGTAGTGGTGGGTGGCGTTGTTGCCGAACGGCATGAAGACCACCAGGATGGCGGTGGCAAGAAGGGAGAAGAGGATGCGGTAGAGGTATGCCTTGAAGCTCAGGGTATGGACGTGGTTGTATCGGCTCATCAGTTCATTTACTATTTGACGATTTACGATTTACTATTTATTGCGCAAAGATACAAAAAAAGTTCATAGTTCATAGTCCATAGTTCATAAATTCTTTGTACTTTTGCAGAAAATTGTAAACTATGAACTCATAACAATGGACAGTGAACTGAAAAAAGTGCGTGTGCGCTTTGCGCCAAGCCCTACGGGGCCGCTGCATATCGGTGGCGTGCGTACTGCGCTCTACAACTACCTCTTCGCCCGTCAGCACGGCGGCGAATTTATCTTCCGCATCGAGGACACCGACTCCACACGTTTCGTGCCGGGAGCCGAGGAGTACATCATCGAGTCGTTCCGCTGGCTCGGCATCAAATTTGACGAAGGTGTGAGCTTCGGCGGCAGTCATGGCCCCTATCGCCAGAGCGAGCGTCGCGATATATATAAAATGTACGTGCGCGAGCTTTTGGACAGAGGCAAGGCATACATCGCCTTCGACACGCCCGAGGAGCTGGACGCCAAACGTGCCGAGATTGAGAACTTCCAGTACGATGCCAGCACGCGCCTGCAGATGCGCAACTCCCTGACCCTCCCGAAGGAAGAGGTCGAGAAGCTCATCGCCGAGGGCAAGCAATACGTCGTCCGCTTCCTCATCGAGCCGGGCCGCGACGTTGTGGTCGATGACATCATCCGTGGCGAGGTGCGCATCAACAGCAGCATCCTCGACGACAAGGTGCTCTACAAGAGTGCCGACGAGCTGCCTACCTACCACCTCGCCAACATCGTTGATGACCACCTGATGGAGGTGACGCACGTCATCCGTGGCGAGGAATGGCTGCCAAGCGCTCCGCTCCATGTCCTCCTCTACGAGGCATTCGGCTGGGCAGACACCATGCCCCGCTTTGCCCACCTGCCCCTGCTGCTGAAACCTGTCGGCAACGGCAAGCTCAGCAAGCGCGACGGCGACAAGCTGGGCTTCCCCGTCTTCCCCCTCGAATGGCACGACCCGAAGAGCGGCGAGGTGAGCAGCGGCTATCGCGAAAAGGGCTATCTGCCCGAAGCCGTCGTCAACTTCCTTGCCCTGCTCGGCTGGAATCCCGGTAACGACCAGGAGGTGATGACGCTCGACGAGATGGTGCAGCTCTTCGACCTCAGCAAGTGCTCGAAGAACGGCGCGAAGTTCGACTACATCAAAGCCGCTTGGTTCAACCACCAGTACCTCCTCAAGCAACCCGACGAGGCTTGGGTGCCTTCCTTCGACAAGGTGCTCCGCGAGCAGGGCATCACTGCCACGCCCGAGCAGGAGGCCGAAGTGGTGCGCATGATGAAGCTGAAGGTTATCGAATACACCGACGGACAGGGACAGAAGCACAAGCGCAACATCAGCTTCGCCAGCGACCTCTGGCCCCTGACCAAGTTCTTCTTCATCGCCCCTGACAAGTTCGACGCAGAAGACAAGTTCGTCCGCAAGAATTGGAAGGAAACAACCGCCCAGGAGATGCAGCAGCTCGCCGACGTGCTTGCCGGTATCGAGGACTTCACGGTGGAAGGCATGAAGCCCGTTGTCGATGCTTGGGCAGCCGAGACCGGCATCAAGCCCTGGAACGCTTGGCGCATCTGTCTTGTGGGCGAAGGCCAAGGCCCCGACATGTATGAGCTGGCTGCCTTCCTCGGCAAGGACGAAACGCTACGCCGCATGAAGTTCGCCATCGAGACACTCTCATAAACCTTTCAGACCACGCCACAAAAGTCATTTAGGCTGGTTATATAATTATTATCAAGGCTTGAAAATATATTTTCAAGCCTTGATAATATATTTTCAAAGTTTGAAAATATATTTCCAAGCTTTGAAAATAGTTTGTAAGCACGCTCTTCGAGGTTTCCCAACTAAGCGCAAAAGGTTATACACCTCGATATGGTTTTCTTTTCACACAGAAATCACGGAAACCACAGAAAGTTATTGACTGTATTATGGCACAGCCTCTTTCTGTGGTTTCCGTGATTTCTGTATGAAGCTAAAGCTTATTCTTCAGTGGGATACAGATACCAGTCGGCATTTGATGCACCGTTGCTTCTGGACCAATCCAGGAATCCGGGGAAGAACTGGTCGATGCGCCTGCCTTCATTCTCGGGCTTCAGGACGGTGTTCTTGAAGTCGCTGATGTTGGCACCCTCAAGATAGAATGCGAAGGGGAAGTCGCCGCTACCCACGAAGTACATCTTCTGACCGTTTTTCTTCTGAACAGTTGGGTCGGATATGTCGTCCACAGTCTTGAAGTAGCTGTTGTTCATCTTGTTTGTCGGAGTTGTCCAGGGGAGGTGTACTTCCCACTGCTTATTGGCACGCCCCTCGCTGTTTTGTTTCCCTTCGTCGTACGGCAGAACGGATGGGTTTTCTATCCGAGATAGGAGCGGAGCAGGCTGTTGCGGCTGCCTGCGCGGAGCTTGCGGATAGCTTTCTCGCGGATTTGGCGGACACGCTCGCGGGTCAGGCCGAAGGTCTCACCAATCTCTTCGAGTGTCATCTCGGGCTGGTTGTTGATGCCGAAGCTGCGCTCGATAATCTGCTTTTCGCGCTCGTTGAGCACGCCCAGAGCACGGTCGATTTCAGTGGAAAGGCTCTCACTTACAAGCCCCTTATCCGCCATCGGGGAGTCGGGGTTGGTCATCACGTCTAACAGGCTGTTCTCCTCGCCCTCGATGAAGGGGGCATCGACGCTGACGTGGCGGCCGCTGGCGCGAAGTGAGTCGCTTATCTTTTCTGGCAATTCGTTGACCAATTCGGCCAGTTCGTCGGCACTCGGCTTGCGCTCGTACTCCTGCTCGAATTTCGTCATGGCCTTCGTGATTTTGTTGACGGCACTCACCTGGTTGAGGGGCAGACGCACGATGCGGCTCTGCTCGGCAAGGGCCTGAAGGATGGTCTGGCGAATCCACCAGACGGCATACGAGATGAACTTGAAGCCTCGTGTCTCGTCGAACTTCTCGGCGGCTTTTATCAGACCCACGTTGCCCTCGTTGATGAGGTCGGGCAGAGAAAGCCCTTGGTTCTGATACTGCTTGGCCACGCTGACCACGAAACGGAGGTTGGCACGCACCAGTTTGTCGAGTGCCCTGCGGTCGCCCTTGCGTATCTTCTGCGAGAGTTCCACTTCCTCTTCGACGGGAAGCAGGGCTTCGCGGCCGATTTCCTGCAGGTACTTGTCGAGCGACGCGCTGTCGCGACTGGTGATGCTCTTTGTGATTTTAAGCTGTCTCATATACCGATGAATTATTTTAGCCCGCAAATATAGGACTTTTTAGTTAGAATTTCGACATTGAAATGCTAAAAGATGCAAAAAAGATGCAAAAACGCACAATCTTTCCCAAATTGGCGGGCTGTTTTGCCTCCGTTTGCGTCTTTTTGCGTAACTTTGCGCCGAAAAATGATTATGGAATAAAGACACTATGGGAACAACAACAATTATCGTGATAGCAGTCATCGTGCTGCTGGTCATTTGGGTTATCGGTATCTACAACAATCTCGTAACCCTTCGCAACAACCGTGAGAATGCATTTGCCAACATCGACGTGCAGCTGAAGCAGCGTTACGACCTCATCCCCAACCTCGTCAATACCGTAAAGGGTTATGCCGAGCATGAAAAGGGTGTGTTGGAGCGTGTCACTACCGCTCGTACGGCTGCAATGGGGGCAACCTCTTTGAACGAAAAGATTGAGGCAGAGAATGCCTTGAGCAGTGCCTTGGCTGGTTTGAAGGTGAGCGTGGAAGCCTATCCCGACTTGAAGGCAAACCAGAACTTCCTGCAGCTCCAAAGCGAGTTGGCAGACATCGAGAACAAACTGGCCGCCGTGCGTCGCTACTTCAACAGTGCTACCAAGGAGCTCAACACAGGCGTACAGCGCTTCCCTGCCGTGCTCTTTGCCGGCATGTTCGGCTTCCATCAGGAACCGATGTTCGAGGTGCCACAGGCAGAACGTGCGACGCTCGATAAGGCTCCCGAGGTTAAGTTCTAAACCCTCTCGCTTTCCATAAATGGTAAATGGTAAATGATTAAATCGTAAATGACTTACGTTGGCATCCATACGCAACAGGTTCAGAACAACATGAAGAGCTTGTTGCTGCTTATCCTCTTTCCGTGCATAATCCTTGCTATGGTGTACGCTTTCCTTGCATTCATCAACATGCAGGAAGTGCCAGACGGGTATCAGAGTTCCCACATGCAGTTTGATGCAATGGCTACCAATGAGGCTTTCCTCATGGCTTTGCCATTTGTGGTGGGCATCGTAGGCATTTGGTTCATAGTATCTTACTTCGCCAATGCCAGCATGGTGCGTCACGCCACAGGAGCACGTCCGCTGGAGCGTCGCGAGAATCCGCGCGTCTATAACATTGTGGAGAATCTGACCATGACCTGCGGAATGCCGATGCCCAAGATAAACGTCATCGATGACCCGCAGCTCAATGCCTTTGCCAGCGGCATCGACGAGAAGAGTTACACCGTCACTGTGACGACTGGCATCTGCAATCGTCTCAACGATGATGAGTTGGCAGGCGTCATCGGTCACGAATTGACGCACATTCGCAACCGAGACACGCGCCTGCTCATCGTGAGCATCATCTTCGTGGGTATTATGAGCACGGTGTTGAGCTTGGTAATACGCATGATGTGGAATACATTTGTCTTTGGTGGCGGTGGCCGTCGCCGTGACAGCAAGAATGGAGGAGCATCGGTCATTGTCGTTATGCTGGTTGCTATTATTTTGGCAGCTGTAGGCTATTTCTTTACGCTGCTTACGCGCTTTGCCATTAGCCGCAAACGCGAGTACATGGCCGATGCCGGCGGGGCTGAGCTTTGCGGCAACCCCTTGGCACTGGCTTCTGCCCTGCGTAAAATCAGTGGCGACCCGGGACTCGGAGGGGTTGACCGCGAGGATGTGGCCCAGCTCTTCATTGTCCGTCCGCAGGCTTTCAAGAGCGAGTTCACAAACATGATGAGCAACCTTTTCAGCACCCATCCGCCCATCGAGAAGCGAATAGCGTATCTGGAACAATTCTGAGGCCCCCCTAATCCCCTTTGGGGAGAATAAATTGTGAAATCACAGAATCGTAAATAAATCGTAAATTGTAAATAGTCAAATAGTAAATGGCAAAGTTGAATTTTGTAGAAGAACTGAAATGGAGGGGCATGATTCACCAGATGATGCCCGGTACAGAAGAATTACTTATGAAGGAACAGGTGTCGGCTTACGTTGGCATTGACCCGACGGCAGACAGCCTGCACATCGGTCATCTTTGTGGCGTGATGATGTTGCGTCACCTGCAGCGTTGTGGACACAAGCCCATCGCCCTCGTCGGCGGTGCTACAGGTATGATAGGCGACCCCAGCGGCAAGAGCCAAGAGCGCAACCTGCTGAACGAAGAGACGCTGCGCCACAACGTGGCTTGCATCCAGAAACAGTTGGCGCATTTCCTCGACTTCGAGAGCGACGCACCCAACCGTGCCGAGCTGGTCAACAACTACGACTGGATGAAGGACTTTTCCTTCCTCGACTTCGCCCGAGAAATCGGCAAGTGTATCACCGTCAACTATATGATGGCAAAGGATAGCGTGAAGCGCCGTCTCAATGGTGAGGCTCAGGACGGCATGTCGTTCACAGAGTTCACCTACCAGCTCTTGCAGGGCTACGACTTCCTGCACCTCTATCAAACGAAGAATTGCAAGCTTCAGATGGGCGGCAGCGACCAGTGGGGTAACATCACAACCGGCACGGAACTCATCCGCCGCAAGCTCGGTGGCGAGAACGAAGCCTTCGCCCTCACTTGTCCCCTCATCACCAAGGCCGACGGCAAGAAGTTCGGCAAGACGGAGAAAGGCAATATCTGGCTCGACCGCAACCGCACGTCGCCATACGCCTTCTACCAGTTCTGGCTCAATGTGGCCGACGAGGACGCAGAGCGTTACATCAAGATATTCACCTCCCTCGACAAGCCCACTATCGATGCCCTCATCGAGGAGCATCGCCAAGACCCGGGCCGTCGTCTCTTGCAGAAGAAGTTGGCAGAAGAGCTGACCATCATGGTACATAGCCGCGAGGACTACGAACTGGCTCTTGAAGCCAGCAACATCCTCTTCGGAAAGGCAACTAAGGAAAGCCTTGTGAAGCTTGATGAACAGACGCTGCTCGATGTCTTCAGCGGCGTGCCTCAGTTCGAGGTTAGCCGTGAGTTGCTTGCTGGCGAAGGCACAAAGGCTGTTGACCTCTTTGCAGAGCACACGCAGTGCTTCCCCAGCAAGGGCGAGATGCGCAAGCTCACGCAGGGCGGCGGTGTCAGTCTCAACAAGGAGAAGCTCGCCGCATTCGACCAGATGGTGACAGAGGCCGACCTCCTCGATGGCAAGTACCTGCTCGTGCAGCAGGGCAAGAAGAAGTACTTCCTCCTGATAATGAAATAATGAAAGAATGAAAAAAATGAAGGAATAAAAGAATGAAATAGTGAGAAAATGCAAGTTTTTTTCAATTTCATTATCTCATTTTTTCATTCTTTCATTTTTTCTTTGTACCTTTGCAGCCGCAAACGCTAAAACCGTTTGATTTTGGATTGGACTATGGTGTAATGGTAGCACAACAGGTTTTGGTTCTGTTTGACTGGGTTCGAGTCCCGGTAGTCCAACCGCGAAGCGCCTGAGGCATCTTCAGGAGCGCAAGAACAAAAAGAGCGCGATGCACATTATGTGTGTCGCGCTTCGTTTTATGTAAAAAGAGTATAATTTTCAACCTTCAACTTTCAACTTTCAATTAAAAGTTGTACCTTTGCACGGAATTTTACACATCTTATATTATATAAGCAAACGGAATGAAACATTTCAGACTTGTCGATAACCTGATGGGTTGGCTGACATTTGCCATTGCGGCTTTCGTCTATTGCAGCACGATAGAGCCCACGGCCAGTTTTTGGGACTGTCCCGAGTTCATCACCACAGCATATAAGCTGGAAGTCGGTCACCCGCCTGGGGCACCCTTCTTCATGCTCACTGCCAACCTCTTTACGCAGTTTGTGAGCGACCCGACGAAGGTCGCCCTCATGGTCAACATGATGAGTGCGCTCTTCAGTGCCGCCTGCATCATGTTCCTCTTCTGGAGTATTAGCCATCTGGCACGCAAACTGGTGGGCGAGAAGGGACAGGTGCAGAACCTTGCTCAGCTCATTATCGTTGAGGCAAGTGCGTTGACAGGTGCCCTCGTCTATACCTTCAGCGACACCTTCTGGTTTAGCGCAGTGGAGGGCGAGGTGTATGCCTACAGTAGCCTTTTCACAGCCGTTGTCTTCTGGTTGATGCTCAAATGGGAAGACCATGCCGACGAGCCTGGTTCCGACCGTTGGCTCATCCTCATTGCCTACCTGACAGGCTTGAGCATCGGCGTTCACCTGCTGAACTTGCTTTGCCTGCCTGCCCTTGTGCTTATTTTCTACTATCGGAAGGTCAAGAATGCCACGATGAAGGGCGCGCTGCTCTCTCTGGTGGGCAGTGCCTTGCTCATCTGTGCCGTGCTCTATGGCATTGTGCCTGGCATCGTGAAGGTGGGCGGATGGTTTGAACTGCTCTTTGTCAACACGCTCAATATGCCCTTCAATACAGGCGTTATCGTCTATATCGCCCTGCTTGTTGGCATTGTGCTTTGGAGCATCTGGGAAACCATCAAGCAGAAAAGTCGCATGAGAATGGTCATTTCCTATATGCTGAGTGTCGGCATGTTGGGCATTCCTTTCTATGGCTATGGCTGGACGAGCTTCTTCTGCGGTATCGTTGTGCTTGCACTGCTCTATTTCGCTTTGCAGTGGAAGCGCGAGGGCAAGAATGTCGTGACGGCTCGGTTGATGAACACCTCACTGCTCTGTATGCTGATGATTATGATTGGTTACAGTTCGTATGCTGTCATCGTCATCCGCAGCTCTGCCAATACGCCGATGGATCAGAACTCGCCCGAGGACATCTTCACGCTGGGAACCTATCTGAGCCGTGAGCAGTATGGCGACCGTCCCCTGCTCTACGGACAGGCATATACCAGTCAGGTGATGCTCAAGCCCGAGGGCAACTATTGTGTGCCCGTCAGCGAGCAAGGCGCTCCTGTCTATCAGCGTAAGGAGAAGCAGACACCCGACGAGCCTGACCGCTATGAGATACAGCGCTACAAGACCGACTACGTCTATCAGCAGAACATGTTCTTCCCCCGCATGTACAGCGAGGCGCATACCAGAGCCTACGAGAGTTGGATGGGTGGCGTGAAGGGAACTGTCAAGAGCTACGAGCGTTGCGGTGAGATGGTGCAGATAAAGACACCGACCCAATTGGAAAATCTCCGCTTCTTCCTCAGCTATCAGGTCAACTTCATGTACTGGCGCTACTTCATGTGGAACTTTGCTGGTCGCCAGAACGACTTGCAAGGTAACGGAGAGTGGGAACATGGCAACTGGCTAACAGGCATCCCATTCATCGACAATCTGCGCCTGGGCGACCAAAGCAAGCTGCCCTCTGAGCTTCGCGAGAACAAGGGCCGCAATGTCTTCTACTGCCTGCCGCTCTTGCTTGGCCTCATCGGTCTGCTGTGGCAGCTCTTCAAGAACGATGCGAAGAACAACGGCGAGGGCGAGAAGCAGTTCGGTATCGTCTTCTTCCTCTTCTTCATGACAGGTCTCGCCATTGTGCTCTACCTCAACCAGACACCGATGCAGCCGCGCGAACGCGATTATGCCTACGCCGGTTCCTTCTATGCCTACGCCATTTGGGTAGGCTTGGGCGTGGCAGGCATTGCCTCCTACCTGCAAAAGCTCCTGCACAACGAAAATGCTGCGGCATTGCTCTGCTGCCTGTGCATCCTCGTGCCTATACAGATGGCAGGTCAGACATGGGACGACCACGACCGCAGCGGTCGCTACACCTGTCGCGACTTCGGCCGCAACTACCTCGAGTCGCTCGACAAGGGGAACTATCCCATCATCTTCACCAACGGCGATAACGACACCTTCCCCCTCTGGTATGCCCAGGAGACGGAGGGCTTCCGCACCGACGCCCGTGTCTGCAACCTCTCTTATTTACAGACCGACTGGTACATCGACCAGATGAAGCGTCCTGCCTACGAATCTCCTGCCGTACCCATCCATTGGAGCCGTCTGCAGTATGTTGCAGGCACACGCGAGGGCGTTACCGTTCGTCCTGGCACATTGGAACGTCTCATCGAGTCCTATAAGGACGACCCGGAAACACTCCGTAACCTTTTGGGCGACAATCCCTACGAGCTTCGGAGCATCATCGACAACTGGGTGCTCAGCGACAATCCGGATTTGAGGTTCATTCCCACCGACAGCATCGTCCTGACTGTCGACAAGGAAGCCGTTCGTCGTAGCGGCATGATGATGGCAGGCGACAGCATTCCCGACCAGATGCACATCAGTCTCAAGGGCAAGCGTGCCGTCTATAAGAGCGAGATGATGATGTACGAGATGTTGGCACAGTGCAATTGGACGCGACCGCTCTATATTGCCATGACGGTGGGTCCCGACAGCTACGGAAACATCAAGGATTACTTTGTGCAGGAAGGCCTCGCCTATCGTGTCACGCCTTTCAACACCACGAAGAGTGGCAAGAATATCGATACGGAGAAGATGTACGAGAACCTGATGACACGCTTCGCCTTTGGCGGACTTGACACGCCAGGCATCTACCTCGACGAGACTGTCATGCGCATGTGTGGCACTCATCGTCGCATCTTCTCGATGCTTGCCGCACGCCTCGTTCAGGAGGGCAAGCTCGACAAGGCCGCCCGTGTTGTTGCGAAGGTGGAGAAGGTCATTCCACCAAGCTCTGTACCCCATAACTATAGCAGCGGCTCGTTGGAGTTGGCACGTGTCTGGAACACCTTGGGCAAGAAAAAGGAAGCCACCGATATTGCCTATCCTGTGGCAATCCAGGCAGCCGAGTATCTGGAATGGTACTTGACCCTACCCGACAAGGTTCTCTTGCAAAGCGAGCGGGATTGCATGTACTATCTCTATCAGATGCACAGCGCAGTAAGCCTCTTGAACAGTGCGGGTAGCGACAAGACCTTAGAACTCACCAACCGGCTCAATACTTACAACAATCAGCTTCAGACTCGCCTATATGGCAGCGTCGGCATGGATGCTGTCGATGAAGATGAAGAAGTTTATGAGGAGGGAGAATAAGAAAAGAATTATTCTTAACTCTTAATTCTTAACTCTAAAATAAATCGTTGTGTTCATTGAGCAACCTCCAAGAATCTTCCGTTGGTTCTATCCCCACGCACTGTGGCGGATAGACCAGCACAGGAAGGTGGTCTATCTTACTTTCGACGATGGTCCCATCCCCGAAGCCACGCCTTTCATCCTTGATGTGCTGGACCGCTTCGGAGCCAAGGCAACATTCTTCGTGGTGGGCGATAATGCCGAAAAGTATCCGCACTTGCTTGAAGAGGTGCGGAAACGCGGTCATCGCATCGGCAATCATACCTTCAACCACATTTCGGGAGCACGTCATACTCCTTGGACCTATCTTTCCAACATCAAGAAGGCCAACGACATCCTGCATACCAACCTCTTCCGTCCACCTCACGGATGGATAGGTTTGGTGCAGTACCGAGTGTTGCGCCATGTCGGTATCAAAGTAGTGATGTGGGATGTCGTGACGCGCGACTACAGCCGTCTGCTCACGGCCGACGATGTTGTGAACAATGTGAAGCACTACACGCGCAACGGCAGCATCATCACTCTGCATGATTCCCTTAAGAGCATCGACAAACTCAAGCACGCTCTGCCCGAGATTCTATCGTGGCTGAAGCAGGAAGGATATGAGTTCGGCATTATTGAATAGCAAAGACATCAAAGCCCAGGCCTCGCGCTTGGGCTTTGTTGGTTGTGGGCTGTCGCGTGCTGAACCTGTTGCAGAGCCGTTTGCCAGCCATTATCGCCGTTGGCTTGAGCTTGGATATTGTGCCGACATGGACTATATGCGGCGCAACATCGAGATGCGCCTCCAGCCCGACCTCCTTGTGCCAGGCGTGCGCACCATCGTCAGCCTCGCCATGAACTTCATGCCCAAGAACCGTCAGCCAGCCATCAGCCTCTACGCCCAGGGGCAGGACTATCATGACGTGATGAAGCAAAGGATGCGGCAGCTCATGGAGGACACGCAGCTCGAAGGCCGTTGCTTCGTCGATACTGCTCCCGTCTTGGAGCGTTATTGGGCATGGAAGAGTGGCATTGGCATCATCACCTCCAATGGCGGCTTCATCAGTGTGCCAGGCTACGGACCGACAGTCTTTCTTGGCGAACTCTTCCTGACAGCCGAAGCCGACCACTACGACACGCCTTTAGCTCCTCCTCCTTTGGAGGGGGCTGGGGAGAGGCTGTTCTGCCCTGCCCTCACCCCCGAGGGTCTCGACACCCGCCGCTGCATCAGCTACTTGACCATCGAACATCGCGGGTCGTTGCCCGACGGCATCCGTCTCGGTTCCACCTTCTACGGCTGCGACCGCTGCCTCCGTGCCACACCACAGTTCGCCGAGGCAAAGCCCACAACAGAACCTGCCTTCCAACCATCCGAAGCCCTCTTGCAGATGACACCCGACGACTGGCAAAGTCTCACCGAAGAGCAGTACCGCGCCCTTTTCAAAGGCTCCGCCGTCAAACGCGCCAAGTACGACGGCCTCAAGCGCAACATCGAGCGCTGGCTGGAGCAGTAGAAAGGGTTGGGAAAGCAAGAAGCCCATTCTGGCTATGATGTACAAAGTGATGTGCAGAACTGAGATGTAGGGTTGTGAATATCGTATTTTGCGCACTATATGAGTCTAACAATAGTTGAAGATAAAATAGTTGAGTTTGAACCGTTTGAAGAAGACAGTTCTGTACTGATGGTAGCTGAGACCTCATGGAGAGGTATGGCTGACGAGCTACAGGAGTTGCACAACCTGAAGGGTGCCCAGTTTATCAATCAACTGAAACAGATAGTCTATTATGGCGACTTCCATCCTGTTGATGGCGAAACCAGTATTTTCAGTGCCATTAGTGAACAAGGTGACGATTTCGACAACCTGATAAATGCGGCTCGTAAAGCTGTAGAGCATGGCTATCGTGTGTATATCCTGCCTAACCCGAGGATTTGTCGCACAGCAGATTTCATTTTTGAAAAGAAAGGTATCCTTGGACTCTATGATTTGAAAACTGTCCATGGAAAAGGGTCTGTAGAGACACAGTTGCTTGATTCTATTGGCCAAACAAACCGTGTCTTGCTTAATATTACGACAGACTATAATGCGCGTTTGCTGTCTTCTGACATTAAAACATATTTTGAAGCCAATAAACAAGCCGTTGAAGTGCTAATCTTTAAGGGAAAGAAGTCTATATCCGTGTCAAGATGGCAGGTCGATACTCCTAAATTCAATCGTTTGTTCAGGAAGAAATATGAAAAATAAAAGCCACCCACAGGTGACTTTTAAACGGAGCAGTATCGATCAAGCCTTGCTCCCCGCACTCAGCGGCGTAGCCAAAACTAATGCTTTGACACTGCAAAGGTAAGCGTTTTTACTATATCCTCCAAACTTTTTTTGTTTTTCTTTGCTCACTAAAGATAATTTGCTAACTTTGCAAAGCAAACTGCCCATTCTGGCTATGATGCACAAAGTGATGTGCGGAGCTGGAAAGGGTATTGCATCTTATCGGAAAAATAAACGAAGCGTTATGCTCGACTTGTATTGTGAAACCTAGGAAATTTCATGTATGGCATGAGAACATGATGGCTTCCGCGTTTAGGCGTGGAATGTTATCTTATCTCCCATACAAGGTTTTCCTAGGACCTCACAATAGAGAAGTGGATATAGTTCCACGCTTCTGCATATATTAACCGCCCTTAATGGAACTGGAAGGGCATAAAATTCGCTCTTCTGCTTCGGTGGCGATGTCACGACGAGGACCAATACGGATGAAAGTACGACCACGATAACGCACTGGCGGCAACATCGAGGGTGTCACCTCTGCCACAAGTAACTTGCCTTCAGGAAAGGCAAATCTGTCCACACTCATCACAGGAATGGGCAGGATGTTTCCACTACTACGAATAGCTGCTATCTTTTTGAGTAAGTCATCAGTCACCTTTAGGCCAGAGAGTGTTCCATCATCGTGAGCCCCAAGTATCAAGTAACCATTCTTCCGTGAGTTGGGTAAGTCGTTTGAAAAAGCACAGATGGCCTCTTGAAACTTATCCATGTCGCCCGTTGAGATGGTGCGCTCCACACGATAAGTCTCAGTGCTTTGCAACAGTTCCTTTATTTCGTCTTTTGTTATCATGCCTTATCACCCTTTTTCAATGATTCTGCTCTCTTCTCATCAGCCTCAGCCTTTGTTATCTCCATACGCTCTTCCAAGTTTCTTCTGTCTGCGCTTGGTTTCACCATCCTTCTGGCAAAACGATATTCTCTATGTCCTGTGCTTTTTCGAATAGCGGAGAGATTTCGTCATCCGTAAAGCCAGCTATGCCGCAACCGATTCGAGTAACAAGGAATGTCAAGTCTGGGTGCTCCCAGGCAAACAGGATGAAATCATCCACATAAGGGCGAATGGTCTCCACGCCACCTTGCATGGTGGGAATCCCATAGCTTTGGCCTTGCAGTCCAACGCCCTGTCCCCAGATAGCTCCAAAATTGTGGTATGCAGCATAAGCCGCTCCACCGCCATGTATTCCCTTCAGATTGCTGCCAAATACGAATATCTCGTCTGGCTGAAGCTTGGTAATAAGCTCTGGTGTTGTACGTTTCTTTGGCATGAATTCGATGATTCTGTTTATTAATGCTCTGCGTTCATCATCTACTTTGATTGTTCCTTCTACGATGCTTGAATTCCTTAACGTAGAATCCCTATAAGAAGGTTCTATTTCTATTATTTCTTTCATTTCCAATTCCATATCGAAGTTCTCGCGGAAATATGGTATGATGATGCTTTCCTTCAGCCTTTTCACCTTCTGCGATATTGCCGAAGGTGTCAGTCCCATTTGAAGCGCAATCTCTTTGCCCTTGAAACCTTTCAGCAAAAGCATCTCTATAATCTGTCTGTCTTCGCGGCTCATTGGTAGATTGTCGCAAACATCCTCCAACATACGGTTGAATTGCAAACGAAGGTTGCTGGTCATCTCAAACGAACGCAGATAGTCCACGTATGTGATGCTGCCATATTCTTTCCTGTACCACTTCAAAGCATCCAACACCACATAGCGGAACCCGTTTATGAGCCACGTCTTCAGAGTTACGTTTGGCGAACGGTCTTCCAATGGCTTCCATTCGTGTTCCATTAGGTAAATGGCATACTGGTGAGCCAACGACATAAAGTCCAGATTATCTTTCCTGCTCAGCTGGTATCGTTGGTCGAAAATACTATATCCAGCCTGACAATACCCATAAAAGTATGTGCGGATAATGTCGGCTTTGCCATTGCGGAAGCCTTCAAGGATTTCTTCGTCGGATAGGTCTCGATGATACATTTTCATAGATTTTGGTGCAAATATACCAAAAAAGTGGCATACTCGCTTAATTTTTCAAGGAAATCTTCTTCAAAGTAATAAAGACATGTCGAAAAAGAATACTAACAGAATAAAAAAGAACATCTATGGAAAAGAAAGATTCAAAGCGAGTTCACAATCTTATTATTGTTGACGAGAGCGGTTCAATGTCTATCATACGCAGACAGGCCTTTATAGGTATGAACGAAACTTTGCAGACAGTACGCCAAATGCAGAAAAAGTATCCAGACCAAGAGCAATACGTCACTCTTTTCACCTTTGCAACTGGTCACACCAGGTGGCACTATGACAACATCCCTGCTTCCCAAACGAGGGAACTAAATTGGAGTGATTATTGTCCTGGAGGTGGGACGCCTTTATATGATGCAATAGGAAAAGGAATATCAAGAGTAAATGCACAAATAAATGATGGTGACCATGTACTTGTTACCGTTATTACAGATGGCGAGGAAAACAGTTCTGTGGAATGGACTTTGCAGATGGTTCGTACGATGATTGAGAGATTGAAGAGACAAGGTTGGACCTTCACACTGATTGGTACTGACAATCTTGATGTAGAAATGATGGCACAATCTTTCGCCATTGATGAACATCTAAAGTTCAAACAAGATGAAGAAGGAATCCTTGACATGTTTGCAAAAGAGCATCGTAGCCGGGAGCACTTTAATTTCTGTATTGCTCAAAAACGCAAAATACAAAAAGGTAAGTTCTTTGATGAAGATTAACTAACTTGTTGAGAGGAAAAGTCGAAGTATGAGAAAAATAATCTGCATCTTGTTTTGACATACACAATAGTTTTTCTAACTTTGCAACAGTTAAACCATTTATCAATATAAATCTTTCAAGTTATGAGTTTGTTTTATGATGAAAGCACCCATTGGTTTAGTGTTGAAAAAACAGCAACGAATGAATGTGTCTTCTTAAGTTATGATGGGGAAAATGAACATATAGGATGGAGTAAAAAAAACAATGAAACAACTATAACAAAAGCTAATTTTACAATTGAGATTCAGACTAATTTTTGGCCAGAAAAAGTTAAGTGCGAATTCTTTTATGCAAACATCTATATAAATGACATCTTATTACGTCCTTTGTCTCAGTGTTACAACAATGGTCGTTTTTCCAGACCAAGTCATACAATTGAAATGACACACGAAGACTTTGAATGGGCTGTATTCTTAAGGGAAATATGTAATGTGTGTAATTATAGTGATGTATGGCTTAATTCTGAACTTGAAAAGCTACTATTCAAGTTGTCTCAGGATTCATTAAGCATAGAAGAACAAATAAAAGTTCTCACTCTTCTTCGAGATTATGATTCGAAAAATCCTTACTTTGTCGAAAAATATAGAAACTACTTTGATTCGCTTTTGTTTGATAAAGAAACAGTCTTACCACTCTTTGAGAGAATTTTCACACAATCAGAATGTTCTTCAATAGAAACCTTTGATGTTATATGGCATTACATCAGAGATTATAAGTTGGTATAAATCTTATTATTAGATACTCGTCATGATTATTTGTTTTTCATAATATTGTAATGGAACATTGAATAGTATGGAAAAGAAAAGTTTAATGGATAAAACAAAAGAAGAACTTCTTGACATCATCTTTCGTAAAGATGCTTTAGAAATGAAGTTGAAAGAGAAGATAAAAGGGCTTCAAGCTAAACTCTATGTTCAGATTACTCAGGAAAAACAAAGTCCGAAAATTATTGACAAGCTCAAAAAAGAAGTAAAGATTTATAGAACAATCTGTTTGATTCAAACTATTCTTGTAATCTTTTTTCTGTTATTCTTGTTGAGAATTATATAAAGCATTTTATTAGCACAATTTGCCAAAGATGTCTTATCATCACCAAAAAGTATAAAAGAAAATGGAACTTACAGAGCAGCAAAACAAAGTTTTTGACCAGATAAAAGCATTCATGGACAGTGATGCTTCTGTCTTTATCCTTCGAGGTTATGCGGGAACAGGTAAAACCACGATGGTTAAGGTCATTGCTGATTATCTTGCCCAAAGCCGGGAAGTTGTACTTATGGCACCAACAGGCAGAGCTGCGCGAGTCCTTGCTCAGAAAACAAGACATAAGGCATCAACCATACACAAAGCTATTTATTCTAAAGATTGTGTCGCATCAAAGAATGTTAAGGATATAGCAGAGTCAGAATTTAAGTTTGTGTTCTCTATTTGCAAGGACGAATATGGCGGCAATATCGTGGCTATCGTAGATGAGGCATCGATGGTTTGTTCTCGGAGGATAGAACATGAATTGTATGTTTTCGGAACAGATAATCTTCTGGAAGATTTGCTTGAATATGTCCGTCCGTCTTATGGGGGCAAGGTCATATTTGTTGGTGACCCAGCACAGCTTCCTCCTGTAGGTGAATCAAGTTCCAATGCATTAAGAGCTGACTATTTTAAGGAACGCGGACTTAAGGTCGTTGAAGAAGAACTGACAGAAGTCCTTCGCCAAAAAGGTGACAGTGTCATACTCAAAAATGCCATGATGATACGTGACATTTTAGAGAAAGAGAAACGCAATTGTCTGGTGTTTGAAGAAAAAGAGAATGAAGTAGAAACCATTCCGCCAGGAGACTTTCTTAACAGGTTTCTTGAATATAGACAAAAGTCGGGTACACACGATAGTGTTATCATCTGTTATTCAAACAAGTCTGCATGCAGATACAATAAAGATATACGTTCTTTCCTATATGGTAGTGATGTGCCGATAAGGGAGAATGATACACTTCTTATTACACAGAACAATTATCGACTTGGGCGCATGAATGGTGAGTTCGTGCCTGTATTAGCTGTTGGTGCCAGAACCCAGCAATCGGCTCCAGTATATGCGCAAGTTGGAGGTGAGAAGAAACGAATAGTAATCACCATCAATTTTGTACAGGTGACAGTACTTGATGGGAGCGGTATTCCAATGACCTGTATGCTTATGGAAGACCTTCTTACAAACGACAAAGCCGCAATATCAATTGACGAAAACCGAGCACTATTCATAAATTTCTGTATGAGGAATCCTTCTTTGAAACAGGGGACCCAGGATTTTGTTCAAGCCTTGATGTCAGACCCATACTATAATGCTATCAGAGCCAAATACGGATATGCAGTCACAGGTCATAAATGTCAAGGTGGCGAATGGGGTAAAGTCTTTGTTGACTACACAGGCAGGATTGGTCTTAGTGATGATTGCCTCAGGTGGGCATACACTGCAACGACACGTGCAACAAAAACATTATATGTAACTAACCTGCCACATGTGACACCATTTGATAAGTTCCGTATAGACGCTATTCAAAAATGTAGGAATATGAATGAAGAGTTTCGTGTCACAGCAGAAACAGAACCGACACCATTTCATACAGCCTTGTCAGAGAATTATTTGAGGGCAAAATACCATTGTATAGCAGACAACATGAATGGAACGCCTTTCAGTATTGTTGGTGTTATCAGCAAGCCATATATGGAGGTATATCAAATACGGACTCCTGAAGGAGTAGATAGATACGACATACAATATAAGGCTGGGGGCGTATTCTTGCCTGCAAAATTTACCATTCAAAATGAATTCACGCAACAGGTGCTTATGCTCTTGGACGATGAAAGTATGTTCCCCTTTTTTTTCAATTATACACCTTCGGACGAGACACACAGGAAGCTTTATAACATGATTCGTTCTGCCTGCGACAGCCTTTCAATACAGATGACCAATGTTGTTGAGCACCCAGAGGATTTTAGCGTGGTGTATTATATGAGGACATCTGGAATGTTCTCATATATTAAAGTTTATATAAGTAGCAATGGTTTTGTCACTTATGCGAAACCGTTGTCGATGTTTGGTGTAAATGACAATGAGCTTGAAGCTGTTATAAACGAAATCAAGAATCACATGATATAATAGATTATGCCATCAATAAAAGATATAACAACAATGTGTAGGGCTGGTCAGGTTCAAGAGGCATACGAACTGGCTAAAGTTGACTTGGAGCAAGGACTTCCGTGGGCGCAGCGTGAAATGGGTTGGGTTCTTTACTACCAGATTAAAGTTGATGCCGATACTGCTAATTATCAGTCGTTATTGTCACACCTTGAAGAACTAAAATCTTTAGACCAACTTACCTTTTCCGAAGATAAAATGATTTTTGAGAATGTGCTGTTCAAGGTTGCGATGTATGTGAAAACTAATGTCTCATCTTCTGGCATAGACTCTCCAGTGAAATTGTCAGCATTATTCTCTAAACTGAAAAGTTACAATTTTAGTTCTTCAAAAGGTTATTCTTTTCTTATGCAGAGCTTTATCAAATGTGATGGTTGGCAGGAAATGGCTGATTTTTTAGATTGGTGGAACTTTGACAATTTGACACAAGATGACTATGAGCCATATAAAACTGATAATGGGAGAGCCATTATGTCTGTGGCAGAAAGAGCATATATTGCTAAATCCAAAGCATTACTTCGTCTGAACGACAATGAACGTATTAGAGAGTTCCTGCCAAAACTCGATAACTTGATGAATAATCACCCAGAAATGACTTATCCTGGTTATTTCTACGGGAAACTACTTCTTTCGCTGGGTTCCACTATAGAAGAAGAATTAAGGGTTATTCTTCCTTTTGCCCGTAGAAAAGCAACCGAGTTCTGGGTGTGGCAATTACTAAGCGATGTATTTGTGGATGACTATGAGAAGCAACTCGCGTGTTTGCTTCGCGCTACTCATTGTCGTACGCAGGAGAACTTCCTAGGCAAGGTACGTATCAAATTGGCAGCAGCTTACATCCAACGCGAACAATTTGGTTTGGCAAAGTTTCAGATAGACAAAGTTACGCAATGCTATCTCGCACAGGGTTTTAATTTACCATTTGAGGTTAACTGTTGGATTCGCGAGCCATGGATTAGCACAGTTGTTTCAAATGGCCACGATCCTATCGATTATCTGTCAATTACTGATGACATTCTTTGCAAAGGAACCGAAGAGGCCGTAGCTGTTGTTACCCAGACTGATACAAATTCAAATAAAGTCATACTAATATATGGCAAAGAGAAACGAATGATTCAGAAATTACCATTCAAGGTCGGCTCTGGTGTTGTTCTAAAGATTAATTATACAATTGAGCCTAATGGGAAAACTCACATAATACGTGCTGGGCAGACTCCATTCCCCAGAGACCTTGACTTTGCAAAGGTTGTTGAAGGAAGGACAATAAAGCGGACAGACAGAGAATTTGCCTTTCTAAGAACAACAAGTGGTGATTTCTATATTGCCCCTAATATCGTAAGGAAATATGACATACAAAATGGTGAAATTGTGAAAAGCCTTGTTGTGTACGACTACAATCGAAATAGGGAAACTTGGGATTGGACATGCGTTAGTATAAAAAGATAAAAACATGATCAAGAGATGGAAGAACTTACATATAAGGCACAGATTGCTGTGATTAAAGTATTGACAGAGATTTTGAATGCAGATAATATCGTACGCGAAAAAGAATTGAAATACTTGAACGATGTTATGCTTTCATTTGGTCTTAATAATGAAAATGAGTCTGACGTGAATAGTATTACATCTATTCAAGCCATATCCATTATCAAAGAACTACCTATAGACCAGAAGTGTGAAATAGCCCAAATGATGGGGAAAATGATTATTGTTGACGAGGACATCAATTATAATGAGGTTAAATTGTATAACACCTTCTGCGAATCTTGTGGCATCGAGAGCAATTTTAACATAGAGGACTATCCAGAATACTCAATAAGCGGTCCGTTCTTTAATCCTGAAGACTTGATGAACAATTATAACTTAAATAATACACCGTAAATGGCACATGTCAGAATGTTAGGAGCGCTGGCAGGCGACATCATTGGCTCGGTGTACGAGCGCAGGAATACGAAGTCAACAGACTTTGAGTTGTTTACACCCTGGAGCAGATTTACAGATGACTCCGTGATGACGCTTGCTGTGGCTAAATGGTTGATAGAAGACAAGGAACACACAAAGCATCACCTTGTCAGATGTATGCAGGAGCTTGGACGAAGATACCCGCGAGCAGGATATGGCGGTGGATTCAAGAGATGGCTCTATGAAGACAATCCCCTGCCGTACAATAGCTGGGGCAACGGCTCTGGAATGCGTGTGAGTCCTGTCGGATTGTATGCCCAAACCCTTGAAGAGGCTTTGAGTCTTGCAGAAACATCAGCTTCGGTTAGTCACAACCATCCCGAAGGAGTGAAGGGTGCTCAGGCTATTGCCGCAAGCGTGTTCCTTTGCAGACAGGGGAGAACAAAGGCAGAAATCAAGGACTATGTGGAATGTTCTTTTGGCTATGACCTCAACAGGACAACAGACGAGATTCGTCCCACATATAGGTTTGATGTGTCTTGTCAGGGTAGTGTCCCAGAAGCCATCATCGCATTCCTTGAAGGCAATTCCTTCGAGGAAGTGATACGACTGGCAATCTCTCTTGGTGGAGACTCCGACACTATCGGCTGTATGGCAGGAGCCATTGCCGCCTGTATGTTCCCTATTCCTGAAGCAATAGCAGAAAGATGCAACACGATGCTGACCGATGATTTAAAGGAAATCAATAATAAGTTCTTTGACCTTGTGGATAAAGACCAACAAGCAGGAATGCGCTGTTTTTAATGAAAGGTAAGGAAAGGAGTTAGGAGTATGACGGCAAAAAGATTTATATGGAAAACCATTAAGTGGATTCTTGTCACTATTGGAATAATGATTGTAACCCTTGTGCTATTCGTTGCTGGACTTTATGTATATTATGAGTATTTCTGGCAAGAGTGGTCTCCTGCAAGGATTGAAAGAATTACAGGGGTAAGGGTTCCCGATTATACGATTACAGGATTTAGTCACGGGAACCATGCTATCCCTAACGACTTCAATGATAGATTTTACATTGAGTTTAAGGCTATGCCCTCTGATGAAATGTTTGATGAGATTGATGAGATGATAGCAACAGGTAAAACGGCTTGGGAAAAAGACGGCGACAAATACTTTTTCTCTGTGACGTGGGGGAATGGGCTTCCAGCTCCTAAAGGAGAACGGAAAGACGGCGAAGGAATGTTCAGCATTGCCATAACAAGAGGAGAAATAAATGGAAAGATTGTCGCTGGAGATTAACAGGAGCGAGGCACTCAAGATAGCCCCTCTTGACGGTTCCATGTTGCTGCATTGTCAACCTTTACACCACGGATGTAAGATCGTGTAAAGCAGGTGTCAATTTGAAGTTCTTGCTGCCAGGGCATTCAGAAAGCACTGGGGGGAGTAGTAGAAAAGGTTGGGAAAGCAAGAAGCCCAGCCTCGTGTCAAAGCAGTGGAAAAAGCAAAAAGTGTGACCTTTTTGCACTTTATGTCGTAAAAAACATAAGATAAAGTACAAAAAGGTTGCACTTTTCTTTGTTGTCTCGGAAATAGATGCTATCTTTGCAGGCAAATAAATAGGACGAATGATGCAGAATCAGATAATAGGACGTGAACGGGAAATTGCCGAATTGAGGCGCTGTATGGACTCCGACCGCTCGGAATTTGTCATTGTGTATGGCAGACGACGTGTGGGCAAGACGTTCCTTGTTGACCATTTCTTCCAAGGCAAATACGACTTCATGTATGTGGGCGGGCACAGGCTGACAAAAGCAAAGCAGCTTCGCAACTTCGGCAAGGCATTGAAGAAAGCCGCAGGCATGGCACTCCAGCCCAAGCTCTCCACTTGGGACGATGCCTTCGACGCCCTCGAAGTGTACTTGGAATCTCTGCCTGTGGAAAAGAAGAAGGTCGTGTTCATCGACGAGATGCCTTGGATTGACACACCACAATCGGAATTTGTGGAGGCTCTCGAAACCTTCTGGAATGGATGGGGAGCCAGACGGAGCGACATCGTATTTGTGGCAAGTGGCTCTGCCTCCTCGTGGATGATGGACAAGCTGGTGGACAATCCCGGCGGCCTGCACGCCCGAATCACAAACAACATTTATGTGCGTCCGTTTACGCTGAGAGAGACAGAGGAATACCTGCTCTCCAAGCAATTCAATTGGAGCAAATACCAGATACTACAGCTCTACATGGTGATTGGCGGCATACCCTTCTACCTTAGCTTGCTCGACCCAAAACAAACGCTCCTTGCCAATATCGACCGCCTCTTCTTCCGACGGAATGGAGAACTGAAGACGGAGTTCGATGAGTTGTACAATGCGGTATTTAACAAGGCGGACAAGTATTTGGAGGTTGTCAGCCTTCTCAACAGCAACCACGAGGGGATGACGGCGGGACAGATAAAGACATCGTGCAAGATGGAGGGCAAGCGTCTTGCCACCATATTGCGGAACCTCGAACGCTGCGACTTCATCGTCTCCTACCAGCAATTCGGGAACAAGTCAAGGGGCACACTCTACCGGCTTGCCGACTTCTATACATTATTCTATTATAAGTTTGTTGGTGGGAACGATTCCAAGGACGAGGAGTGGTGGTCGCACAACTACAGCTCGCGTTCCGTGGAGTCGTGGCAGGGCTTTTCCTTCGAGCTGATATGCCTTACACATGTACCGCAAATCCGCAGGAAGTTAGGCATCTCCGGCATAGCTACAAGTGCCTCCTCATGGCGTTACTCGCCTCCCAAAGACAGCAAGGAACGGGGTTGCCAGATTGATTTGGTGATAGAGCGGGGCGACCGCGTGGTCAATCTCTGCGAGATGAAGTTCAGCATTGCACCCTTCAACATGACAGCCGCCTACGAAGAAGAGATACGCCGTCGTATCCAACTTTTCAGGGAAAAGACAAAGACAAACTATGCGCTGAACAGCACCTTTGTCACTACCTTTGGTGTTGCCTCCGGCAGGCACACAGGCGTGGTAGATAGCGAGGTGACGGGAGAAGACCTCTTCAAATAAGCAAGCATCTTTATGGTTGGATATACTTCAGGAACCGCTTTGTGTCGTAGTTCATGATGAGGGCATCGGGGAAGTCTGTTTCGGCGAGGAGCGGCCAGATGAAGCAGTAATTGGCAATGTCGTAGCTGATGTGGGCGTCGCTGCCGAGGATGACCGGGACTTCGTACTGCTTGCAGAGGCGCAGTATCTCGAGGTTGTTCCTGAGGGCTGCGTCCTTGTTGCGGCGGGGATTGAGGCTGCTGTTGTTGATTTCGAGCAGGGTTCCTGTTTCCTTTGCTGCAAGGACGATTGGCTCGAAGAGGAGTTCTGCGGTGCCGTCGCCGGGGTGGGAGATGATATGCGTCCAGGGGTTACGGATGGCGGCTACCATGCCGGCGGTGTTCTCTTCGATGGTGCCGCCCTGCCAACAGAGCAGATGAATGCCGGCGATGCGGATGTCAAGCTGCTTGTAGTAGAACTCGTCGAGGTCGAGCGTGCCCTTCGTGTCGAGGATGTTCAGCTCTGCACCGAGCATGAGGCGAAGGTCGCCCATTTGCCGGGGCACGACGTGCAGATTGCGGAAATAGATGGGATGGCAGGTGCCGGGGATGCCTGGGGCATGTTCCGTGATGCCGAGGATGTCGAGGTTCTTCTGCTGGGCGGCTGCGACCATTTCCTGGATGGTGCTGTAGGCGTGGCCGCTCATAATGGTGTGGGTGTGAACGTCTAACTTTAATTCATAGTTCATAATTCATAGTTAACTTTCGTTGAGCTTTGCTTCATAGTTCATAATAGGGGTCGGTAAAGGTCTTGTCTTCGAGGGTGATGCTGTGGGCGTGGAGCATGAGGCGGGTGGCGGGCTTGCCGTAGAGACGGTCGCCGACGATGGGATTATTGAGGCCGAGGGGATGGGCGCAGTGGACGCGAAGCTGATGTGTGCGGCCTGTTATCGGGCGTAGCTCTATCAGGGCGTGGCCGTCCCTGTTCGCAAGCACACGGTAGTGCGTCTGTGCTGGCTTGCCATGCTCTTTGTCAACCATTTGGTGGGGACGGTCGTTGATGTCTGGACGCAAGGGCAGACTGATGTCGCCCTCTTCGCCTTCGGGCATTTCCCTTTCGAGCAAGGCATGATAGACCTTGTGGATGCGACGGTGCAGGAAAAGGTCTTGCAGCTCGTGGTACTTCTCTTCGGTGAGGGCAATGAGCATCAGTCCGCTGGTGTCCATGTCGAGGCGGTGCACGATGAGCGGCCCCGTGGCTTGGGGGAAACGCTCGCGCATGGCCTCTTGCACACAGGGCTGGTCGTCTTTGCCTGGCACAGAGAGCAGGCCTGCGGGCTTGCTCACGACGGCCAGCTCCTTATCATTATATATAATGTGTAGCTGCGAGAGGAGCCGTTCGCGGTCGGCAAGCAAGGGATTGGGCTCAACATCCAGTCCCCTGAGCATGTGGCGCAGGATGGGGCGGCACTTGCTGTTGCAGGCAGGATAGAAATGCCCGTCGTGCCTGATTTCGTCCTTGGGCGAGGCTCCCACCCAGAACTCTGCCATGCAGAGCGGTTGCAGGCCTTCCTTGTAGGCGGCTTGCAGAAGCCTCGGCGCACAGCACTCGCCAGCACCCGAAGGCGGCACAGCAGGATGAAAGAGTTCCGGCAGGGCTTTCTCTTCGCCAAGGGCATTGAGGAAGACGAACTGGCGGAAGAGCCATTGTTGCAAGGCGATGCTGCGCTCGTGGCGCTCCCGTTGTAGCTCCTCTATTTGCTTTTGCTTTTCCCGAAGGGGAGCTTCGGCAGCGAGGATGCGCTGCTCCCAAGCTTGCTTCTGGCGGCGGTACTCGGCTTTCTCGAATTGGCTTTGCTTGATTAAATCATCGGCGGGAAGCCGATGACGCTGTGCGTCGCGCTCTGCCTTGTGCTGCTGCATCAGCTGCTTGTAGGTGGCAAGCTCTGCCTGCATCTTGGCACGCAAGGTGTCATTTGGGGTTTTGAGTTTTGAAAGTTGAATTATTCGGTGATTGATGTCGCTGATGGCAGCCTCTTCCTCTTGGAAGTAGCAGCCGGGAGCCATGAGGTCGAAGACAGGAGGGACGAAGTAGTCGTGCCGCGTCTTGCCGTCGAGTGTGCCGGAGAAGGCGGCGAGGAAGCAGACCCCCTCAATAACCAGCACGCCGAACATCTTGCCGCGTTGCAGCTCGTCGTGCCATTCGGGATGAAGGGAAAGGTAGCGGCGCACCTCGTCGGCAGCTGCAATGCAGAGCGGATGCGGCTCGTAGCAGAAGGGGTAGGTGAATTTTTCAGGCGGGCTAACCGCCTGAACACACGAGGGCAGGGGATGGATGGTTACAGCCATAGCACGCCCTCCGGTCCTTCGTTAAAGAGCAAATCAACAATGCTGAGGTCGGGCAGGAAGCCATGACGGGAAGCGAAGACTTGGTAGTAGGCCCCCTCCCCGCCTTGCCCTCCGTCGCTAACGCTCCCCAATCGCTCTGCTCCCAACAGGCGATTGCCCCTTTTGGGGAATGCCACGGAGCCAGCAGAAGGGTTGGCAGCGGCATTGAGGCCCTCCCCCAAAGGGGCAATCGCCTGTTGGGAGCAGAGCGATTGGGGAGCGTTAGCGACGGAGGGCAAGGCGGGGAGGGGGCTGTAGGTCTGTGTCCTCTTTACTGGCTTCTGAATGTCGAGCAACGAAGTAACCAGCATCATCAGTTCTTCGTTGAAGTCTGCAAGGAACTCCCACTTCTTTTCGTAGAAGGGGGCGAAGTCGTCGGCATAATACTCGAAGAAGGGTGACTGCCTGTAGCTGCTTTCGAGGGCGACCCAGTGCTGGTGGCGCCAGTTTCCGTGGTCGCTGATGCGTATGTCGCGCATCAGCGTCTTGCCTTTTGGCTTTACGACAGGAATGGTGAGGGTAAGCGCACCATTGGGACTGTCTATGTAGCAGCGGTTGCGGAGCGTCTGCTTCACAAAGTTGTCGCAGACCTCAAGGCGCACCTCGTCGGCACGATAGTAGGCACTATAGTGGGAAATGGGGGCAAGGTAGCAGCAAGGCAAAGACCCCTCTAAATCTCCCCTTAAAGGGGAGACTTGCGAACAGGAGTCCTCTCCCTTTAAGGGAGAGTTAGAGAGGGTCCTCATTTACTTGATGTTATCCACCAGCTTGAACAGGCGGTTCCAGCGGATATGATGACCGCTGAACCAGGAACGGTCCTTGTCTGTGCTGAGCCAGATGAAGATGGGTTTGCCCACGATATGGTCTTCGGGCACGAAGCCCCAATAGCGCGAGTCGGCCGAGCAGTGGCGGTTGTCGCCCTGCATCCAGTAGTAGTCCATCTTGAAGGTGTATTCCGTAGCCTTTTTGCCGTTGATGAGGATGTCGCCTTCGGGCGTTACCTTCAAGTCGTTGCCTTCATAGACACGGATGGGACGTTCATATATGGGAAGGTTTTCCAAGGTGAGCTTCAAGCTCTCACCCTTCTTGGGAATCCAGATTGGGCCGTAGTTGTCCTGGGTCCAACCAGTATATCCATTCTGCGGATAAAGCCTGTCTGTATCCTTGTCTTCTACGGGTGTGACGCTTGCCACATAGTCTGTCTGCTTTTCCAAAGCTTCTTTTGCAGATTGCGTCAAGGGGATTTCGCCGGTGGTGTACATCTTCTTCACGTCGTCCATGCTCAGCCCGAGTTCATAGACAAGCTCCTCTGGCAGGTAGCTGGTCTTCAAATCGACATAGTATTTGAACTGTGCGTTCTTGGGAGTCGGGTTCTCTTTGCTGTCGAGATACACGATGCGGTCGCGAATCTCAAGGGTTTGGCCGGGGAGACCAATGCAGCGCTTCACATAGTTCTCGCGTCTATCGACCGGCCGCCAACCCACTTCGCCAAAGTCTTTCGGGTTAAGTCGGATGTATTGACGTCCCATCTCATATATGATGCTGTAGTATTTCCGTTGCTCTATGGGTGTCAAGTCTTCCGGCTGAGGCTTCGTCCCCGCCTGTTGCTCGTAGATTTGTGAGCCGATATCGTAGCAAAGAGCATAGTATTCGGTCTGGTATCTGACGTCGCTGACAATGGTATCGCCAGCGGGATAGTTGAAGACCACAATGTCGTTGAGCTTCACGGGCTTTGGCGAGACGCGCTTGTAGTCCCATTGAATCCACTCCAAATAGCTTTTGCCGCCGAAGGGTAGGGTGTGCTGGCACAGGGGCATGTGGAGGGGTGTCTGCGGCACGCGGGGGCCGTAGCTCATCTTGCTGACCAGCAGGTAGTCGCCCACGAGGAGGCTCTTTTCAAGCGAACTGGATGGGATGGTGTAGTTCTGGAAGAAGTAGGTGTGGACGAAATAGACGGCTACAAGGGCGAAGACGATGGCATCCACCCAGCTCATCACGGTGCGCACGACGGGATTCTCGGCATCTTTCCACCATGTCCAGGGGATGCGGCGCGTGATGTAGGCGTCGAAGATGAAGGGAATGACGATGATGCCCCACCAGGCATCCACCCAATAGAGGAAGGCGATGTAGAGGGCAATGGCAATGATGCACTTTATCCAGTCTGTCTTTGTGGCTTTGTATTTCTTTTTCTTGGTCATGGGTTTTATGGGCTTAATGGGTTTTATGGGGTTGATGGGCTATCTAAAAGCTGAAGAGGTCGCTCATGGTGAGCAGGCCTGAGTGGTCCTTTGTGTATTCTGCGGCGAGGACGGCACCGAGGGCAAAGCCACGGCGGGAGTGTGCGTCGTGGGTGATGGTTATCATGTCTTCGGGCGAGTCGTAGGTGATGCTGTGGATGCCAGGCACCTCTGCACGGCGGATGTCATCTATGCGGAGCACATTCGAGGCTGTCTCGTGCAGGCCCCAACGCTCTTTGCGGTCGAGGTTCTCCACAATCTGCTCGGCCAACGTGATGGCTGTGCCAGAGGGGGCATCCAGCTTGTGGACGTGGTGTGTCTCCACCAAGTTCACGTCGTACTGCTCGAATCGGTTCATTATCTTTGCAAGATAAGCGTTCACGGCGCTGAAGATGGCGACGCCCACGCTGAAGTTCGAGGCCCAGAAGAGCGTCTTCCCCTCCTGGCAGGCTCGCTTCACATCGTCGCCGTGTTCCTTCATCCAGCCCGTGCTGCCGCTGACTACCTTCACGCCTGCCCGCCATGCCTTGAGGTAGTTGTCGTAGGCTGTCCAGGGTGTAGTGAACTCGATGGCGACATCGGCACTGGCGAAGGCAGGGCTGTCGAACTCTTCCTGGTTGTCGATGTCTATGGTACTTACGATTTCGTGACCGCGTGAAAGGGCTATCTCCTCTATCATACGGCCCATCTTGCCGTACCCTATGAGTGCTATTTTCATACGTTATTTAATAATTCTCGTGCAAAAGTACGAAGTTTCGACAAATTATGTGTACTTTTGTTTCACAAAATAAGTTAACGGAGCCAAAATAAGTATGGAAAGGCTGTTGCACTACGTCTGGAAGCACAAGATACTGCCCCTGAAGCCGCTCGCCACGGAGGACGGGCAGGAGGTGGAGGTCATCGACCCCGGCCTGCACAACCACGACCAGGGCCCCGACTTCTTCAATGCCAAGATTCGGCTGGGCGGGACGCTCTGGGCGGGCAATGTCGAGGTGCATCTGCGCTCGTCGGACTGGTACAGGCACAGTCATCAGGAGGACCCCGCCTACAACAGCGTCATCCTGCACGTCGTGGGCGAGATAGACGGCGAGGTCAGGACGCAGGACGGCAAGACGCTGCCCCAGCTGCAGCTCGACATCCCCGAGGGCATCCGCAGAAGTTACGAAGAGCTTTGCCGGACAGAGGATTATCCGCGCTGCCACCGCATTGTCACCTCGATACTGCCAATGAAGGTGCACCAGTGGATGGACGCTTTGCTGGTGGAGAGGCTGAAGGAGCGGTCGGAGAAGGTGGCGGAGCGGGCAGAGAGGACAGGCGGCGACTGGGAACGCGCCACGTTCGTCACCCTGGCTCGCAGTTTCGGCTTTGGCTTGAACGGCGACGCTTTCGAGCGTTGGGCCATGCGCATTCCCCTCTCGGCGGCAGGCAAGCACCGCGACGACCTGTTCCAGGTGGAGGCACTCTTCCTCGGAATGGCTGGCCTCATCGAAGAGGTCGAGGCCGTGAGGAGCGCGAAGGAGGTTCAGCTTCTCCAGCAGGAGTATGCCTTTCTCAGGCACAAATTCGGCCTGGACGAGCCGATGCAGCGTGCCGACTGGCGTTTCCTCCGCACCCGTCCCAAGAACTTCCCCTCGGTTCGCATCCTGCAAATAGCGGAACTCTACCACAGCGGCAGGGCGCAGATGAGCAAGCTCTTGGAGGCACGGGACATCGATGCCTTGCAGGAATGCCTCGCCGTGAAGGGAATGACGGCTGCCAGCCGCCGCCTGCTCATCATCAACACCGTGGTGCCTCTGCTCTTCGCCTACGGCCGCCACATCAGCGACGAGGACATCTGCCAGCGGGCTTGCCTGCTCCTGGAAGCTTTGCCAGCCGAGAACAACTACATCCTGCGGCAGTGGCAAGCCTGCGGACTGAAGGTGCAGACAGCAGCCGACAGCCAGGCGCTCATCCAGCTCAAACGCCAGTACTGCGACAGGACGGACTGCCTCCGATGCCGCTTCGGATACGAATACCTCAAGGGTAGTTCATCTTTCCCACGTGTGGGAAACGCCAACTAAACACGCCTAATTGCCCAACGAGGCACGCCTAATTGCCCAACGAGGCACGCCTAATTTGGCAATTAGCCATAGCTAATGATAAAACACAACGAGAAATGAAATACGCTTACGAACTGAAGATGAAGGTGCGCGACTATGAGTGCGACCTCGAGGGCATCGTCAACAATGCCAACTACCAACACTACATGGAGCACACACGCCACGAGTTCCTGCTCTCGGCGGGCATCAGCTTTGCCGAAATGACGGCCCAGGACATCGTCTCCGTCGTGGCCCGCATCACCATTGCCTACAAGACGCCGCTCCGCAGCCGCGATGAATTCCTCTCCTGCCTCAATGTCAGGCAGGAGGGAGTGCGTTATATCTTCCATCAGGACATCTACCGCCTGTCGGACATGAAGCTGGCTGCACGGGGGACAGTCGATGTCGTCTGCCTCGTCCACGGCAAGCTGAGCCGCTGCCCAGAGCTGGAGGAGAAGCTGAAAGCCTACTATCCTGAGATATGACCGAGCAGGAGACCCTATACATGATGGCGCTGACGCAGGTGCCTTCGCTGAGCCTTGCCAGCCTGCGCCAGCTTATTGACGAGCTGGGTTCGGCAACGGCGGTCTATGAGCACCGCCGCTCTTTGCAGCAGGTGATGCCTCTGGCTTCGCAAAAGACGCTCGATGCGCTGGCTGCTTTGGACAGCCATCTTGCACGCGCCGAAGCGGAGCTGGCTTTTTGCAGGAGGGGGAAGGTGCAATGCCTGGGCATCAATGACGAGGCTTACCCCCAGCGTTTTCGCGAGTGCCTCGATGCGCCGGTTCTCCTCTACTATCGCGGCACAGCCGACCTCAACGCCCGCCACATCGTCAGCATGGTAGGCACGCGGCAAATCACGAGCTATGGCAAAGACCTCTGCCGCACGTTCGTCCGCGACCTGAAGAGCCTGTGCCCCGACGCCCTTGTGGTGAGCGGGCTGGCCTACGGCGTGGATGTAAATTGCCACCGGGCAGCTTTGGAGGAGGGATTGGAGACCGTCGGTGTCCTCGCCCACGGCCTCGACCAGATTTACCCGCGTCATCATCGGGAGACCGCGAAGCAGATGGTCTCCGGGGGCGGCCTGCTGACGGAGTACATGTCGCAGACGGCGATAGACAAAAGGAACTTCGTGCAGCGCAACCGCATCGTGGCAGGCGTGGCCGATGCTGTCGTCGTGGTGGAGAGTGCGGCAAGGGGCGGCTCCCTCATCACCGCCGACATCGCCCTCAGCTACGACCGCCAGGTGTGGGCTTTCCCCGGCCGCGTCCACGACACCTACTCGGCCGGTTGCAACCGCCTCATCTCCTCGAACTGCGCGGCACTGTTAACCAGTGCCGAGGACTTCTGCCTTGCCATGGGCTGGACGGACGATGTGCAGCACCGCAAGCAACTCTCCGAAGGCATCCAGCAGGAGTTGTTCGCCGATGACCTGACGCCCGATGAACAGCGTGTCCTACAGGCACTTGCAAAGGACGACGGCAAGCAAATCAACATCCTCGCAGTCGAGACGAACATCCCGATTGGCGACCTCAACAGCCTCCTCTTTTCGCTCGAAATGAAGGGCGCAGTGCAGATGCTCGCCGGAGGCAAGTACAAACTGAGGCGATAAACGCCTGTAGAGGTCTCTTTTCTCGGGAAAAATGGAAGTTCAGCCTGTCTATAGAGATATAATTTTGCCGTGCAGAGCGAATTTTCCTGCAAAAGTTTTGCAGATTCGGAAAATCTTCCTACCTTTGCATTCGCTGAACATAAAAAGAGTGGAAAAGGACAAGGGTTCCGGCTACACGGTCGGGATTCTTCTTTTTTTTTCGTGCTTCGCGCGAGGACAGAAGGCCTTGCCCCGATATATAGATAATGTATAACTAAAACAAACAATACATGGCTTACATGACACAAAAGGGCTACGACGAGCTCGTAGCCAAGCTGCAGCACATGGAGAGCGTTGACCGCCCCGCCGCAAGTGCTGCCATCGCAGAGGCTCGCGACAAAGGCGACCTGTCGGAGAATGCAGAGTACGACGCTGCAAAGGAATGGCAAGGCAAACTCGAGACTGAGATTGCCATGCTGAAGAAGACCATCATCGAGGCAAAGATTATCGACACCACACACCTCGACACCGACACTGTGCAGATTCTCTCCACCGTTGAACTGCGCAACGTGAAGAACAAGATGAAGATGAAGTACACCATCGTCAGCGCCACGGAGGCAGACTTCCGCAACGGGAAACTCAGTGTGGAGACCCCCATTGCCAAGGGACTGCTCGGCAAGAAGGTGGGCGACGTGGCAGAGATACAAGTGCCACAAGGCACCGTGCAGCTTGAAGTGATGAGCATCAACTTTGACTAAACAGAGCGATTAGCAAAATTGTAAATTGTAAATTGTCAAATCGTAAATTGAAATGGCATCAATCTTTTCCCGTATTGTGGCAGGCGAGATACCGAGCTACAAAATAGCTGAGGACGAGCGTTACTATGCCTTCCTCGACATCAGCCCCTTGCAGAAGGGACATACCCTTGTGATTCCCAAGCGCGAAGTGGATTACATCTTCGACCTCGAGGACGACGAACTGGCAGGACTGCAAGTCTTTGCCAAGAAGGTGGCACAGGCCATCAAGAGGGCCATCCCCTGCGTGAAGGTAGGGCAGTGTGTGCTCGGGCTTGAAGTGCCTCACGCCCACATCCACCTCGTCCCCATGCAAAGCGAGGCAGACATGCGCTTCACCAATCCCCATCTGCAGCTCACGCCCGAGGAGTTCGAGCAGATAGCCGAAAGCATCCGCAAGGCGTTCTAACCCCCATAATGCCCATTAAACCCATTAAACCCATAAACCCCATTATCATGAAGACAAGACTCATCACTGCCGTTGCATTGCTCAGCATTGCTCTCGGCATCCAAGCACAGAAACATGAATTTGCCAACTGGAAACGCTACGCTGGCGCTAATAAGGAACTCGGCGCACCTGCCAAAGGCGAGAAGCGCGTCGTTCTCATGGGCAACTCCATCACCGACGGCTGGCCACGCACACGCCCCGAGTTCTTCAAGGACAACAACCTCATCGGTCGCGGCATCGGCGGACAGACCTCATACCAGTTCCTCCTCCGCTTCCGCGAGGATGTCATCAACCTCCAGCCGAAGGTCGTTGTTATCAACTATGGCACGAACGACATCGCCGAGAACACTGGCGCATACGACGAGAACCTCACCTACGGCAACGTCCTCTCGATGGTCGAGCTGGCTCGCTACCATAAGTGCAAGGTCATCCTGACCAGCTGCCTGCCTGCCGGCGGCTTCAGCTGGCGTCCGTCCGTCACCGACAGCATGGACAAGATTCGCAGCCTCAACGCCCGCGTCAAGGCTTACGCCGAGGCCAATAAGATTCCATACGTCGATTACTTCAGCGCAATGGTCAATGCCGAAGGCACTGCCATGAAGGCAGAACTGGCCAACGACAATCCTGGTGTTCACCCCAATGCCGAAGGCTATGCCGTCATGGAAAGCCTCCTGCTGCCTGTCATCAAGAAACTGCGCTAACATCATGGCGGACAACAAGTATTGTCTTATCTTGGCAGGCGGCAACGGCAGCCGTCTCTGGCCCATCAGCCGCACTGTCAAGCCTAAGCAGTTCCTCGACCTCTTCGGTACGGGACGCACCCTGCTGCAGCAGACCTACGACCGCGTGGCTCAGTTCATCGACCCCTCGCACATCTATGTCAGCACCAGTGTGGACTATCTGCCGCTCGTCTATGAGCAGTTGCCCGAGGTGGACGACATGCATATCCTGGAGGAGCCGCTGCGCCGAGGCACCCTGGCTGCTGTGGCGTGGGCCTCGGTATTCATTGCCAAGCAAGATTCCGAGTCAACTCTCTTCGTTACCCCTTCCGACCAAATCATCCTGCAAGAGGAGCAGTACCGGCAGGATGTCCTTGCCGGATTGGATTTCGTGGACAGCAACGAAGGGTTGCTGGTGCTGGGCATCACGCCCTCTCGTCCTGAGACGGGCTACGGCTACATCCAGATGGACGACGAGAAGCCGCTTTCTGGCGACATCTTCCCCGTCAAGTCCTTCACGGAGAAGCCCGACATGGAGTTTGCCAACATCTTCATGCAGGAGGGCAACTTCCTTTGGAACACAGGTCTGCTGTGCTTTAGCACCCGCGTCATGCTCGAGAACCTCATCATGCTTGTGCCAGAGTACAGGATGGAGATTCCCCGCATGAAGGTCGAGGCTGAAAGCAACGACCCGAAATTTGTCCCAGAGAGCTTCAACGCCCTGCCCAACTACAATATGGATGTCAGCATCCTGGAGCGCAGCAGTCAGGTCTTTGTGCAGTGCGGACACTTCGGCTGGGCCGACATCGGCACATGGGCAAGCATCGGCAAGGACGCTCCTGCCGATGCCGAAGGCAATGTCCTGCTTGATACCAATGCTTTCCTCTACGAATGCTCAGGCAATGTCATCCGTCTGCCAAACGGCCACACCGCCGTCGTCAAAGGACTGAAGGACTATGTCATTGCCGAAGAAGGGGAGTTCCTTATGATATGTCCCCGCCACGACATCGCGGCCATGCGACGTATGCACACTGACACGAAGTTCGGCGACCAGAAGTCGTAACAGTTCATAGTTCATAGTCCATAGTTCATAGTTATTTGTTTGCTGGGTTTGCAGGGCGTAGCCTAACTATGAACTATGGACTATGAATTATGAACTATGGACTATGGACTTGGATGCTGGCTTGTCATCCCTTATAATGTCTTCCGTCCAGTTGGGTTCCTTGAAGAACTCATTGGGTTGGAAGACATGTAATTTATAGAACTTCGTCAGGTTGAGGCGAAGTTCTGTTGTTATGGCGGGCTTCAGCTGGAAAGGCTTGTCCTGCTTCCATGCGATGGCCTGCACGCAAAGACGCTCCAAGTCGTTGACCTGCGAACGGTCGAACGCCTCGACGAAGAGCTTGCTGTTGGGTTCCACCACGCCGCAGAAGCGCAGCCGCCAGCTGGCATTTTCCGCACTCATCAGCGACACCTGCATATAGTAGTTGCTGTCGTTCACAAGGTACGACTCGAAACCTGTGCTTGAGATTTCCTTCACCTCGTCGGGCAGGAAGGACAGGTAGAGGTTGAGCCGTTCGCCCTCGCGCCGTTCGAGAGGCTTGGGCTTGAATGTCGTCGGCTTCTCCTCCGGCTCGGGTTCGGCATCCTCTTGTACCTTGCTCTTTGTCCCTTGCCCCTTGTTTCCAATCGGATTCACCTTCCCTATGTCGTAATCCTCGCTGCCTATGACCACAACATCCGCCATCAGCATCGGGATTTCAAACCCGTCCTCGTCCTCCACGAGGACAATGTTCTTCCCTTGGAAGCCACTCACTCTGCCCCCTCCCACCTCGGAGAGGAAGCGCACTTGATCGCCTATCTTCATAATATCTGTTGTCTTTATGCCCTGCAAAGGTACGACATTTAGTTCAATAATCAAACATATCACACCTAATTGAGCTATTTAACGCGATTTGTTTGTTTGTCTTGAAAAGTATTCGTACCTTTGTCGCGAAATACGTGTGCCATTATGTGTGAGGACTTAGAGAAAGAGTATGGCGAGCTGATGCTGGAATACCAGCAGAAGGTGACTGACAAGATGCCGCCAGAGGAGTTGCAGGAATACAATGAGGTGCTTTTCTCTGCTCACAGCTGCGGCATCGAAGGGAATTCATACACCATTAACGATACAAGGGCGCTGAAGGAACTTAGCTTGGGTGTGGTGCCTCAGGGAAAGCCCTTGGTGGAAACGATGGAGATGCTCGACCACTTCCACGCTTTCGAGTTTATGACGCAAACCCGCCACGAGCCTTTGACAGAAGATTATCTGCTCCAACTGCACAAGATTCTCACGGAACACACGATTGCATATCGCCACCCGGGAGCCAAGCCCGGAGAATATACCACGATGGATATGGCAGCCGGAGACACCTTGTTTGGCGACCATGAAGAACTGATTGCCAAGGTTCCCTTGTTGTTGGAAAAGACAGAGCAGGCTATGCAGGGCAACCTTCCCCGTATGTTTGTTGCCGCCACCTTCCACGGCTACTTCATTTACCTGCATCCCTTCCGCGACGGCAACGGACGCATGGGGCGATTGCTTTCAAACAAGATTCTGCTGCAAAGCGGACACCCGATTGTCATTATACCCCGCGAGGAGAAGGAAGAGTACATCAGTGCCTTGAAGCTGTTCCACTCCGACAGCATAGAATATCTTGTGGCCTTCTTCTACAAAACAGCCATCCGGCGTATGCAAAATGAGTTGAAGCAAAAAAGCTCCAACTCGGCAAAGGGGATGTTCTTCCTCTTTTAGCTTCACCTTTTGAGGCAAAAAATAACGAAAAAACTTCGGACAACGCACGCCTTGATGCATATTTTTGCGTTTCAGAAGTCTTTTTCCTTATAAATAATGTGTAGTTTGAAAAAAATGCCTTACCTTTGCGCCCAAAATCAAACGACCAATAGAATGAAGGAGAATCTGGTAATTGTGGAGAGCCCGGCAAAGGCTAAGACTATAGAGAAATTTCTTGGAGACAAATACAAAGTGCTGTCCAGCTACGGACATATTCGCGACCTGAAGAAGAAGTCGTTCAGCGTGGATGAGAAGACCTTCGCACCGCAGTACGAGGTGCCTGCCGACAAGGTAAAGGTCGTGGATTTGCTGAAGGGACAGGCAGAGCAGGCAAAGATGGTGTGGCTCGCATCCGATGAAGACCGCGAGGGAGAAGCCATCAGCTGGCACCTTTATGAAGTGCTCGGCCTCAAGCCTGAGAACACCCGTCGCATCGTCTTCCACGAAATCACGAAGCCTGCCATTCTGGATGCCATAGAGCACCCCAGGCAGATAGACCTCAACCTGGTGAACGCACAGCAGGCTCGCCGTGTGCTGGACCGCATAGTGGGCTTCAAGCTCAGTCCTGTGCTTTGGCGCAAGGTGAAGCCAAGCCTCTCGGCAGGTCGTGTGCAGAGTGTCGCCGTGCGTCTCATTGTGGAGCGCGAACGCGAGATAGAGGACTTCCGCAGCGAAGAGAACTACCGCATCACGGCAAGCCTCACCCCAGTCACCCCTCCTTTGGAGGGGGCGGGGGAGGCTATCAAGGCAGAACTCAGCCGACGCTTCGCCACCATCGAGGAGGCAAGGGCATTCCTCGAGAGCTGCAAAAGCTGTCGCTTCACGGTGCAGGACATCGTCACAAAGCCCGTCAAGCGCACCCCGCCACCTCCCTTCACCACCAGCACCCTGCAGCAGGAGGCAGCCCACAAGCTGGGTTTCACCGTGGCGCAGACCATGATGGTGGCGCAGCATCTCTACGAGAGCGGACGCATCACCTATATGCGTACCGACAGCGTCAACCTGAGCAATCTGTGTCTGGGAGCCAGCAAAAAGGTCATTGCCGAGCAGATGGGCGAGGAATACGTCAAGACGCGCCAATATCACACCAGCTCCAAGGGTGCACAGGAGGCGCATGAAGCCATCCGCCCCACCTACATGGACCAGTCGCAGATAGAGGGCAACCTGCAGGAACGCCGCCTTTACGACCTAATCTGGAAGCGTACCATTGCCAGCCAGATGGCCGATGCCGAGCTGGAGCGTACGCAAGTGACGATTAGTATAGAAGGCAAACAGGAAACCTTCCTTGCCGACGGTGAGGTTGTCAAGTTCGACGGTTTCCTGCGCGTATATAGCGACACGAACAGCGAGGCCTATAACGATGGCGAAGGCGAAAACGAGAACCTGACCACCCTGCCCGCCATGACTGTCGGCGAGGACCTCTATCGCGAACAGATAGTGGCAACCCAGCGCTTCTCCCAGCGCCCTGTCCGCTACAACGAAGCCAGTCTGGTGCGCAAGCTTGAAGAGCTCGGCATCGGTCGCCCCAGCACCTACGCCACCACCATCACCACCATCCAACAGCGTGAATACGTGGAGAAAGGCGACAAGCCGGGAGAAGAACGCACCTATCAGACGCTTACGCTCACAGGCGACGAGCTGGTCGCAGAATCGCGCACCACGCTTGTGGGTCAGGAACGGGGCAAGCTGCTTCCCACAGACACAGGTATCGTCGTGAATGATTTCCTGAAGGAGAACTTCCCCGAAATCATGGACTACAACTTCACGGCAGACATTGAAAAGGAGTTCGACGACATTGCCGAAGGGAAAATCTCTTGGGAAGGTGTCGTGAGGAAGTTCTATGATGGCTTTGAGCCACTGGTGGAGAAGTCAGTCAATACCCATACGGAGCACAAGGTGGGCGAACGTGTGTTGGGCGACGACCCCACCACGGGTGCGCCTGTCACTGTCAAGATAGGCCGCTTCGGACCTGTGGTGCAGCTGGGCGGCGCGGCCACCGGGCAGAAGCCCCGCTTCGCACAGCTTGCTGCTGGGCAGAAACTGGAGACCATCACGCTGGAAGAAGCCCTCGAGCTTTTCCAACTGCCGCGCAAATTGGGCATGTACGAGGGTGAGCCCATCATCATCGGTGCCGGCAAGTATGGCCCATACGTCTCCCACAAGGGGTCGTATGTCTCTGTCCCAAAGGGTACAGACCCGATGGAGATAACCTTCGAACAGGCTGTCATCATGATGCACCACAAACATGTGGAAGAGGCGGAACGCCACCTCAGAACCTTCAGCGAAGATGCCGAGCTGGAAGTGCTGAACGGTCGCTATGGCCCATACATTACCTACAAGGGCAGCAACTACCGTTTGCCGAAGGCTATGCACGAGCGTGCCAAGGAACTGACCTACGAGGAGTGTATGCAGATTGTGAATGAGCAAGGCGACAAGCCTGCCGCTAAGGTCTCCAAACGCCGCTTCACGCGCAAATGAAGAGCATCATCCTGATAGGCTACATGGGGTCGGGCAAGACAACCGTCGGCCGCCAGCTCGCCCTTGCACTCGGCCGCACTTTCTATGACCTCGACTGGTACATTGAGATGCGCTACCACCGCACCGTGGCCCAGCTTTTCGCCGAACGCGGCGAGGACGGCTTTCGTGAGCTGGAACGCAATATGCTGCATGAGGCGGCAGAGTTCGAGGACATCGTTCTCAGCTGCGGCGGCGGCACACCGTGCTTCTTCGACAATATGGAATACATCCGCAGCGTGGGCGAAAGCGTCTATCTGAAGGCGACACCCGAAGTGCTTGCCGCACACCTTCGGATGGGTAGGGTGGAGCGTCCTCTCATCAAGGGCAAGAACCCGGAGGAACTGCTCGAATACATCCGCACATCCCTCGCGCAGCGGGAACCCTACTACCTAAAGGCGCAGCACGTCGTCGATGTGACACTCATGGATAATTACGAGAAAATAGCAATTACCATAGAACTTTTACGCAAGGAACTAAAATTGTAAATTGTAAATGAAAAAGTGGCGTATTGAGGACTCCGAGGAACTCTACAACATCAAAGGCTGGGGAGTGAATTACTTCGGCATCAACGAAAAAGGGCATGTCTATGTCACGCCCAAGAAGAACAGCGTGCAGGTTGACCTCAAGGAGGTGGTTGACCATCTGGCTACCCGCCATGTGACGGCTCCTGTGCTGCTTCGCTTCCCCGACATCCTCGACAATCGTATCGAGAAGACCGACGAGTGCTTCCGCAAGGCAGGCAAGGAGTACGAGTACAAGGGCGAGCACTTCATCATCTTCCCTGTCAAGGTCAACCAGATGCGACCTGTCGTGGAGGAAATCATCAGCCACGGCAAACGCTATAACCTCGGACTGGAAGCCGGCTCGAAGCCCGAACTGCACGCCGTCCTTGCCACCAACATGGACAGCGACAGCCTCATCATCTGCAATGGCCACAAGGACCAGAACTTCATCGAGCTGGCACTGCTGGCACAGAAGATGGGCAAGCGCGTCTTCCTTGTCATAGAGAAACTTCCCGAGCTGGCCATCATTGCAGAGACAGCCAAGAAACTTGGCGTGCATCCCAACCTCGGCATCCGCATCAAGCTGGCAAGCAACGGCAGCGGCAAGTGGAGCGAGAGTGGCGGTGATGCCTCCAAGTTCGGTCTTAACTCCTCCGAGCTGTTGATGGCTTTGCAAATGCTCGACGAGCTTGGCCTGCGCGACTGCCTGCGCCTCATCCACTTCCATATCGGCAGCCAAATCAACAAGATACGCCGCATCAGCACCGCTCTTCGCGAGGCTGCGCAGTACTATGTGCAGCTGCACGCTATGGGCTTCGACATCAAGTTCGTGGATTGCGGCGGCGGCTTGGGTGTCGATTACGACGGCACCCGAAGCAGCAACAGCGAGAGCAGCGTCAACTACAGCATACAGGAGTACGTCAACGACTGCGTCTATACATTTGTCGAGGCTGCCAACAAGAACGGGATTCCTCATCCCGACATTATCACGGAGGGCGGACGCTCGCTGACGGCTCACCACAGCGTCCTCATTATAGATGTGTTGGAGAGTGTGTCGGCACCTCAGATGCCTGAGGACTTCGAGCCAGGTCCCGACGACCACAAGCTTGTGCACGACCTCACTGAGATTTGGGACAAGCTTTCTTCGCGTTCGCTGCTCGAGGACTGGCACGATGCAGAGGACATCCGCGAGGAGGCTCTCGACCTCTTCCGCCACGGCATCATCGATCTCAAGACACGCGCACAGATTGAGTCCCTCTATTGGGCCATCAGTCACGAGGTGGCAGAGCTGGCGCACCACCAGAAGCACGTGCCCGACGAACTGCGAAAGCTCGACAAGCAGATGGCAGACAAGTACTTCTGCAACTTCTCCCTCTTCCAGAGTATGCCCGACTCGTGGGGTATCGACCAGCTTTTCCCCATCATGCCTATTGCCCGCCTCGAGGAGCAGCCCACCAGAAGCGCCACTCTGCAGGACATCACCTGCGACAGCGACGGCAAAATCTCGGCTTATGTCAACGGCGGGCAGCAGACGAACTACATTCCCCTGCATCCTGTCCGCCAGGGTGAACATTATTATATAGGTGTCTTCCTCGTGGGGGCCTATCAGGAGATTCTTGGCAACATGCATAACCTCTTCGGCGACACAAATGCCGTGCACATCAGCGTTGATAAGGACGATTACACCATAGAGCAGTTCATCGACGGCGAGACGGTGGCCGACGTGCTGGAGTATGTGCAGTACGACCCGAAGAAGCTCGTCCGCCGGCTGGAGATATGGGTCAGCAAAGCCATCAAGGACGGCAAGATAACCCCCAACGAAGGCAAGGAGTTCATCAGCAACTACAGGGCGGGACTCTATGGATATACCTATCTTGAGTAGGACCCACCCCGACCCTCCCTTAAAGGGAGGGAGCCAAATGATAAATGTTAAATAATAAATAAGATATGAATGAAGTAAAGTCCTCCCCCTTTAAGGGGGAGTTAAAGGGGGTCTTGTACATCGGCGTTGATGACCTTGACATCGACCTCTTTGAGAGCCAATACGTCGTGCCGGAAGGCATGAGCTACAACTCCTATCTTATCGAAGATGAGAAGATAGCTATTATGGATACTGCCGACCGTCGCAAAGGCGAGGAATGGAAGGCAAACCTCGCTGCTGCCCTCGCCGGCCGTAAGCCCGACTACCTTGTGGCGCATCACATGGAACCCGACCACGCCGCCCTCATTGCCGACGTGCTCTCGGCTTATCCCGAGACGAAGCTCGTCTGCAGCGCACAGGCTCTGAAGATGCTGCCCAATTTCTTCGACGGCTTCCAGTTCGCCGACCGCGTCCTGACCGTGAAGGAAGGCGACACGCTCTCCCTTGGCAGCCACACGCTCCACTTCATCGCTGCACCTATGGTGCATTGGCCCGAAGTGATAATGAGCTACGAAAGCACAGAGAAAATCCTCTTTGCCGCAGACGGTTTCGGGAAATTCGGAGCACTCGCCAACGAGACAGACGACTGGGCTTGCGAAGCTCGCCGCTACTACTTCAACATCTGCGGCAAGTATGGTGTACAGGTGCAGAACGTCCTGAAGAAGGCTGCAACCCTCGACATACAGGCCATCTGCCCCCTGCACGGACCTGTCCTCACGGGCGAGGCCATGAAGGAGGCTGTCCGCCTCTACGACATCTGGAGCCGCTACGAGCCGGAAAGCGAAGGCGTGCTCATCGCATACGCCAGCATTCACGGCGGCACGGCAGCGGCAGCACAGCATCTCGGAGCTCTCCTCCGAGAAAAAGGCGCACGGAAGGTTGTGGTGAGCGACCTCAGCCGCGACGATATGGCCGAGGTTATCGAGGATGCTTTCCGCTATCCCAACATTGTGGTAGCAGCAGCAAGCTACGACGGAGGTGTCTTCCCCGTAATGCACGACTTCCTGCACCACCTGCAAATCAAGAACTTCCAGAAGCGTCGCTTCGGCATCGTCGAGAATGGCAGCTGGGCACCCAGCGCAGGCCGCGTCATGAAGGAAATGATTGAAGGCATGAAGGACTGCACAATCGTTGAACCCCTTGTCACCATCCGCTCCCGCATGAAGCCTGCCGACGAAGAGCAACTTGCTCTCCTGGCAGAGGCAATGGTCAATCCTTAGCTGCACCTTGTCGTAAAAGAACAAAGGGTGCTGTGTCATAACACAAACAACTACACAAAAGAGGGTGTGCCAATTCATGTTGACACACCCTCTTCTGTGTATTGTGGATTGATTGGGCGTCCGTTACTTGGTGACAATCTTTCGGATCATGGATGCACCGTTGCGGAGGATGATGTGGGCGATGACTGTCTGTCCGGCGGGCAGGGCATAACCGATGCGGCGCCCTTGCAGGTCGTAGAAATAGACGGCAGCGATGTCGTCGGACATTGAGGATTGGAGGTTGAAGGTTGATGGCTCCACTCCCTTTTCAAATATCAAATCGTCGTTTTCAACCTTATTGATGCCATCTGCTATGGCAGCCGATGTGGTCTGCTCGAGCAGGGCCTCGCAGAGCGAGGCCTTGGGGGTGAGGTAGTAGTTGTCGAGCAGTTCGAAGCGGGCGCCCCTGCTGGTGCTGACGGTAGATAGCTGACCGTTTGTGTTGAATCCCAGAGCCTTGCTGCCTTCGCGGATGATGAAGCGTTTGTTGGTTATGCTGAGTGACAGCTTCTTGGGCACGTCGGCGAGGGTGGGCTTCGAGCCGATGGTCAGGTAGTGGCCTGTGCCGAGGTTGTAGATGCAGTAGTAGCTCGTGTCGTCGTGGCGCACGACAATCCAGTGGTTCTTCGGCTCTGTGGCGTCTGCCTCGTCGCGTGGAATGCTGACAAGCTCGTGGTTGCGAATGGCGAGAACGCCGTCGTCGGTAGCTATCATGTAGGCGCGGAAGGAGCAGATGTGCTCTGCCTTGACGGTGTTGCCGTAGCGCAGCGTAGTGTTCTTCCCTGCCATTTCGAGCAGAGCCTTGCGCAGTGCCGTGTATGTGCATTCGGTGGCCAGAAGGTCGCGAATGGGTTCCAGTGCCTCGGCGGTATAGCTCTCGAAGCGGTTGGCCTTGGCAATCAGCTCTTCTGCAAAGGGCTTGAGCTTGTTGAGATTGCTTCGTGTTTTTATGAGGGCTGTCATCGAAGCTTTGGAGTCGGCCATATAAGCCGTCTGCAGCGTGGCAATGAGGGAGTCGAGGTCGATGCTTTCAACGATGCTGTGGTCATCCTCTAAGGGCAGCACGTTGGCGGAGTCCTTGGGCTGTCCGTAGCCTCCGGCCTGCATGTAGAAGGCGCGAGGCACGTCGCTGGCCAGCCCGTGTCCGTAGTCCATGCGTCGGTGGCGCGTCGTTATCTCACCGCTATTGATGAAGTTCTGGTAGTCAGTCTGGCTGAAGAGATCCACTTTGTTGACGTAATACCACTTGCCACTGCCAACGCTTCGCTGGTAATTGTTGCGATAGTAGGCTCTGCGGAACAGCTCGCCACCCGTGTCGGCCCAGTTCTCGATGAACGAGTACCAAGTGTTGTAGTAGTGCGACTCTCCGCTGTGGCGGATGGTGGCCATGTAGTGCCACTCGGGGTCGTCGAGGTTCTTGTACCATGTGGAGAGCAGGGAGCAGGGATAGCGGATGATGCTGTCGTTCCCGCTCTGGTCTTTGAGCGTGATGGTACGCTCCTCGGGTCTTGCGCAGGTCAGGAACTGCACCCATTGTCCGGGGTTCCACTTCCCGTTATATACCATAGATTGGCAGCCAGTGCCCTCGTTGCCAAAGCGGTTGATGGTAACGTCGTCGCCGTATGCCAAAGCACCAGCCCGGAGGTAGGTTGCCAAATCGGGCGTGATGTCTGTGTCGCCATTGTCCCAAATGGAGAAGAGAACCCGGTGCTGATAAGACGAAGGAATCGTGTCGGTCCTGGCACCATTCTCATTGGTTACCGTCTGGCCACACATCTGTATGCCCATGTAGCCGCCTGTAATGCCGAGCGTCATAAGGTAGGTGTTGATGGTGGCCCACTGCTTGGGCATGAGCACCTCTTGATAGCACCATTCGTAGGACTCGTTCTGCGGGGCATTGGCCGCAGTGGAATGTCCGAACCAAAGGTGTGTGGCTGGTGTCGGGAAGCCTTTCAGGTGGGTGTCGATGACAGGCTGGCCCCCCGAGCGCTCAAAGTCGAGTTCGGCGAGGCGCTGGATGCGCCTGTAGCCCTCCGGGGCTTGAATTTCCACGCGATACCATGTGTCGGCGGGGAAGTACATCTCGGGGATGATTTGCAGGTTTGCTGTCTTGCCCTGAGTGCAGGCTTCGGTGACACTGTGGTCCAGCAGTACCTCGTCTGTCTCGCAGTCCTTGACGCGGACGTTGAGGGTGACGTCGCCAGTCACCTTTGATGTCAGTTTCGCGAAACCCGACACCGTGGCACGCGGGATGCGCAGGCAATAGACGAGCGTGATGCGGTCGTCGCTTTCAAAGGTCGTGTAGGTTATTCCACCGTCGTTCTTCCGAACGCCGGCATAGCGTCCTTCAATCTCGCGATAATGGCAATTGCCGTCGATGACGTCGGTAGCTTGCAGTTGCAAAGCACATACGAACATCAGAAGGAAGGAAAAGAAAAAATGTTTCATGGTGGTTTCTTTATGGAAGTTATGAGGAGCCATTACACTTGGCCCATCATAACTTCCCCTTTTAACTCCTTATTTTAATTATGTTATTGTTGTCTATAATTCTCCAACTGCTCCGCATTCATTCTGCCGACCAGTGAAGCGTGCTTCTCCACTTCTGCCTCGGCGAGGTTGACATAGACCTGAAGGCTCTTGCCGAAGAGTTCGGGAGCTTTCGATGCGTTCTGCAGCAGGAGAAGGCACATGATGACATCGGCAGCCATCTCGTAGAGGTGACGGGCGCAGAGGTCGAGCAACTCCTGGTTCTCCGCTCCCTTCACAGCAGCGGTGCATGCATTGAACTTCTCGGCCATACGGCATATCCTCTCTAACTCTCCCTTAAAAGGCGAGAACGGATTGTCTCCCTCTCCCTCGGAGAGGGCAGGGGTGAGGCTTTCGATAACCTGGCTGTAGAAGCCGTTGGTGACGTAGCGGATGGCAGCTACCGTCTGGAGCTGTGTGGTGCCTTCGTAGATAGAGGTGATGCGGGCGTCGCGATAGATGCGCTGGCAGGCATATTCGAGCATGAAGCCGCTACCGCCGTGCACCTGAATACAGTCGTAGCCGTTCTGGTTGGCATACTCAGAGTTCATGCCCTTTGCCAGAGGCGTAAAGGCATCAGCAAGGCGGCTGTACTGCTTCAGCTCGGCACGCTCTTCCGGTTCCAGCTTGCGGTCGCGGGCAATGTCTTCCAGTGCCTTGTAGATATCGACGTAGCGGGCAGTCTGGTAGAGTAGGGCGCGGCCTGCATCGAGGCGGGCTTTGATGTTGCTAATCATCTCAGCCACAGCAGGGAACTCGATGATGGCTTTGCCGAACTGCTTGCGGTCGCGGGCGTAGGCAATGGCTTCGTTATAGGCAGCCTGCGAGAGACCGACGCTTTGCGCGGCAATGCCGAGGCGAGCGCCGTTCATCAGGGACATTACATATTTAATAAGTCCCATCTTGCGGTCGCCGCACAGCTCGCACTTGGCGTTCTTATAGACAAGCTCACAGGTTGGCGAGCCGTGGATGCCGAGCTTGTTCTCGATGCGGCGCACGTCAACGCCGCCGTCGCGCTTGTCGTAGATGAACATCGAGAGGCCGCGACCGTCGCGCGTGCCAGCTTCTGAGCGGGCAAGCACCAGATGGATGTCGCTGTCGCCATTGGTGATGAAGCGCTTGGCTCCGTTCAGCCGCCAGCAGTTGTTCTCCTCGTCGAAGGTAGCTTTGAGCATGACGCTCTGCAGGTCGCTGCCGGCATCGGGTTCTGTCAGGTCCATCGACATCGTCTCGCCCTTGCAGACGCGCGGGATGTACTTCTGCCGCTGCTCCTCGTTGCCGAAGCAGTAGAGCGTCTCGATGCAGTCCTGCAGGCTCCAGATGTTCTCGAAGCCCGCGTCGCCGGTCGAGACAATCTCGTTGGCTGCCGTATAGACCGTAACGGGCAGATTGAGACCGCCGTAGCGGCGAGGCATCGTCATACCGTTCATGCCAGCCTGAGTCATAGCTTCAAGGTTCTCGTAGGTCTTCGAAGCGTAGCGCACTCTGCCGTTTTCGTGATGAGGCCCTTCGGCATCGACAGTCTCCGCATTGGGTGCAATCACATTCGCCGTGATGTCGCCCACGATGTCCAGCACTTTGTCGTAAGTGTCCATAGCGTCCGCGAAGTCCTGCGGTGCCTCGTCGTACTGGTCCTTGTCAGCAAAAGCACGTTCTTTCAATTCCACGATGCGAGGCATCAATGGACTATTGTTCAGTTCAAACTGAATCTCTTTTATGTCGTTATAATAATTAGCCATTTTCTTACTTGCTATTCTGCTTATAATACTTAATCAACTTCGGTACCACCTCTTCCACTGTGCCGTTGATGACGTAGTCGGCAATGGTGTTGATGGGGGCGTTCTCGTCGCTGTTGATGGAGATGATGATGCCCGACTCCTTCATGCCTGCTACATGCTGGATGGCACCGCTGATGCCGCAGGCAATATAGACCTTCGGACGAACGGTGACACCTGTCTGGCCAATCTGCAAGTCGTGGTCGGCAAAGCCTGCATCCACGGCAGCACGACTGGCACCAACCTCGGCATGAAGCACTTTCGCCAGCTCATACAGTAGCTCGAAGTTCTCCTTCGAGCCCATCCCATAGCCGCCAGCCACGATGATGCTGGCACCCTTCAGGTTGTTCTTGGCTGCCTGCACATGACGGTCGAGCACCTTCGTGACATACTCCGTCTCGGGCACGAACTTCGCCACATCCTCGATGATGACCTCGCCTTTGTAGTTCGGGTCGAGCACCTCGGCCTTCATCACACCACTACGCACCGTTGCCATCTGCGGACGATTCTCGGGGTTGACAATCGTCGCTACGATGTTGCCGCCGAAGGCAGGGCGAATCTGATAGAGCAGGTTCTCGTAGGTCTTGCCCGTCTTCTTGTCCTCGTGGGGACCAATCTCCAGGCTCGTGCAGTCGGCAGTCAGTCCGCTGTGCAGGGCAGAAGAGACGCGAGGGCCGAGGTCGCGACCAACGACATCTGCACCCATCAGACAAATCTGGGGCTTTTCCTGCTTAAAGAGGTTGACGAGCACAGCCGTATGGGGCTTGCTTGTGTAGGGAGCAAGGCCTGGAGCATCGAAGATATGAAGCTTATCCACACCGTATGGGAGAATCTGGGTCTCCACCTTTCCTGTAATGCCGCTGCCAGCAGCCACTGCCTCGAGCTGTACGCCCAAAGTGTTCGCCAGCTTGCGACCCTTCGTCAGAAGTTCCTGGCTTACCTCGGCAACCTTTGTGCCTTCAAGCTCGCAATATACATATACACTATTCATAGGGCGTTATCCGATTGTATGGCTTGCGAGGAGTTCCTGAACGAGACCGTTCACATCCTCGTCGCTGCCGGTTAATACTTTACTTTCCTTTGCCTTGAAGACGATGTTCTCCACGTTCTTCACCTTGGTTGGCGAGCCAGCCAAGCCGCATTGCTGCAAGTCGGCATTCACGTCGGCACAGGTCAGCTGACCCAGCTTCAGGTAAGGCTTCTTCTCATACTCGCTGGCGTATGGCAGGTCGCCGAAGCCAGTGCCCTGCGGCAGCTCCATAGGAGCGAGGCAACGCTTGAACTTCATCACCCGCTTCACATTGCGGGGACGGCAAGGAGCCGCGCTTCCGTTGACGGTCAAGACGCAAGGCAGAGGACTCTCCACCGTCTCCACGCCACCGTCAATGTGACGCTTGACAACGAGCCTCCCCCGTCCCCTCCCAAGGAGGGGTGAACAATCAGTCTTGTCTCCCTCTCCTTTGGAGAGGGTTGGGGTGAGGCTTTTTATCTCTTCTACGTATGTTATCTGATTCAGCCCCAGCTTCTCAGCCACTTGCGGGCCGACTTGGGCCGTGTCGCCATCGATGGCCTGACGACCGCCGATGATGAGGTCAACATCGGGGCAGACATGCTTGATGGCAGTGGCGAGGGCATAGCTGGTAGCCAGGGTGTCGGCACCTGCAAAGGCGCGGTCGGTAAGCAGATAGCCGCCGTCGGCACCGCGATACATTGCTTCACGAATCACTTCGGCAGCGCGGCCGGGACCCATCGTGATGACGGTGACGGTCGTGCCGGGGAATTGGTCTTTCAGTCTCAGGGCCTGCTCCAGGGCATTCAAGTCCTCTGGATTGAAGATGGCAGGCAGGGCGCTGCGGTTCACGGTGCCTTCCGGTGTCATGGCATCGGGACCGACATTGCGCGTGTCAGGTACTTGTTTTGCAAGTACAACAATCTTTAATGTCATATTGTCTTATTAGGTTTGCTTTTGCACACTTTTGCAAAATTTGTGCAAAGGTACGACATTTAATTCAAACTACAAAATTTGGCGGCGGATTTATCTCAAAACCTTCTTCTTTCCAATGAGGTTGACACCTTTTTGCATCCTCTGAAGGCGCTGACCTGCAAGGTTAAAACATCTACTATTTGACAATTTACTATTTACTGTTTCTTCGTCATTTTGAGCCTTGAATCTTGAATCTTGAATTGATTTAATCCCTGTCTTTTGGGGGTCGCCCAGATAGGTCAGGCGAAAGTGGTCGAAGCAGGTCCAGTCCTTGCCGGTCGAGGTGGCGGAGCGCACTCCAATGCGAAGGGTGCCGTCGGAAACGGTTGCCGCCACACTGTTGTCTGCGTAGTCGCCCTGCGTGAATGCCTGGCAGGCTGCGAACTGGCTGTTGGCGGGCTTGGCATATCCGCCTGTGCCGATGCGCATGAGCTGAACCGTCTCTTCCCCTGCATAGAGGAGGGCATTGCGAACCGTGTTGGTGCCGCTGTAGTCGCCTGTATAGAATCCCTGACATGTCAGCACATAGTCGCCACCAGGCAGGTTCGTCAGTTCCTGATAGACATCGAAGGTTGTAGCCCGCTGCTCTGCACAGAAGTTGCTGTAGTCGGCAGGTGAGTCCGAGTCGGCGGCACCGATGGTGGGATTGCCCCGCCAGGCACTGTTGCGTGTGTCGTTACGTCCGAAATCGGCACCGCTGATAAGGAATGTGGCATCCTGTGGAGCCTCCTCCGTCGCACCCAGGAGTATGGTATAGCGGTCCTGCAGGGTGACGAGTTGCCAGGCGGCGCGCTCGTCGGTACGGGATGAGACGGTTTCGACACCCCCTCCTGTCTCCGTTGCTGCCAGATACTTGCTTCCGCTGCCGATGGCATAGACGTAGCGTTCTGTATCGTCGGTGGAGAGACGCGAGAACGTCCATACGGAGGGCGAATAGTCCATGTAGAGGTTCTCGTTCAGGCTGCCCGAAGTGCCGTTCACTATGCCCGTGGCTATGGTGTAGCCCGAACCGCTCTTGGTGAGTGTGAGGTCGAGACCCACGTCGTTCATGGCGGCATGTGTGCCCCAGTCGCCTCCTGCACAGAGCCATGAGCCTGAGGCTACGTTGTAGAGATAGAAGGTGCCTGCACCAACGGGATTTCCCTTCATGGTGGCGGGGGTGAAGCTGTCGGCCTCGACGGTCAGCAGAAGTCGCCCGTCGTCCAGGGTGAGGGCGTGCTTGCCTCCAAAGACACCTTCGATGATGATGTTGCCGATGCTGCCCTTGATGCTCTCTATGCTGCCGAGCACGTAGGTGCCGCTCTCGACGAGTCCTTTGGTGCTGCGTATCTCGAAGACGGGATTCAGGTACTTTGGTCCGTTCTTCCATGTCTTCTTCTCGATACTCAAAGCGCGGACGTGCATCTGGTCGGACACGTCCTGGTCGTTGATGTCGAAGACCACACGTGCTCCGATGCCGAGTGCGAGGCTGTCTATTTGGATGCTGCCGATGGTGCCTTTTCCACCGATTTGTAGTGTGGCATTGTACTCCATGCGAAGGCTTCTGTGGAAGGTGCCGCTGCTGACGAGTGTCGTGTGACGGTTCATCCATACGTCGGAGCCTTCCATGGTGCCGTCGAACTGCAGGGTGCCGTTCCATACTTCCGTCCGGCCTGTGTAGGTCTGTGTGACAGAAGGCAGGACGAGTGTGCCTTCGCCCTGTTTCACCAGTCGCGTCGAACCCGTGAAGGCTCCGCCCGTGAGCGTGTGCGTGTATGTGGTGGTCTGGATGGTTGTGTTGCTGCCCGTCCCCTGCGTCCACGACGGCGTGTTGACGGTGAGGATGTGCGGCGAGGCTCCCTCTTCGACGGTGAAGGTCGCGTCCTTCTGCTCTGCAATCAAAAGGTGGTCGCCACTTCCTATCGTCGAGCCCTCGGCAATCAGGGTGCGTCCGTTCTGGGTCAAAGGAGGCGGTGCCACCGTGATGCCCTCCAATTGGCCGAGGAAGTAGCTGACGTGTGGGGGCTGGTTGTAGCCGCACATCTGCCAGCACATGGCATTGCGGTAGTCATGGTCGTGCCAGAGTGTGTAGTTGCGCCATTTTGTGGCTTCGGTTGTGGTGTATATGCGGAGCTTGTGGCTGCTGGTGCGCAGGATGAGTTCCTCGCGCCAGTCGCCAAGAATGTCGCCCTGGAAGTTTGGTGAGCCTTTTGTGGAATTGCATGTCCACACGGTGTTGCCGAAGGCCCAATAGTTGCTGCTCCAGTTCGAGCCAAGCTTCACGACATGAGGGTTCAGGCCGTGGTCGTAGCCGTCTTCGCTCATCTGGCCGTAGTTGAATGTCTCTTCCTGCAGGTCGCCGTCCCAGTAGATGCGGAAGTTTTGCATGATTGTGCCGTCGGAGGCCATTGCTGTCTGTCCGTTGACCGAGGAAATGTATCCATCGGTGCGAGCCGACGACATCAGGCATCCCGGGTAGGTGTTCGAGAAATTGCCTGCTATGCAACGTCCGTCGTCCCTGTCGGCCGAGCAGCTGAAGTAGGTTTCGGCTGTGGTGGCATTGCGAAGCATCGAGCCGGGCTTATCCTCGTGGCACGTGAACGTCTCCTCTCCCCAGCGGAACGGGTCGAGGTCGGAGGTGTGCTGCGCGTCGCCATGTCCGCGTCCGGTGGTGCTGAGACCCTTGCCGTTGTCGTCGATGACCATCGAGCCATAGACTATCTCGTCGCGCCCATCCATATCCACGTCGTTGATGCTGAAATTGTGGAAGCCTTGCCCGAACCAGGGACTTCCGCTTGACTCCTCTTTCCAAAACCAGCGTTGCGTCAGCTTGTGTGTCGTGGGGTTGACGTCGAAGGCTTTCATGTAGATGTGGGTGTAGATGCCTCGGCAGATGAGGATGCTCGGATGCTTGCCATCAAGATATGGTGCGCCGAAGAAATGCTTGTTGGCTCGGTGGCCGTAGTTGTCGCCCCAAGAGCCATTAGTGGTGTTTTTTATAAGCCCCTGCAGGGAGCGAGGCAAGGGATAGCTCATCTTCTGGTAGATGTTGCCTGTGGCTCCTTCTATATATAAAAGGTATTCCGTGCCTTGTGTCTCGTAGGCATTGTTGGCTTCGCGCCAGGCAATGGAGCTTCTGTAGTTTGCTGTTTTGGAACCTATCACCGTCTCCGTTCCGTCGGCTGCATGGATAGTCAGGCCGTCGTTGGCACGCATCAGGACTTCTGCCTTTCCGTCCTCATCCCAGTCGAAGGCCACGGCATTACTCTCCATCTGATTGGGGCTGAACATGTTGGGCCCGATGTCAATCCACCACAGCAGGGTGCCGTCCTGCTCGATGATGTCTATGCGGGTGTAGTCTTTCTGGCCGACATCCCAGATGCTTGCCTGGTCGGTCACGTTGATGCGTCGCACGATGAGTTCCATCTCTCCGTCTCCATCCAGGTCGGCCACGCTGATATCGTTGGGCTGATATTGCGAGGTGATGTCTGTGCCATCCTTCCCGATGACGGAAGGAAGCGTGATTTCCAGGTAGTTTTGTTTCCATACGCTGACAGCCTCGCAAGCATCACCCTCTACGCCGCGCACCACAGGCCGCACGGTGTAAGTGGAGGTGACGGTGCCGGTTTTGTCGGTGTAGTTCGATACTTCGAGCGGTTCTGTATTCAGCAGCGTGCCGTCGCGATAGACGTTGTACGCGACATCATAGTATTCCTCGGCGGTAATGCGCCAGCTGAGGAAGATGCCGCCTGTCTTCTTCACAGCCACAAGTCCGCGACCGAGGACATCTGTCTTTCGCTGTGCGGAAACAGGAAGAGAGGTTACAACTAATGCATTCAAGATGCCACAGAGACAGCACAAAACGGTATGGCCGTAACGATTAAGGAAATGTTTCATAGTTATAGTTTTTCTAACGTTATTTCAATAGTTCTTTCAGTAATGAACCGATATGTCCGGGAATGACGATGTGGTGATTCCCAATCGGGTCGGTCAGGAAATAGGAGGCTTGGCAGGGGTCTGAGAGCTGGATGACCTGTTGCGTGCGGCAGAGGTCGGGTTCCGCCGTGTTCCTCACCAGCGTTCCTTCGGCCACGAAGCTCCGCCCCAGATCGCCCGAAACCTTGAACAGCGTGACGGCTCCCTCCTTCATGTATCCACGAACACCCACACCGATACCTGACTCGAAATGCGTGTCCAGTTCGTAGCGTTCCACCATATCCAGCGGGATGGTGCAATGGGCAAAGAGCAGTTCGCCCGTATCGGGATTGATGCGTGCCGGATTAGCTTGGAAGCCCGAGACACCTGTCAGCGAGCGGGCTATCATCATCGACAGCATAGCCGGCACATCGCCCTCGCAGCCTGCCACATAGCCCTCGCTGTTCAGCTTCGCCAATGCCAGACAGCCCGTGCTTTTCAAGGCCGTCAGCAGGTCGAAGCAGCGCAAAGTGAAACCGTTCAATTGGTGCGTGCAGATAATCTTCTTCAGTCCTTCGTAAATGGTGCAGTCATCAATAGCATCAAGCAATTCCTGCATGGAGATGTCCACGAGCTCTATGCCAAGGCGCTCTCTTACGATACCGTAGTCTGCGCCACTGGAAATGAGCCAATCCGAGGGTTTGCCGATGACACCAAGCTTGCAACCGTTCAGCTGCCGACGGGCTTCTTCCACACGTTTCAGCGTCAGAATGCGTTGGCTGATATATTCTCTGCTGCCGTGCAGTATTTCTCCCTGAATCCCCTTCCTGCGCAGATACGACAGGATTTCCATCGATGCCGCCAGCGAATTGCTTTTGCCGGAAGTGAGGAGGTAGAACGGCTGGCGCGATTTCTCCATCAGCATGGGCAGCAGGCGCAGGAAGATTCCCTCTGTCCCGCCTGTCCGCACATAGATGAGCGAGAGCGGCTGGCTGCCATAGTCGGCATAGTCGCTTCCTCGAAAAAGAAAGTCAATGCCAAGACTTCCCAGAAATTCGCGTGTCACAGACTCCACAGCCCTTTCATCGTGGAGCTCTGAGGTTAAAGTATATATTGCAGTCTTCATAATTTATTTTCTTGCTTTGCGGTACTTCTGATTCGATGCGTTAGGAGTCCTTATTCTACAAGTCTTAATCCTTTTTCCGAAAGATAGTATCGCTGGTTGGGATGATTTGGCTTGTCTGGGTATGAGCGGAGGACATAACCTCCTTCAATGGCTGGTTTTAAGTAATTAACCACAACATTATTTCTTCCCTTAAGATGTAATCTTCGAAGAATCTCCGAGAATGTGCAAACATCTTCCCTTATAGCATTTACGAGGTGCTGAACTTGTACCATAGGTTGTACCATAGGTTGTACCACAGCTTGTTCCCTAGCTTGTTCCCTAGCTTGTTCCCCCAACCAATAAGTAATAGTAGAACTTACCAGGTCGCTTATGAATTCCACTTTACCCTTGGTCAGTTTTTCCCAAACCAGCATCTTGTCTATACCGTAACCGGCATTCTCACCCAATTTGGCATAACGGAAGAACTTGATGATGCTCGGATTGCGGGGTATGGAGTGTATCTGTGTGCGTAGCTCCGATAGTGGGAACATGAACCGTCCCGGATTCTGCAGTTCTATGCGGTCGGTGAACACCCTTATAGTCGGATGCATAGGGCTGAAATAGTCGGCATGAGCACAACAGTTGGTAAGTCCCTCGCGAAGCGCATACAACTGGGATTCGTCTTCCGTACCAGCACCATTAGGTTGTGCCTCGTATGGCGCATCCACAAAGTTACGTAAGCGCTGAAGGATAATCTGGTACGATTCCCAGATGTTATCCTGCTCCTGCATACGATAGGTGTAGCGCACCTGTGCCTCGGCCAGACTCTTGCTTGGTATTTCCAGATAGTCAATCCAGAAATTGCTTGCATAACGCTGCACTATATCTCGCTCGCCAAGCATCAGGATACCACCGATGGTCATTTTCCCTTCTTTGGTGATGCCAACCTTCTCGCAGAACTGCTCGTCGGACAGGTTTTTGTAGGGAAACGACGGGTTCGCGTTGCGTATCTGGTTCCTGTAGGTTTCCAGCGAACCTTTATTGATGTCGCTGAAGCTTGTTCCTTCCACCATCTGCTCACTCTTGCTGCCAAAAGCTTGGTCGCGCATCATAGCCATCACTTCCGTCTCTGTGGCCCGACGGTCACCGCTACCTGTTCGGATGAAGGTGTTTATTGGGCTCCCGTAATAGATGGGTTTCACCATCGATGACGGCACGAAGAATGCCAGTACCAGCTTTCCGTCGAAGTTGTATTTCTTACCTTGAGCCGACAATCGCATATTGAACTTCTGTCCATTGCGAAGTGTATTGAGGAAGTCCGACTCCGTTTTTTCTCCGTTATTTATGCCTTGTATGTCAAATCGTTTTCCTTCCTGTCGGATACCGAACACAACCCACCCTCCCGAGGTGTTGGAGAAAGCAGATACGGTAGTCCAAACATCCTCCGGCAGTTTGTCTTGAGCCGCCTTACACTCGAAGTCGTCCCATTCTATGTCTGTCAGCTTTTGTAGAAGCTCCTCTTTTGTCATATCTCTTCTGTTTGTTTTGTAACTGTTCCTTTGTACACAGCATTCATCAATTCCTGCTCTGTCATGTCGTTTGTTGTATATCTATATAACGTACCTCACCTCATATTATTTAATTCAGCGGTTTTCTGTTCCCCTTCGGGTATCTTGACTGTATGTTATTGATACTATTCCAATTTAAATATATCTTCAGTATAAACCTGCTTGAATAATCGCCTGCAAAGATACGACTTTTTCCCGATTATTTGGCATCTTGTATCGCATAATTCATTTGCACACCTCTTTTCTGATGAGATTACGGCTCGTGCGATACTCATGCGATAAAGAACAATAAACAGGTAAGACATCATAAAAGATTTGGTGGTTCCAGAAAAACATCGTATATTTGCAGCGCAAAGGTGCTCTTTGACATATTATTACAAAGCAATATCATAACCCCAAATCGGTCATTAGGTGTATTGTGACTGGAAGCCAATATGGCAAAGTAATCGGGGACAGTGTGCCGTATAATCTTACAGGACGTGCCACAAAACTTCACATAACGTGTTATGAAATTATTATCAAGCTTTGAAAATCTATTTTCAAGCCTTGATAATATATTTTCAAAGCTTGATAATATATTTTCACGCCTTGAAAATAATTATATAACGAGCATAGAAGACTTTTATGCCGAGTTGTCGGAAGGTATATATCACGTTTTTTGAGAGTTTGTTCCCTGTTAGAAATTTGTCCGCTATTTCTTGATTAAGTAGGCACATCTGGTTGTTTGGCTGGTGCTCTGACAAACGACGAAGAGCCGTGGCTTTGTCCATCAGCCCCGCCATGTAGAGGTTAACGGTATCGACCCTCCCAGTTGTTAAGACATTCAACCATACCTTCTGCGATATTTTCACGGCTTTCACTATGAAGAACCTCATAATGGGGAATGATATAGTGTTCAATTATTCCCACTTTCTTCATCCGCTGATATACGTCCTTATAGGAAACGTTTAGAAGTCGTGCCGTAGTCTCAATACAAGTAGATACAAAAGTCATAACAACTTGAGCTTTTGGTATTTCAATAATGTCCTTCATGCGGATATCACTTTATTTTGTTATAGTCTTATTGAGTGTAGATAATAGCGTGCAAACACCGACATTTTCATCAGAACAGAAACTCAGTACTCTTCTATGAAGTCGCGCACCAGGCGGAAGACGGGTTCGTAGCTGGCGGTGATGGCGTGGTGCCAGTCGTCGTAGATGGTGTGGTAATACTGGAAGGCGTCGCCATTCTCGTTCTCAAGGAAGATGCAAGGCACATGCTGCATAGCGAAGGGGTAGTGGTCGCTGTTGGCGGCGAGGTCGCCTCGGTGCAGCTCCTTGAAGTAGTGCTTCTCTGCGTTTATCTTCTCGAAGAGAGGGAAGGCCGACATGCCTTCGTCGCTCACCTCGCAATACTGCACGGGATTGTTGTCGCCAATCATGTCGATGTTGAAGAGGTACTTAATCTGGGAGAGCGGCACGATGGGATTCTTCACGAACCATTTCGAGCCATTCAGGTTGGTGTCCTCTCCAGAGAGGGCAAGGAAGTACATGTCGAATTTCGGACGGTGTTTGGCATAGTAAGCGGCCAGCGTCAGGATGCAAGCCGAGCCGGAGGCATTGTCGTTGGCACCGGCATAGAAGACCTTCTTGCCGAGGTTGCCGAGGTGGTCATAGTGGGCTGTGAAGACGTAGCAGCTGTCGTGCCGTTCGCCCTCTATCTTTGAAATGACATTGAAGCACTCGTAGTCCTTCAGGAACTTGGCATCAACATTGAGGCGAACGCGCTGCACGCCCTCGATGGCTTCGGGTGTCACCCAGACGATGGGCTTATCGACAACCTTGCTTGCGTATGCCTTGAAGAACTTGATGGGCGCAGGCCAGGTGTAGAGGAGGCCAGCATTGGGAGCCTCGCCGTTTTTCTGCAAACGGGAGAACACGTCGCGGTGCTTGTAGGTGAACCAGAACTCGCAAGCCACCAGGCAGTTCTGGTACTCGGGTTTGGCGAGGTCGGCAAAGAGCTTGTCGGCATCGAAGTTGAGCGTGTCAACATGATAGACAGGGAACTCGCCCTTCACGCCTGGCGAATACTCGCGCATCGAGAAATCGATTCCGGGGCGAAGAAGCCTCCCCCTCCCCCTCCAAAGGAGGGGAGAACTGTCCTGCCCATCTCCCTCTCCTTTGGAGAGGATTGGGGTGAGGCTCTCCATCTCCATCTTCCCTGCGAAGGTCTGGACATCGAGCTTGAAAGGCTGCAGCGTCACTTCATCCACACCGGCTTTCCTGTATTCCATTTCGAGGAAATGCCCGGCTTTGTTCGCGCCGCCTTTGGCATAGCCGCGACCCTGGTACTTCGAGGAGGCCAGTTCCTTCACAATCCGTTTGTAGTGCACCATGTCCTGCGCACTAAGTTGCATACCGACAAGGGCAAGCAAGACAACAAAAAGCTTTCTCATATCCTTCATGGTTTATATTCCGACTGCAAAATTACAAAAAAGAATCAATAATCTACGAAGAAGAATTAAGAATTATTTCCTATATTTGCAGAAGAATTGCGAAATAACAAACAAAATAGAATCTTACTATGACAGAACGGAAACTCAGAATGGGTATGATTGGCGGAGGCGGGAACGCCATGATTGGCCCAGTCCATCTGCGCGCAGCATTGATGGAGAATGACATCGAACTCGTATGCGGATGCTTCAGCCGCAACTATCAGACATCACTGGCGACAGGCCGGGCTTGGCACGTCCCCGAGGAGCGCATCTATCGCGACTACAAGGAGATGATGCAGAAGGAGGCTGCCCTGCCCAAGGGAGAACGCATGGACTTCGTTGCCATCGTCACGCCCAATAAAGTACACTACGAGCAAGCCGCTCTTGCGCTCGACATGGGCTTCGACGTTGTGCTGGACAAACCGATGACTTTCTCCCTCGAGGAGGCACTACAGCTACAGAAGAAGGTGGAAAAGACTGGCCTAACGCTGGCCTTGACGCATACCTACTCCGGCTATCCCGCCGTCAAGGAGATGAAAACACGTATTGCAGAAGGTCAGCTCGGCAAGTTGAGGCGTGTCTATGTGGAATATACCCAGGGATGGCTCTCCCAACGCATCGAGTTGGAAGATGGCAACAATGCCGGTTGGCGCACCGACCCCGCTCAGGCAGGCAAGGGAGGCTGTGTGGGCGACATCGGTACCCACGCCTGGCACCTCTCGGAATACATAACAGGCGAGAAGGTAGTGGAGCTTTGTGCCGAGCTTAACACCTTCGTCGAGGGACGGCCTGTTGACGATGATGCAGCGGCCTTTCTGCACTTTACAAACGGTCTGCGAGGCGTGCTTCATGCCACCCAGATTGCCACAGGCGAGGAGAACCGGATTGTCATCCGTGTCTATGGCGAGAAAGGCAGCTTCGAATGGCAGCAGATGGAACCGAACACAATGATAGCACGATGGGGAGACCGACCAGCAGAAATCATTCGCACAGGCAATGGATACATGGGCACCCTGGCCAAATGGAACACTCGCGTTCCGGGCGGACATCCCGAAGGTTTTATTGAGGCCTTTGCTAACATCTACCGCAACTTCTCGAAGACGATTCGTGCCAAAGCTGCAGGCGAGACACCTCTGCCGGAATACTTGGACTTCCCCAACGTCAACGACGGCGTGCGCGGACTCCAGTTCATCGAGACAATGGTTGCCTCGGGCTACGATAAGGAGAGGAAGTGGGTTAAGTGGGTTGAGAAATAGGTTCCACATGTACCGCCACATGCGTGTCCTTTCCATAGCGTTGCCTCAGGAGTTCTTCCACTTCTGAGGCTTTCTCGTGCGCTTCGCAAAGGCTGATGTTGCCATCCATCAAGATGTGCAGTTCGATGGCATAGTGGTTGCCGATGCGGCGCGTGCAAAGCTCGTGAGGCTCCGTCACACCGGGGACAGAAGCTGCCAACTGCAGTATTTCCTGCTCCACCTCGTCAGGAAGGGACTGCTCCATGAGGTCACCAATGCCGCCTCGCAGCAGGTCGAGAGACACTTTCACGATGAACAGGCCTACGATAATGGAAGCGAGAGGGTCGAGCACCGTCCAGGAGCCTCCCCCGACCCCTCCAAAGGAGGGGAGAAATATGGCGCCGCCTATGCCGAGGGCTGTGCCGACGGACGAGAGCGCGTCGCTGCGATGGTGCCAGGCATTGGCCTCAAGAGCCTGACTCTCCAAATCCTTTGCCTTTACCATCGTATAATGGAAGACGCCTTCCTTCAGCACGATGGACAAAAGCGCCGCCCAAAGCGCCAAGAGTCCTGGGGCAGGGAGCTGTTCGCCTCTCGTCCAGGCAACAATCTTCATCAGGCCGCCATAGACGATTCCCACGGCAACGGCGAGTAGCATCATGCCGATGATGGTCATCGCCAAAGTCTCGTACTTCCCGTGTCCGTAGTCGTGCGACTTGTCCTTGGGCTTGTTGCTGATGTGCACGAAGACGAGCACGATGATGTCCGTCACGAAGTCCGAGAGCGAATGGACGGCATCGGCCACCATCGCAGCACTGTGTCCCACGATGCCCGCCACGAACTTGAAGAGCACGAGCAGCACGTTCACCGCACCGCCCCATAGCGTCACCTTATATATCTCCTTGCTTCTGTCCATTATTCTGATACAAGGGGCTGTGCCAAAACACAAACAACGGATTACACGGATTTCACGGATTTAAACTATACTGATGGTCAGTAAATGAGATAATCCGTCGAATCCGTGTAATCCGTTGTTGTTAATATGACACAGTTCCTTTTGGTTTCCTTATTTCATGCAACTGTCGATGAATGCCTTCATTTCGGGATAGTGCTTTTCGATGCTCAGCAAGAGGTGAAGCTGGTTGTTGGCACGGACGAAGTTGTGGTCGGGGTATTGGCACTTCCAGTACTTGTCGCCACTGAGGTAGTCCCAGAGGAAGCGGACGCACTGCATATAGGGGAAGAGGGCAGTGGCGTAGGGCAGGTTCTCTATCTCAACGGGCAGGAGGAAGCTGCGAGCGCTTTCCAAATAGCCTTCGGTGAATGCCTTGAAGATGTCCATGCGGAACTGCACCTTGTCCATGTCGGGGCAGTCCTCTGCAACCTCATTTGCACCTGTGCGCAGGAAGTCGCCGTAGTCGGAGAAAATGAAGTTGGGCATCACGGTGTCGAGGTCGATGACGCAGAGCACGTTGTCCTGCTGGTCGAACATCATGTTGTTGACCTTCGTGTCGCAGTGGCAGACGCGCTTGGGCAGTGTGCCTTCGCGTCCCATGCGCTCGGCCTTGCACATCTCGTCGGCGCGTTTCTCTATCTCTGCAAGCATGTTCTGCACTTTCTCTTCCTTGACACGGCCGGCGGGGTCGCGCTTTATCACGTCGCGCAGCTGCTCCAGGCGGAACTCCATGTTGTGGAAGTCCTTGATGGTCTCGCCCAGCTGTACGGGGATGTCGGCAAGCATGGCCTGGAAATTGCCGAAGGCGCGACCTGCTGCGCGGCTGCTTTCGGGGTCAACAGCCTGTTTGGTGATGGCTCCGTCGATGAAGACCATCAGTCGCCAATACTTGCCGTCCACGATGGTATAGAGCTTGTCGCTGTCCTTTGCGGGCATGAAGCGCAGCACGCGGCGGTCGATGTCGGGTGTTCCCTGCTCTGCGAGCTTCCTCCGGATGTGGGAGGTGACAGCATCGATGTTGCGCATCACCATATCCACGTCGGGGAAGACGTTGTGGTTGACGCGCTGCAGCACATAGTCGGGCTTGTCCTGTTCGGCCGTTTTAACTTTGTAGGTGTCGTTGATGAGACCCTCGCCCAGCGGCTTTATTTCGCTGACGGTCCCTTCGTAGGCAAAGCGACCCACGATGTCGTTCAGTTGATTGAAGTCCATAGTTTTTAGTTTATAGTTAATGGTTTTGTTTGCAAAGATAATAAATAATTCACAATTCATAGTTCATAATTCACAATTATTTTATACTTTTGCAGTTGAAATGATAAAAAGGGATAACATATCTATGAAAAAACTATTCTTCACTCTTCATTTTTCACTCATTACTCTTCTTTGTGCTTATGCACAAGCTCCCACCACACTCGAAGGTTGGGCAGAGCGACTCGAGAAGTTCGGCAAGTCCATTCCGCAGGAACATGTGTTCGTCCACATGGATAACACCTGCTATTTCCTGGGCGATACCATCTACTACAAGGGCTATGTTCGCCGCAGCGACACGGGTACGCCGAGCCGTATCAGTGGCGTGCTCTATGCCGAACTGCTCAATCAGGACGGCTACCTCGTCGAGCGTCAGCAGCTTGAATTGCAGAATGGGCAGGCGCACGGCAGCTTTGTCCTGAAGGACACGCTCTATGGCGGCTACTACGAGCTGCGTGCCTATACGCGGTGGCAGCTCAACTGGGGCATTACCGAACATGCGCACAACAAGCTTTCCGAGCTTTGGTTCTTCAACAAGCGCATGGCTAAGGAATACTATCGCGACTACGAGAAGCTTTATAGCCGTGTCTTCCCCGTTTTCGACAAGCCGAAAGAGCCCGGCGACTTCTTCCACGAGATGACGCTGCGCCCCCTGCGCCGCCAGTCCAAGATAGACGAGACATCGCCCAAGCCCAAGCTGAAGCTCTTCCCGGAGGGCGGCAACCTCGTGGCTGGCGTACCCAACCGTGTCGCATTTGAGGCGACCAGCAACGAGGGACTGCATCTGGAAGGAAAGGTGACGGTGACAGAGGGTTCAAACAATGTCGTGGCAGAGGCAGATATTGAACAGCGCGGACGAGGTTCTTTCACCTTCACGCCTCAGATGGGCAAGAGCTACAGCGTGACATATACGGGTAAGAAAGGGTCGGTGAAAGAGCCGCTGCCCAGTCCCGAAAAGGATGGCTGTGCCGTGCAAGTGATGAACGATGGAGAAGGGAATAGACGAATAGAGATTCAGATGGCGGGCAGTGCTTCCAATGAGCCTCTTGGCATGACCGTGATGCACGACGGCGTGCTGCTCGACTTCCAGACCATTCCGACAGGAGCTTCCGCGACGCTCGCTCTCGACGAAGCGAAGCTGAAGACAGGCGTTTGCCAAGTCACCATATATAATAATGTGGGACGTGTCTATGCCGACCGCCTCTTCTTCTGCCGCAAGAGCGATTTTGCCCCCAGCAACCTGCATTTCAGCGGCCTTGGTCAGGAGCCGGCAGAAGCCTTTGCGCCTGTCAGCCTTGCTGTCGATGGCGGAAAGCCAGGCGCAACGGTCAGCGTGTCTGTGCGCGATGCCACCCACTCGGAATATCTCTACGACGATGGCAATATCCTGACCGAGATGCTTCTTGCCAGCGAGATACGCGGCTTTGTGGAAAATCCCGGTTACTTCTTCGAGAAGGACGACGAGGAGCGTAACCGTGCCCTCGACCTCCTGCTTATGATACAGGGCTGGCGTCGCTACGACTGGCACACCATGACTGCGCCAGGAGCGTTCGAGCTCAACCACAGACCCGAGCAGACCCCGCTCCTCGTGGGTGAGGTGAACAAGTACATTTCGGGTCATCAGGAATCGATGTACGAAGGGAATTACGATTCGTTGGATGCCGGGACAGATGTCGTGAGCAGAGACAACCCGTCAACCGAACAGCAGACAGAGACCAATATGGACAGCGACACCAAGCAGGCCGAGGACGGTGGCAGCGTGACCGAAGCCCGTACCGTTTCCGAGACGACCGGTCGGGATATCCCCGTCGCCAGCGACAATCTCACCCGCTTTACCGAAAAGCCGGACGAGTTGAGGCGTGAGCTGCTGGTCAATGCCCAATTCTATAAGTCCGGTGCCGGCCAGAAGGTCGGTGGCGAGATGATGACAGAGCAACATGCCTTCTCCATTCCCACGCCGCGTTTCTTCGACGGCAACTGCATCTTCAATCTTGCAGCCAGCGACAGCACCAAGTGGAAGAAGGGGAAACCGCATGTATGGACGATACCTGGAACGGACAAGAACGACCTCCTGAACTATCCCGAGTTCTACGTCCGCATTCGCCCCCACTATCCGCGCTTTGTGAAACCCTACGACTGGTACCAGTGCCATTTGGCTGTGGCTCCCAAGGGTTCTGTCATTGCGCCGGACTGGGTGTTGGACGGCTCGCGCCTGCTCGATGAGGTGACGGTTGGCATCAAGCGTGCACGTCTGGGACGTTTCGACCCCACGAAGCCGGCATACGTCATTGATGCCTACGAGGCATTCAACGAGGTTTGCGATGCAGGCTTCTGCCCGGGTGTCTTTTATGGCGGCAACCGCTTCGTACGCGACGTTTCGCGCACCTACATCGGCGACATGAACCTGTCCCGTAACTATGAACTGACGTACCGCATGGGAGGCAAGACCCAGTCCAACATGTCTGCCGACGCCCAGAACCGAACGGCCGTGGGCGGTGCGGCACCCAGCGCGATGCCTGTCGAGAGCTTCAACATTTCGTCTTCCGAGAAACAAAAGTACAACCTGCTGAAGAACCTTGGCAAGGTCTATATCTATACCGACTATAGTCCGCGCCGGGAGGGCAATTCTCTTTACGATGGAGATAACATCCCGGAAGTCATCGTTGACCTTCGCCTCTACGACAACGTCGGCTCGATTCGCGAGACCTCGCGCGACCGCCGCTACATCCTGCCGGGCTTCTCCGTACCCGAAGAGTTCTACCAGCCCGACTACTCGAACAAGCCATTGACCGAAGTGAAGGATTACCGCCGCACGCTCTACTGGAATCCAGACCTCAAGCTCGACGACAGCGGCAAGGCAGAGTTCCACTTCTACGGCAATGGCAAGCAGACGCACCTCTCCGTCACGGCCGAAGGAATAGCTAGCGACGGCACCCTGCTCACGGGCAAGAGTATGCCGGAGGACAGATAGGGATTGCTCATTTGGGACACATTCGGGACAAAAAGCTTCGCTTTGAGGCTTTTTGTGGCAGGAAAATTTCCCTATGTGCTTTCTTTTGCCTACTTTTGCAGGCGCAAAAAGAGAAAAGTGATTAGTAACCTGTCAAATAGCAAACAAACAAGGTGAATCTATACATCAGATATTTCGACGATGAGACGCTTGTCCACAATGTGGCAGAGGCACTCGACTTCCTTTCCTCTCTGGACGATGTGGAAGTCACAGAGGAAATGGTGGCGGAACTGGAGAAGTTCATGAGCAGCAGTGCCATGTTCCCCAAGCACATCAAGGTGCGTGCACGCTCCTTCTTCATTGCCATCAAGACGACGGCAAAGACAATGGAGGAGTTCAAGTCCAAAGGCGCAAACCAGGGCAAAGAGGAGAAGGCAGCCCAGAAGGAGGCGCTGGAGCAGTACGCCATGCCGCAGCCGGGATGGTATGCAGCAAAGATGACCTTCAAGCGCGTCATCGTGATGCCCGAGACGCAGAAGTCGCATTATGTCGATACGCCCTTCGTATGCAAAGTCTGGGCGAACAGCACACAGGAGTGCTACGAAAAGGTTCTCGACCATCTGCACAGTCGTGACGACATCGACCCGCGTAGCCAATACCCCAGCATCAAAAGCCCGAACTTCGAGTTTGAATATCTGGGAGAATAACGTTTTGTTATGTCGCTCCGCTTATCGTGTTTTTGTGCCTTGCTCCTTTTGGCAGCGGCATCCTCTGCCGACAAGAAAAAGAGCAAGCAGATAGAACCCATCTATGCCTTGCCAGTGCCGGAGGTGCTGCCTTCCGCGCCATTGCCAGACCGCCCTCTGCCTGCCGTCAGGGAGCTTCTGGCCATCATCCGCCATACCGTCAGCCAGGGGCAGGGCATCGACGTCTCGCACTACCAGGGACACATCAACTGGGAAGGGGTGTCGCGCGACAAGAACGTCCAGTTCGTCTATGTCAAGGCCACAGAGGGCGCGGGCTATGTGGACGACTTCTATCTGCGCAACCTCTATGGCGCCAAGCGTGTCGGCATCCCCGTTGGCGTCTATCATTTCTTCCGGCCGACGGCCAGCGCCTTGGTGCAGTTGGAGAACTTCCGCTCGAATGTTGACCCGCGTCAGCAGGACTTGATTCCCGTCGTCGATGTCGAGAAGCGCGGCAGATGTTCGCTTTCGCAGTTCCATCGAAGCCTGAAGGCCTTCCTCGACGGCGTGGAGCGCATGTTTGGCGTGAAGCCCATCATCTATACGGGTGTCAATTTCTATGCCAAGTATCTGGAAGGCAAGTTCACGGGCTACCGTTTCATGGTGGCGCGCTATGCGGAGGAGTTCCCCGGCCTTTGCGACGATGTGCCCATCGTCCTGTGGCAGTACAGCTGCACAGGCAAGGTGGACGGCATCAAAGGCCACGTTGACCGCAGCGTCTTCCTCGACCGCTACACCGTCGCCGACATCATGCTCCCGCGATAGATGCCTGTTTTCAAAGAGGCTAGAAGAAAGAAGAAGATAGAGGAAGATAGAAGAAGATAGAGGACAATACCTTTGGAAGCAGCCCTAAAAGCTATCTTCGATGGTCAACTTCGTTCCACAAAAGGGATATAGCGCAGATTCGACTTTCTCCGCAATGGCTATAGCAATCACAATTGCTTCTCTATTGACTTATCACTTGCGCATTTCGAGCAGGTCGTAATACATAAGGCGGGTGGTCAGTGTGACTGGCTGTCCTTTTTTGCCACCCGTATAAAGGAATTCCTGCTCCTCGGTGGAGAAGAGGGTGTGGAAACCGTTTTTCTTATAGAATGCGATGACCTTAGGATCGTTGACGGCATCAACGATGATGAAACGGCAACCGGTCTTGTTGCTGCTGGAATAGAACCATCCTTTGATGAACTGCAGAGCTTCGCTGCCAATGCCTTGTCTGGCGAACTCACGGCTTACGCCAAGGCGACCTGTCAGCACGCCCGAGTATCGGCGGAGGGGCTTTTCGTGGTGGGTGAGGCTTTTCATGTAGTCGCGACGGCTACGTGGCAGGTCGTAAATACGGATACTGTCGTTTGATATGGTTAGGGCGCAGACAATCTTCGTAGGGTTGTCGCTCAAACGGAAACAATAGGTCTTGCCCATTAAGAAGTGGGCGTAGCGTGTGGCATCGTGGGCAAAGAAATCGTCCAGGTCGTCGTTGTCACACGAAAAGGGCTGGCAGGCGGCAAGCACTTCGTCTGTCAGTTCGTGGAACGTGCATTTGTCTGTGATGAATGCCATCTCGTGTAAAATGTTTAGAGCATACCGGCTTTGCTCAGAATGGCATGGGCCATTAAACAATAGGAATGGTTGTCCCTATTGTCAGTCCCCTTATAGTTACGCTCGGCCTCTTCTGCATGTTGCAGGAATACACGTGCCTCTTTGCCTTTCAGCGTAGGGATGGCTTTGATTGCTGTAGCCATAAAACTTCTTACCTTTAATGATTTCCCCTGCAATGGTATGAATAATTTTCAAATTATCATTCGATTGGGTCAAAATATAACATTTATTCGCAAGGAATGTAAGCGATTATGTGTTTATGTAAGCGATTTTGTAAGCAGCTTCACTTTTTTTTTGTAATGATTTTGAGCCAAGAAACCATTCAAATACAGATTGTTCTGGTATTATCTATGTTTTGTTTCAAACCTTGTAAGCATTTTTTGTGAAAGTACTTACAGATTGAGGGGTTGTTTCCCCATTGCTGAGGGCAGTACAGCTCAACCTGACTGTCCGAAGCAATATGAAAAATAACAAAAAGAACCGCGTAGGGTCTGAAGCACAGTACGGCCCTCGCCCCGTAGGAGAAATCCTACACGATTATCTGGAGAAAAGTAATGAACCTTTGGCACGCGCTTATCGCGCACGGCAATTTTTCCCGAACACCGAGCTTTGCATCGACCTGAAAACCATCCTCCACAGCGACCGCAGGGCACGAATGAGAAAGGACTACCCGGGCGTGCTCACCCGCGACGGCCGCGAGCACTACACATTCATCGAGACGCTGCCCGAACAGGCTGCCAGGCGCAACCCGCACGTCTTCTGCGGCGAGTTCATCACGGTGACGCGCTGGGCGGACGGCACGCTGCACCCGAACTTCAAACCTACTAAGATTGGCGGCAGGGGCTTCACCCCGGAGAGCTATGCCTAGGGCGTGGCCTGCGAACTCCGCGAAGCGCTGAAAGGCCTGATAGAGGAGGAAATGAGTGAGTAATTAACGACCAAGTCTGTTCCAGTTCCAATTGTTCCAATTAAAAAAATGAAGTACAATAACCCTTATATATAATATATAATATATAATTAGTTAATATATAGATAGTTATATAAGGAATAAGGGGGAACTGTACTTCTCAAAAAAGAAACTGGAACAACTGGAACTGGAACGCTTCGGCAAGTTTAATTTCATCTAAAAAGCAGATTAACAATGAGATACGATATCAGTAGGGCATCTGCACCTAAAATGCCGACACTCGGAAAAGGGACAGAATGCATCCAAATCCTGCTCTCGCAGGCCTCAAAAGACATGCACGAACCCCTGGTTCCGATGTTTTTCCCTATTCTTGGCGCACACATCAGCGGCGCAGAATTTCAGTATCCCGACCACAGTTGGAAGGAACCATGCGGCATAATGGCCAACCTTGTGGGCGATTCGGGCTGTAACAAGGGTCAATTGTCGAACCTTGTGGAGGCTATTTGTCGTGACTTCCGAGGGCACGACGAGGAGGAGCTGAAGAAGCTGGTGGAATGGCTGGAGGGGGCTGGCATTCTATGCTCGCCCTTTCTTGAACGCGGAAGCTTGCCATTTCCTCTTTGAGGTTTCCCCGCACCTCCCCGATGTCCACCAAAGACCATCTTTGCCGCACGCAAATGTCGTACCTTTGCAGTGCCATTCGGAAGCAAACCACGCCTAAGTGCGCAATTAGGCAGGGCTCGCGGACGAACCAGGCACGGCTGGCGCGCCGCCAAAGCATTAAACCTCAAACAGAAATTTTCAAACATCTAAAGACACAAAAAGCTCTAATCCCGCACGGAAAGCACAGAAAAACTATTTATCAAGAATTAGAGAATTAGAGAATTATGATACACAGCTGTTGAATCTGTACGAATCGGAGAATTGATGTTTGCTGGCAAACATTTCCTCTCATTCTCGATAATTCCATCTTAACTCCTAAAGAAAGAAATTCTCTAATTCTTGACAGAAACCGAACATCCGCGTCATCCGTTCTCAATAACCCATAACCCATAACCTCTCACCCCTAACCCCGGGCTTCTTTCAGTTGCCGGTTGATGTCTGCCATGCGTTCGGCTGTCAGGGGGTAAAAGTGACAGGTGATGATGGCAATGAGGGCTACGATGGCGGGGATGAAGGACATGAGCATACGGAGGCAGAGGAGGGCTGACTCCGGCTGGGAGATGAGGACTTGAGCTGCCATTTGTTCATCGCTGCGCGGCATGTAGCCACAGGCCGAGAGGAGCCACAGGACTGCTGCACCGCCAATGGCACCGCCAAACTTCTGTGCCATCGAACTGGAAGAGAAAATGAGGCCTGTGGAGGCTGTCTTGTATCGCAACTCGGCATAGTCGCTGACGTCGGCATACATCGACCAGACGAGGGGCGACATCATGCCCGTGAGGATGCTGATGAGGACTTGGAACAGGAGCATGAGCCAGAAGCCTGCGGGCGAAACGGGGATGAAGAAGAAGGCGATGCTCAACACCATGAGGACGGCATTGACGGCCATGAACAGCGGCTTCTTGCCAAGGCGACGGGCGAGGGGAACGGTGAGGGCCACGCCCACCATGTTCGAGATTTCGCCTATGCTGAGGAAAAGGCCGGCGTAGAAAAGAATTGATAATTGATAATTGATAATTGTTAATTTGAGAACCCTGTCGAAGCCGATGATGTCGGCAAAGTAGTAGGCGACTGTGGCTCCACGGACGGTACAGAAGAGGTTGAAGCAGAGGGCAGCACCGATGAGCAGCCACCACGGACGGTTCGAGAGGAGCGAACGGAAGTCCCCTGCGATGCTGACGGTGGAGACGGTCTTCAGCCGCTCGCGCGTGAGGGCGAAGGTCAGCAGAAATAGCACGAAGCAGGCGGCAGCAATGACCATCATAGCGTGCTGCCAGGCGAGGGAGGTAGCTCCACCACCGGCCTTGAAGAAATTCACCAACGGCTCCCATGCTGCCAAGGCGACGAACGAACCGCCGTAGGCAAAGAACATGCGGAAGGAGGAAAAGACGGTCTTCTCCTGCGAGTCGTCGGTCATTACGCCCAGCATCGCTCCGTACGGCACGTTGATGGCCGTGTAGATGGTCATCATGAAGATGTAGGTGGCGTATGCATAGATGAGCTTGGCGCCATACGTCCAGTCGGGTGTGGTGAACAGCAGGATGCCTGCGATGCTGAACAGCGGAGCCACCCAGAGCAGATAGGGGCGGTACTTTCCCCAGCGGGTTTGTGTGCGGTCGGCAATGATGCCCATCATGGGGTCGCTGACGGCATCCCAGATGCGGGTGACGAGTACCAGCACGCCTGCATCCACAAGGCTCAGTCCAAAGACATTGGAGTAGAAGAAGGGCAGATAGTACGAGAACACCTTCCAAAACATCGACGACGACATATCGCCGAAGCCGTAGCCAATGAAATTTACTACTTTACGATTTACCATTTATTCATGTTTTTGGCAATCAGCCGTTTGATTGTTTCCACGCTGGCTCCTGTCGTCAGTCCGTCCCTGGGCGTGTTCATGCAATAGTCAATGAGGCGGTCAAGGGAGCTGACAGCCACATGGAGGCGGGTGTCGGCGGTGGCGTAATAGATGAGGACGCGGCCGTCGTCGTCGAGAATCCAGCCGTTGGAGAAGGCCACGTTCATCACGTCGCCCACATATTCCTTCCCTTCGGGCACTAGGAACCAGCCGCCCGGTTGTGCCGTGACGCGCGTGGGGTCGTCGAGGGCTGTCATATACATATACAACACGTAGCGCAGGCCGTCGGCTGTGCCGCGCACGCCATGAGCCAGATGCAGCCAGCCCCTTTGCGTCTTCAGCGGTGCTGGTCCTTCTCCGTTCTTCACCTCTTGGATGGTGTGGTAGTGGCGCGGGTTGATGATGATTTCCTCCCTGACCTCTGCATGAGTGATGTCTTCCACCAAAGCCCAACCGATACCTCCGCCGCTGCCGGTGTCGATGAATCCGTCCTGCGGGCGGGTGTAGAAGGCATACCATTCGCCATTTACACATTTTCCATTTACTATTTTTGTACGGATGAACTCGGGATGAAGCACGACATTTCGTTGCTGGCTGCGGCTTTTGAGGTCGGGCAGACGTTCCCATTTGACGAGGTCTTTCGTGCGTGCGATGGCGGCAGTGGCGGTGGCAGCACTGAGGTTGCCAGGCTGTGAGTCATCGTGACGCTCGGCACAGAACACGCCATAAATCCAGCCGTCCTCATGCTGCGTCAGGCGCATATCATAGACGTTGGTGGCGGGGATGAGGTCTTCGGGCATCGTGATGGGTTCGTCCCAAAAGCGGAAGTTGTCGATGCCATTGGGACTCTCGGCCACGGCAAAGAAGCTCTTGCGGTCAGCACCCTCTACACGGCACACCAGCAGGTAGCGCCCATCCAGCTTGATGGCACCTGCATTCAGCACGGCATTCATCATGATGCGCTGCATCAGATAAGGGTTGTCCTTTTCCGAGAAATCATAACGCCACTCCAAAGGCGTATGCTCGGCTGTCAGTATGGGATGTCGATAGCGTTCGTAGATACCGTTTCCCCACTCCTCGGGTTCATTCTTCATTGCAAGCAACGCTTCGTGCCGTTCAATCAGCTGCTGCTTTCGTAGTTCGTAGTTCATAGTTCAATATTCAATTTTCAATGAAAAACACTCGGCTGGCATATTCTTCGCGGAGGGGAATTTCGAGGCCAACCTCCATGAGGAAGCGACCGGTAAACCGTTTGCCTGAGAGCGAACAGGGTTTCTGGCCTACGCGGACGTTCTTTTCCGTCAGGGTGTATGTGGCATCGGGATTAAGTCCGGCCAATCGGATGCGAGGAAGCGGCTGGTCGTAGTAGTTGTCAATCTTATATACAAAAAGAACACTTTGGCGGCAGGCATCATCAACATACATCAACGAGGAAACGCCCTTGCGGTCATAAGGTGAGATGAGACGATAAAGGCCAGCCGTCTGCACGACCGGGCGAAGCTGTTTGTAGTCGGTCATACAGGTGGATGTCTGCTGACGCTCCTCGTCGGTCATATCCTTGGGTTGCAGCTCGATACCCAGACGCCCGGACATGGCAACATCGCAGCGGAACTTGATGGGAATGACCCTGCCGCCTGTGTTCCAATACGGGCAATGATTGATGTGACAAGCCATTGCATTTGCAGGGAAGAACATCGACGTTCCCCATTGGATATAGACGCGCTGCAAGGCATCGGTGTTGTCTGAAGTCCAGAACTCGTCGAAATAGGGCAGCAGACCGTAGTTGGCGCGTCCGCCACCCGAGGCACAATCCTGAATCACGATGTCGGGATATTTGGCGCGGATGCGCTGCAACGTCTTGAGCAAACCGAGGTGGTAATCGACGTAGAGGTTCTGCTGACGGTCCTTGGGCAGATAGAGCGAGCCGAAGTTCTGGATGGAGGCATTGGCATCCCACTTGATGTATGCTATTTCAGGATTTTGAGTGAGCAGGTCATCTACAATCTTGAACACGAAGTCCTGCACCTCGGGATTGGTCATGTCGAGCACCAACTGCGTGCCGCCGCGTCCCAGTTTCAGCTCGCGTCCCTTTGTCTGTAAAACCCATTCGGGATGCTGCTCGAAGAGTTCACTTTTGGTGTTCACCATCTCCGGCTCTATCCAAATGCCGAACTTGATGCCCCGTTCACGGGCGGCTTTTGTCAGTACACCGAGTCCACCGGGCAGCTTGTTCTTATCTACTACCCAGTCGCCCAGGCTGGAGGTGTCGTCCTTGCGGGGATATTTGTCGCCAAACCATCCGTCATCCATCACGAAGAGTTCACCGCCGAACCTGCTGATATCGTCCATCATGGCAATCATGCGGGCCTCGTCGATGTCAAAATAGAGGCCTTCCCACGAGTTGAGCAGGATGTCGCCCGTCTTCATCCCCCTGTGCAGCATTCCCTCGGTGCGTGCCCAGCGGTGGAAATTACGACTGGCACCACTCAAACCTTCATTAGAGAAGGTGAGGGCAAGATGCGGTGTCTCGAACTTTTGCTTCGGGTCGAGGATGTATTCGCTGGATTGGGGGTCGATGCCAGCATAGAAGTGGTGCTCCTTATGTGAGATGGTATTGAAGCGGAGTTCAAAGTTCCCGCTCCAGCATAAGGCAGCACCTATGACGCGGCCACTATTCTCCTGCGGCCTTCCGTCGAGGGAGACCATAACCTCGGGCGCATCAAGATGGGCGTTTCGCGTTCCGTCGGTATTGCGAATGGTTTTCACGCCGCCGGTCAGCGGTTCTGATGTCGGTTCTGTCTCTGCTGCCCAGTTGCCGTGCATGTGGGTAATCCATACATCCCCTTGGCGCAAGACCAAATGCCCCGAATCGTAACGCTTCAAGGTGATGGCCTTCTTTTCCGCGTTCTCTATTTCCGTCCATGTCTCGATGATATCCACACGATTGTATGCCTTGTAGAACACCCTAACCCTGACGGGTTGCAATTTGTCCTGCATCGTGAAGATGTGAGTCTTTGAAGCAGGCTCTGCCTTCACCTCATAATCCTCCACTCTCAACTCCAGATTCAAATCCCCGTCGGCATGAAGCACCTGCAGGGCTGGCAGCTGTACCATATCCACCGTACCAAAGGCAGGCAAAGCAGACGAGTTGAGGTCGGCACCAGCATCGCGCAGCTCTTGCAAACTGGTAACACGCGGGCCATAGTAGGCCATACGGAGGTCTTGCCCCTCTCGGGCGTGCAGAACGAGCACGGTGTTCGGAGTCTCTATGCTCACATCGCCACTCCATGCAGCAGCGCTCAATGTCCCCAAAAATGGGAGCAGAAGCAGAATAAACCTTTTCATATTTTAGTAAATTGCAAATGGTAAATTTATTTGGTGTCTTTAAGCATGAGAATCCTCCCATCCTCGACCATCTTGCGGAAGTCGGGAGCATCTTTGGTCGATGGTGCCGGGGCAAAGTAATGCTTTTCGTTGAAGTTGCGCCAGACAAGGAAATAGCTGAGAGGATATTTCTCAATTTGTGGTTTCAGTACACGTGTCCACCACGTCGGGTCGGGAATACTCTGATAGCCACATTCCGTGAGGGCGACAAGGCGACCCGATTTCTTGGCGAACTCGCAGAGCATGGTGAGGTCTTTATTGAGCGTACTGATGAAGGCACTCTCGTCACTGGACTGCTGATAGGCATCAAGGCCGATGATGTCCACGCGGTCGTCGCCTGGATAGGAATCCATGTCATCGTCTTTCATACCGAAGTTGGGGCTCCAGCTCCATACGATGTTCGTCAAGCCGTCGGCCAGCAGTTTATCTTGTAGGCAGTTCCACAGCGCTTTGTATTCCTGGGCGGTGCAAAGTCCCTTGCCCCACCAGAACCAACCGCCGCTGTTTTCGTGCCAGGGACGGAAAATGACGGGTACAGGCTGGCCGTGCTCATCTTTCAGCGAGCGGAGGAAGTTGGAGAGGCGCTGCATCCACTGTTGGAACTTCTCATGCTGGCTGCCGCCTGGGAGGATGCTGCGGACGGTGTTGGCATTCTTGTTGTCCCACGCCGTGCCACCCGTTAGTGGATTGCGGGGATGCCACGAGATAGTGGCGATACCGCCGCGAAGCACATGTGCCAGCAACTCTTCCCTCATGCGGTCGAAGGGAACACTGTCCAGACTTTTGGCATCGCCCATCTCAATACCCCCAAGCTCGAAGCCCATCACGGCGGGGTAGTCGCCACAGACGGCAAGCACATCCGAGCGGCCACGGTCCCATTGCCAGCCAAGGCCATAGAACGGGTCGTCCTGATGACCAAACATAATGCCACGTGTACTGAGGTCTTTCAGGCGCTGCAGCAAGACCTCTTTGCCATTCGAGTTTGCAGGGTAAAGCGGCTGGATTGCAGGAATTACAGTCTGCGTAGCCTGATTACGACCGAGAGGCGTAATCTTAAGATTGTCGAAATATGGAGTAGAGACGCGGCGCTCTTTCAAAGGAGCTATCAAGCCTGCCATACCCTTGCCGTAGTGATCTGATGTGGCCTTCACCACTTCGACTCCATCGACGTAGCCCGAGATGCGGTCGCCCTCGAAGCGCAGCTTGAGGTTATGCCATTCGAGGGCAGAGATATTGCTAAGCACAGCCTCGTCCAGCGTGTATTCTCCGCCAATCTCCACGTCCTTTCGGGCGAGGATGATGGCTTGCTGTTCCTTGTCGCCAATGAGTTCCTTCTTGTCGAGCTTTCCACGGGTGAGGATGAGCGTTATCTTCCCTTTGTCGTCCATCTTCAGATAGTAACCTTTGGCCCAGATGCCATAGCCAGAACCCACATCACAGAGGCGACCCATTACGCCAGCCTCATCGCCAGGATTGAGATACACGTCGGCACTGACTTCGTAGTCCTGCCAGTCTGCATCGCCCAGGATGGTGTAGTGATGCCATTCTGGTGCCCAGCTAAGGGTGTGAGAACCGACTACCTGCTGGATGCAGGTATTATCATTGAACATTGGTGCATTAACCAGTTCGAAGCATCCTATCAGGTCTGCCAGATAGTGAGGCAGGTAGCCCCACTCGGAGGGATTCTTGTACTGCTCGAAGTCGTCCTCGTAGGGGATGGGGAAGGGTAGGGAGGCTGGGATATTGTCAAACGTCCCTTTTTGCTGCCCTGTTGTCGTGGAAAGGGAATAGACTGCGTTTGGTTTCAAAGTGATGGAGAAACTACGGTTCTTGGGAGTGATGTCCTTCAAGCGCACGAATTGTTGCAGCGAGTCGCTATACCATACACAGAGCTTACCTGTGGCAAGTCCGTCGGTCACCTCTATCTTAATCTTCTGTGCTTTCTTCGCTCCTTTCGTCTCAGCGATGATGCTGTAGTCGCCCGTCTGTGGGTCGCGCATCGTCACCATAGAACCACCGGAAGGCAAATTCAGACAACCATCGTCGATGTAACGCCATCCCACACGGGTGAACTGGCCGTAGTGGGCATAGCCCCAAAGCGCTTCGCGAACGTGGTAGTGCCCGCTCCACGGTTCCTGAGCAAGGAGCATCGGTGGTTCCTTGCTATAAGGTTCCAGCGGATATGTAGCACCGATATCGTACCAGTTGACGACCTTGGTTGCGCCGCTGATGATGTAGTTTTGGTTGAAGCAGTGGACGATACTGATGAGGCAATCAAAGCCAGGCAGATACACGTGGTCCTCGCTGTTCCAAATGGGCTTGCCCATATCTTCTGCCATCTTGCGTTCTTCGGAAGTCAATTGTATCTCGCTGAACGTATGGGCGCAAATGGCATCAAGGGCATCACGCAGTTCTTGGTCTTCCTGCATCCGCTTCAGAAACTCCATCTTCTTTTTGCCCCAGTTGCCGAAACCATGTAGCTTCACGTCTCGGAAACCGCGTTCGTTCATGGCTCTGCGCAGATGCTTGGCAAAGTCGGCGTTCCATCCCTTCTCGTTGTGGCAGCCCAAAGCATCCAGTTCCAGACCGTGCACCTCACGCAATCCCTGAAGCCAATCCACGTAGTAATCCACCATATTGTCTGACCAGTAATTGCCCACCCAGGCAGGGGCACTCCACGAAGTAGCGTCGAGGGCAAGAGCCGGATTGCGCCGTTTCGCCTCCTGTATCACCCACCACATATAGCCGCGCAGGTAGTTGTGGTCGCCCTGATAGTGGCTATGGGAGGGCATCGAACCCTGCGTACTGTTGCCGTCACCCGGCACTTCGACGAGCATTGTGCTGACGCTGGCCCCAAACATAGGCTTATAGACCATGTCCATGATCTGTGAGCGCTGAGGCTCAGGATAATCCTTCAATAATACAGAAGTGGCGCCGCCACCATTCACAGCTCCAATGCCGTCGAATTGCTTGCCTTTGGCGTTGCTGCTCAACTGAATGGTCTGTGCCTTAGCACTACCAAATAATAGGCTCAATACTGCTCCAATAAGTAGATGTCTTCTTGTCATTTCCTTATATACTTCTTTCCATTCTTGATATAGATTCCATGTCGGCCTTCCGTCCACGGGCATCCAAAGAGGTCAAAGCTGCCAGATGGCGCGGATGTTTGCTCTGCCCGGACAGCATTCATGCTTGTTTGCAATTCCTGTTTGAAGTCCTCGCGCGAGAGGACATAGTCGTTGGAGAAAGCCTCCGTCCACCAGGCGGCATCACAGTTGCTGTGGTCGGTACTTTGGAAGTCTTCGCTATTGGGGTCTTTCGTGCGGTCGTAGTCGTACCAGGGAACGAAGTAGAGCCATTTGCTGCCTGCCTGCCACTGCTTGCTGATGGTCGGCACGCTGCCGCACTCCGTGAGTGCCACCAGCTTGTCAGGAGAGGAATTCTTAAGAAATTTGTAGCAGCTGCGATAGATAGTCGAGGCGTTGCTCTTGTTATAGACATCGATGCTGACGATATCCACATACTCGTCGCCAGGATACCACTTGTAGCCGTCGCTGTAGGGCTTGTTCCATGCAGCTGCTGTGGTCCACACCCAGATGAGGTTGTTGAGTCCTGCATCCTGAAAGCGCTGATACATCACGCGCCACAGCTCATTGCAAGCCTCTGCATCCATGCCCCACCAGAACCACTGGCCTCCCGCCTCGTGCAGGGGACGCCACAACACGGGAATCTTGCGCTGCTTGAGCAATTTCAGGTATGAGATAATCGTGTTCAAGTCCTTCATCATCAGCTTATACTCGTCGGACTCAGGTTCAAATATCTTTCGCACGTCGAAGCTTGTCTCTCCCGCCCCTGTCCCTGGGGTACAGGTATAGTCATTGCCGTCGTTCGTTGGCACGTTCCAGTGCCACATGATGGCCACGACACCTCCCTGACGGTGCCAGTTATAGACCTCCGTGACGTTCGTGTAGTCTATCCATCCTCCTTTTTTCGAGAAAGGATGGTGGATGTAGTCGAAGCAGTTCAGCGCCGGCCATTTGCCCGTATGCTGATAGACCCACTTTGCCTCATTGATGTTCCAGTTGACGTTGGCCATCGTGCCGGAGAGCGTTTTCACGCCCTCAATGTCTTTCAGGCACCACAGCAGCGCCTCTGCCTCTTCTGACAGCTGGCGGGTTTCCTGTGCTGAAATGCCACTCACAAGGAACAGCATCAGCAGGACATGCAAAAATCTTTGGCTTCGCATAGTTCTATGATGTTTGTGATAATCAAAAATGCACCGCAAAGATACGGACTATTAATAAGAGCGACTGACTCTTTCTTAACCATTGATGGCACAGCCCTTCTAAATGATGATTTTCTTCTTGTTGTAATTCTCGCGGAACTCAGTAGGGGTACATCCTTTATGTTTGCGGAACAGGCGGTTGAAATTAGAGAGCGTATTGAATCCGCATTCATAGCAGATGCCCTGCACCGTGTCGGTTGAATCCACAAGTTGACGGGCTGCCATACCGATTCGCACATCCACGATGTAGTCAGACAATGTTCGTCCGGTACGTTTATGAAAAAAGCGAGAAAAAGCAACAGGTGTCATTCCTGTTAAATCCGCCAGCGTCTCTAAGCGCACATCCTCATGGAAATGACTGGAAATATACTCTTGAACTTTTGCTACGCGATGGCTCTCGCTGCGTGTTTCAATGCGGGCAAAAGAAGAACTGGATAGGGTTCGTGCGTCCTCGGAAAGTGACAGGTCATAGAGTAGTTCCAAAAAATCCAGCACGGCATGGAAACCGTGTTGTTGATGTGTCAGCGCATCCAATTGTCGGTTGACTTTCATGATCGTAGGCAATGAAAAGGCAAGACCGCACTGGGCACGCTCTATCATCTTGCGGATAGAGTGGAACTGGTTCTTATTAAGCAAACTCTCGGGCAGCACATCAGAGCTGAACTGTATTGTTATTTCGCGGACATTCGTACTTGTACACTTCCCCTGCTCCCATACATGTTCCAAGTTTGGACTGGTTATGAGCACCAGGTCGTAGTCGCTGATTTCTTCGCTATGGTCACCAACCGTACGCTGTACACCAGCGGCATTAGTTAGAAAGTTAAGTTCATACTCTGGGTGGCTGTGAATTGGGAAATCAAAGGACGACTTGTGTCGGTCTGCCAAGTAGAAGCAGTCGCTGTCGGACAGGGGTGTAATCTCTCGCATCACAGGTGTTGGTGATAAGTCTTGTAGCCTGTTCATATCAATATAATATGGTTTCCACGGCCAAAGGTAATACTTTTTAGAAAAACAGAGAAAGAAAATGAAAAGAAAGAAGAACAATAATAGAAAAGAGGTGCTTCCACGTACGAAGCGCCTCCTTTCTGTTCTGGCTATATACCGATGCGCTCTATGAGTTCCAGGCACATGCGCCCGTTGTGGTACGGACATTTCCAGAAGCCTGCATGGTCGTCGTCGAGGTTCACGCTGCCATCCTCGCGGATGCTCCAGTACCATTCGCCACGCTCATGGTCGATGAGCTGGTTCTTGATGTACCCCCACAATCGCAATGCCTTATCCAATGCCGCCTTGTCGCCAAAATGCTGATAGAGGTTGAAGAAGCCCACTACGGCCTCGGCCTGCACCCACCAGTGGCGGTCGCGGTCGAAATGCGAGCCGTCGGGCTCTCCTTCATAAATCATGGAGCCGTCGGGCTGCAGCCCCTTCTCGCTTGCCAATGCCACCTCTCTCACTATCGGCTCTACCTTATTTAATATGGCTTTGTCTCCCAGCACAAGCGCAGCCTCGTGCAAGAGCCACGAACATTCTATGTCGTGACCGTAGCTTTCTGTCGTGCTGCGGCGCGTCCAGTCCATATCGAAGAAGAGGTCGAGGTGATGTGTCTCGGGGTTAAGGATGTGGTCGGTGAAAAGAGAAGCCAACCGTTCGACTGCGGCTGAGACCTTTCCGGCATACTCGCTTTCCGGGTTTGTTTCGCGTAGCAGACGAAGCAAGTTAGTGTATGGCTCAATGACGTGCAGATGCGTGTTCTGGCTCTTTGGATAGTTCTCGTCCTTGGCAGAGAGACGCATGTCCGCGATGGGTTGCCAGTCGCGGGTGCAGGCCTCGATATAGCCACCGTAATCGTAGTCCCAGGCGTGATGCTCGATGATGTCGAAGAGATGGAGGGCCATCTGCAAAGCCTCCTCGTCACCCGTCAGCCGGACATATTCCGAAAAGCCGTAAAGCATGAAGCCCTGGGCGTAGAACTGTTTCTTGGTGTCAAGTGGCTGTCCGTCTGCCGTGACACTCCAAAACGTGCCGCCATGTTCCCTGTCCATGAAATGTGCGAGGATATAGTCTTTAGTCAACCGGGCTGCCTCAAGGCAAGCACTGTCGTCAAGTACGCGGCAGGCAGCACTGAAGGTCCAGAGCAGCCGGGCATAGAGGATGGCACCGCGTGGAGCATCCTTCTCTATCTGGCCCTTTCCCGTCATCCGTCCAAACCATCCGCCCCGCCTTGTGTCGAGCATGTTGTTGAGCCAGAACGGCAGGATGTTTTGAGTAAGACATTCGTGGACTTCACGGCATAGCGTGCGCAATACGGTCTCATTTGAAGGAAAAAGGTGACTCTTTTCGGGCATAGTGAAGCGATTTCTTTGTTTTCAGGGGACAAAGATAGGAATAAAAGAAGCAGGACGAGCAATCCAAACACGAATAATTACCTCATTGGCTCATCATTTGTTAATAAAAGCTCATCCCTGCCCGATTTGTTTCGCACGTGGAAACAGTTTGTTTCGCCCGTGAAACAAGGCGTTCCCACGTGCGAAACAGTTTTTCTAGGCACGGACTTCGACTTCACTTCATGGGCTGTAGGAATAGCTGCACCTCGCTTAGGAGGGGACAGCAGGCGGAACTGCTGACCTTGACCCTGAGAGCCTGAGCTTCTGTCTCTGGCAAACGAAGCAAACGCCGGGGGCCGATGGTGGTGCCGGTAGCGACGACCTCCCATTCCCCCTCTCGTGTGAGGGCTTCGACAGAGAGACTGTCTATGCGCTGTCCCAATTGGATGGGTTCGCAAAGGCGAAGGCGGTAGAGGGGAACTGGCTCCCGGAACGTCATCGTCAAGGTTGCCTCGCGGACATCATCGTCTGTCGCCCAATAGGTCTGACTGTCGCCATCCGCCACATTGCGCGCGGCAAAGCCTTTCCGCTCGTTCGTTGCCTCCCACGACTTGATGTCCTTTGCCTCCAACGGCCGACTGAACTCCTTTTGCAGCGCCTCGCCAAAGGCAACCAGTCGGGCAGAGTCGATGGGATGGATAAGCCCTTCCTTTGTTGGCGGGACATTGAGGATGAGGTTCGCCCCTCTGCCTACAGAAGTATAATAGATGTCCATCAGCTGCTCGACGGTCTTCACCCTGTCGTCCTCGCTTTCGTGGTAGAACCATCCCGGACGAATGGAGACATCCACCTCGGCGGGCACCCAATGCGTACCGCCCACGTCGCCGTGCTGGAGGCTGTTCTTGTTGGCGTGTCCGGGGGCGAAGTTGTCGCGGTTGAGCGTCGCCCAGTTGGGGTCGCCCACAAAACCTTTTTCGTTGCCGCACCAACGGGTGTCGGGACCTCCGTCGCTGAAGATGCAGGCCATCGGTTGCAGCTCGCGAATCAGGGTGTCGGTCGTTGCCCAGTCATAGTAGGTGCGGTTGTCGATGGTACGCTTCTCGCACAAGCCGCCATAGTAGCCGTCGCCGCCATTCGCTCCATCCTGCCAGACCTCAAAGATGGGGCCGTACCGGGTAAGCAGTTCTTTCAACTGGCCTCGGAAGTAGTCGATGTAGTCGGGCGAACCATAGCGCATGTCGTGGCGGTCCCACGGCGAGAGATAGATGCCGAACTTCAAGCCAGCCCTGTTTGCCTCCGCAGCCAGCTCGCCCACGACATCACCCTTGCCGTCGCGCCATGAGCTGTGAGCCACGCTATAGTCCGTCAGTTGGCTTGGCCAAAGGCAGAAGCCGTCGTGGTGCTCGGCCGTCAGGACGACACCCTTCATGCCCGCAGCCTTCAGCACCTCCACCCACTGGCGAGGATTGAACTTCGTGGGTTGGAACTCATCGGGCGAAGCATCGCCATAGCCCCACTCCACATCGCGATATGTGGTTGTGGTGAAGTGGATGAAGGCATACATTTCCATGTCGTGCCAAGCCAACTGGCGTTCCGTCGGCACAGGCCCGTAAGGCGCAGGAGCAATGGATTTCCTTTCCGCACAGCCAGCGTTGAGAAGCGTCAAGGCAGAGAGTAAAAGAACAGTCGTCGTTTTCATAATAATGTGTTGTTGCTGCAAAGGTACGCATTTCCATGCGACTACCCAAGCAAAAGACAGGAAAAGTTTTAGCTTTTGCTTGCGAGGAACAAGATTATCCGTAACTTAGCCATCGATTTTGATTGAAAATCGAGAGTACTACTTTTGATTTTGATTGAAAATCACCAGTAGAGGACATCATATTAAGGTCTATGTTTGAACGTATATTACAAATTAGCAACGAGTTAGAAGACGGCCTAGAGTATATTTATGTTGGTGATTTCTTCAAGCGACTTTGGTAGGAAGGACTGTAAGTGGCTTCTCCCATATATTATCAATTGTTTAGTCCCACAAACTTCTGAAGTACTTTCAGAACAAGTCAATCCCTTTCTCGATGGTTCGCTCCTCTTCCTTCGTGTTCACTCTACCAGCATACTTCATCAACTCAAAAGCATCAATCATCTTCTGAATGGCATTGTTCCACTCGCGCATATCCTTGAAGTCTGGAGGGCCACCATGCTTGTCGAGCGCCTTGAACGCCTGTAAGCGTGGCACTATCATTTGTGCGATTGTGTTATCTGTGTTCCAAACGTCCTCAATCGGATAATCATGCTTATAACTCCAGTTTCCCTCGCTGTTTGTTCTGTTATGTTTCGTTTTCATCTTATTAACGGATATCTTGTATTGAAAGTTGCATAATTGATGCGGATTTGTCTGCCCAAGGATGGATTAGTCGCAAAGATGATGTCACCAGACTTGCAGCTACCCATAAGCACATTTTGTAGGGCCAAGTCATCTTCTGTCATTGTCTCTATTGGTTCACCTGTTGTCAGTATATATATCATTCTGTCAAAGTGTGGCAACATATCGTAAATCAGTATCAGATTAAGGAGGTATTTAGCTCCGCTTGTTCCCTCATCAGCAAACGATGTTAGTTCCTCCGAATAAAACAACTCCGACTGAAAGAGGCTGCAAAGATCTTCAGTCTTCAGATAATTGTCATTCGCTTTGTCGTTAATAGCCGGTATCGCCTTAACGATAAAGTCGCTTATATCAGTCATTCGCCTATAGTATCGTTCTGCCAGATGCTTCTTGTAGGCACATCTCAGTTTGACTTCTCCACTACGATAGCCCCTATACCATCGACTTTCCTTTAGCTTGTAAATAAGTTGCTTTTTCCTTTTTGGAGAAAGGTCTTTAATTGTCGGTATCATTCCACCGTTTTTACGAATGATGCTAAAGTTCTTGTTTGCATATTTCTCAAAATATACATCATCATCCCATCTGTCCATGAAATCTATGTCAATATCATAAAGGCGGAATCTTTTTTTCCTGTCCTCTTCCACAAATCCGTGGAAAGAGGTGTGCCAAAGACAACAGGCGGCAATTTCCTCATTGGAAGCCTTGACATCAGGAGCAATGACAATCTCCTTGGTTAGAGAATGTTCCCAGAGGTCGCCCTCCATCGGGAAAGCATGGAGATGAGGTTCGTTTCCATTTTCCCAATCCTCCATTGTAATGTGGCACACATCATCGTTTGCGTCATCATGATGTTTCGGAGTCAATAGGCGCAACATATCGAAGTGTATTTTGTACCATCCCAGGTTACCTGTTTCTGGGTAGTTGTACATGATACGGATTTGCCTTTCCACCTCGTCGAAGGAAACGCTGTCAAGTAATTCTTTGAAAATCATATTTTAATAGTTTTATCGATTTCTATTTTGATTTCAGTTTCGAACTTTCGAATATAAATGAAGTCCGTAATGGCAAACTTCATGTGTTGAAAGAGATGATGGAACGCACTCGTCAAATGTAAGTCCTTTGTCAATTCCTGGTCAAGCCCTTCATTCCAATTAGGTGGCGGGCAATCCATACCGATGAAATGATCGAAGGAGCTGTTGATGTCTCTTGGAAGTGTTAGCGTCGGTAAAGTCACCCCATCATCATATAAACAGTTCCAATCACTATCACAAAGAGCATTCCATAAATCTTGTCTGTCTTTTCCTTGAACAGGATGCAGTATCGGATAATTGCTGCAAAGGAAGCACTTGGCCGTTACCTCCGGCTCTTCCCCAAAGTCCTCATTATCCTTTATGCTCTCCCAAATGTGATGTGCTCTGTTGTACATTTCATGTAGTGCTTTGGTGAGGGCATCATTAAAGGCGATAATGTCTTGCAGAATCTCTTCTTGATGGGCCAGCACCCTCTTGTTAATCATATTCTGTCTTAAGGACAACAAGCAATCATAATCCGAAAAGTCGTATCGTGTATCTTTGTATTTCCACAAGATTTCCTTCTCGACACATCGAATGTCGTAGTCGTCTATATCAATCATAGTCTTTGATTTAAGTTTCTGGATGCAAAATAAACAAAGATTTCTGCCGCTATTCACTTCAAAGAGGTGATTCAAATAAGGAATCACACTCTCAAAATCAGTCCTTTTAAAATCTCTGATACGGTCATAATAATCTTCTTATAAGCTAATCCCACCATTTTCTCATCCGATGTTCCAGATAGAGGAAAAAGACATGCCAAGCTTTTTCTTGACGGAGAGAATAAGGGTCATAATAATGACTAAACCTTTTTCCTGACTTCGTCAATGCGACACCCAAACTTCAACGTTGTCCCAAGTCTACCTCAAAGAGGGGACGTATGGCCTTGTGGTCATTAGTCAGGAACATGGTCTTAGTGTAGAAACTCCTGTTGTTAGGCATGTGTAC
>JAFXVN010000075.1 GCA_017524545.1 Bacteroidaceae bacterium
CCAGCCAGGATAGCGCACTTGCAATGCAAAATTCCCCTTGCCCTGGGTGATAGTGATCTTGCTGGTCTCGCTATAGGGGAAGTTGGTCTCCTGACGGAGTGAGATGCCTTTCTCCTTCCAGTTCAGCTCTGAAGCCACGAAAAGGTTCACAAAGAGGGCATCATGCACCTTTGTATAAATGAACTGACCATACTTGCCGTGATTCTCCATACCCGTACCCACACAGCACCACATGGCCTCGTTGGGAGCCGAGTAATTGCGATAGTGACGGGGGCGGGCAGAGGTGAAGTAGACATAGCCACCGTGCTCGGGATGCTGGGTAGAGAGGATGTGGTTGAAGGTAGCCAGTTCGTAGTAGTCGGCGAAGCGTGCCTCCGGATTGCGGCGGTGCAGCTCCTCAGAGAGTTTCAGCATGTTGTTCGTGTTACAACTCTCCGGGCCGTCGATATCATTCACAAAATCCTTACAGGCCTCCTTGCTGGGGAAGTGCTCACGACGGCTGTTGCCACCGAAGGCCAGCGAGCGCTCGCCAGTGACGATGTCCCAGAAATAAGCGCCAGCGGTATGATATGCCTCGTCGCCTGAGAGTTCGGCGATACGCTCAAAACCTATTACCTTCGGCACCTGCGTGTTGGCGTGCATGTTGTCGAGGCAGTCCTGTCGCTGTGAGAGGGGATTCAGCAGACGACGGTGCGAGAAGCGCTTGGCCACGTCGAGGTACTTCTTGTCGCCAGTGATGGCGTAGGCATCAGCCAGCACCTCGTTCATGCCGCCGTGCTCCGTGTCGAGTGCCCGTTCCATCTGCTGGTCTGTGAGTCCTGCCGTCAGGTCGATGGCCCAGTCACACAGACCGAGGAAGAGCGCCTTGGCCTGTTCGTTGCCGCAATAGACCCAGGCATCGCGCAGACCGGCATAGATCTTATGGACATTATAAAAAGGTACCCACGAACCGAAGTAGGCCTTGAAGTCGCCTTGCTTGAAGGTAGACCAGACACGGTCGCTATTGGGCACACCGCCGATGTAGCCCTTACCCCATGAGGGATGGTTCTTGGCATTGGCATCGGCACAAGCCTGCAACTCGCTGATCCAGTATTCCATGCGCTTCTGGCACTCCTTGCTGCCCGTAGCGGCGTTGATGGCCAAGGCGGTCAGATAGTGGCCGCCCACATGGCCGTCCAGTCCTGCCCAGTTAGGATACAACTCGCCCTTCGGCTTGAGACCGGCCTCCTTCAGGAAAGGTGCCAGCAGGCGGTCGTTGTCGTACTGCAGCAACACCTTGATGTTCAGGTCGCGGGCCTTCTTCAGGGGACCGTCAAGCAAGGTGACATCGCCAAGTGGAAACTCGTCGGCATAGAGCCGATCCTGTGCCTGGATACTGCCTACACAGAAAAGCAGCATCAGCATGGAAAAAAGTCTGATTCTTTTATACATGATTTAGAGATATTGATAATTTTGGCACAAAGATACAAACAATCGCCGATATATCAAAGCGATTCTTGAAAAAAATGAAGAATGAAGGGTGAAGGATGGGGTATCTTAAAGCACTTTCCGGGTGCTTTCCCTCACTTCCAGCCGTGCATTGGCGGTAACGTGGTAAATATTGGTATCGCCGTTGATTTGCCCTTGCAGTAACTGGAAGGCTTGTGTACCAAACTCCCTCGGACTGTGTCTCACAAACGTGATACGCGGGGTGTTCATCTCCGACACCCAGTCGCTCATGAATCCGATAACCGACATGTCTTCCGGTATGCGCAAGCCTTTGCTACTGATAGCCTGAATCGATGCAATGGTCAGCATGCCGTTGGTGGCTAAGATAGCATCTGGCGGCTCTGGCAGGCTCAACAGTTCTAACGTGTCGGACAGCCCGGAGTTGAAACTGAGGAACCCACACTTCACCAGCTCCTTCCTGACAGGGATGCCCCGTTCGTGCAAGGCCTCGATATAGCCGTGCTTGCGGTCTGCGGTCTGTTTGAGCAGGTTTGGCCCCCCTAAGAATGCTATGCGATGGGCTCCGCCATCGATCAGATGTAGCGTAGCCTGGCGGGCAAGCAGCTCATCATTGATGGCAACAGACGAGATTTCTATGTCTGCCGTCCGATCGAACAGGACTAAAGGTATGTGGTTCCGCATCAACCGTTCCAGGTGGGAGAAGTCCGTCGTTTCCTGAGACAGGCTGAGGATAATACCCTCTACATGCATACTTTCGAGAAGTTCCACACACTCCACCTCGCCAGCAAAGCTGTCGTCAGAATCCATGATGATACACAGCAGGCCAGCCTTCCGGGCCTCTGCCTCTACCCGCTTTACGAAATGGGCATAGGGGCTGAACGACACATCGGGCACCACAATACCAATGGTGCGGGTGGTGTCGAAACGAAGGCTGACGGCAAAGGGGTTCGGACGGTAGCGCTGCTCGTGAGCCAACTGCTCAATCCTCTGTCTGAGGGCTGAGCTCACACCTCCTTGTCCTTTCAGCGCCCGGGATACCGTCGAGACATTAATCCCGAGGATCTTGGCGATGTCGCGCTGGGATACTCGTTTCTTCAATCTGGTGATTTATTTAATAATGTGCAAAATTAATAGATTCTGCATATATAGAACGTATTCATTCCGTGAAATATTACGCAACGCGTTGCGCAACAAAACAAAAAAAGAACCACCAACTTTCCCAAGCAAGTGACTCCTCAAAGATATATATTGAATTTTTGTGTTGTTTTGTGTTGGCGATGCAAAGGAACAGCATTTTTGCTAAATACGCAACACTTTGCCACAAAAAAAACCCGCAACGCATTGCGCATTTCAAATAAAATCCTTACCTTTGCAGCAGAAAGCAGAAAAAGTGACAGATATGTTTAGTCAAGAGATCAACTTCGATAAGTTCGTACGCGGCCTGATAGGGGTCATCATTGTCGTAGGCATCATCATGCTGCTCAGCAGATTGAGCGGTGTACTCACACCCTTTTTCCTGGCGTGGCTCATCGCCTACATCTTGTTCCCGATGGTCAGGTTCTTCCAGTACCGCTGTCATTTGAAGTACCGCTTCCTCGGCATTCTGTGCTCTTTCATCGTTGTGGGTGCCATCTTGACGGGACTCTCCTTCCTTGTCGTGCCACCGATGGTTGAGGAGAGCGTTCACGTCAAGAACCTGTTGGTGAACTATCTCTCCCGGTCTGAGACTTTCAGCAACATCCCCAACGTCATCCAGCAATTCCTTCGTGAACACTTCACCGTCGAAGAGATCAAGGGCATCGTCACCCAGCAGGGCTTTATCCAAGGCGTCAAGGAGGCTGTGCCAAAGGTATGGGATGTCATCATACAGTCGATAGGCATGCTATCCAGCATCCTGTCGCTGACGATGGTGGCACTCTACACACTCTTCATC
>JAFXVN010000076.1 GCA_017524545.1 Bacteroidaceae bacterium
GAAAAGCTGGAATGTCTGCGAGGAAAGAAGGTTAGAATCTTCCCCGACAGCGGATGCTATGCCAAGTGGAAAGCAAAGATGCAATCCATCGCAGGCATCGACTACCACATCGACAAATCGATAGAGTCGCAGCCCCGCAACACCGACCTCTGCGACAAGCTCCTGATGGAGGCAGAACACCCTCCTTGACTAACAAAAAAACTTTCATTTTCCTGTGAAAATAATTGCCAATTTACTTGCATAATCCGAGAAATTTTCGTACCTTTGCATTGTGATTGAGAGGAAGGAAAGAGGCCAAGCCAAGGCGGGCAGACAGACACGCCTAAGTGCGCAATTAGGCACGCCTCGATGACCAACAAGGCACAGCTGATTACCCCGAAAATCAATCCGAGAGTTAAACAATGGAAGTTATGAAGAGAAGTTAAAATAAGGAGTTATGAAGAGAAGTTATGAGGAGCCAATACTAACGGCACATTATAACTCCCAATAATAACTCCCCACTATAACTCCCGATTATAACTCCCCAATTAAAAAAACAATTAAAACACTTTTGCTTTATGATTGACTACGCAATTACCATCATGGGCACGAAGCCCGGAACAAAGAAGAGCGACATCACCGAGACCAAAGCCTACGGCACCGCACAGGTGCGCGAGGTGCTCACCCTCGATGCATTCGCCAAGCACATCACCGACCACGGATGCGCGTACGACAAGGGCGACGTTGTCGCCATCATCACCAAGGCCGTGAAATGCCTGCGCGAGCAGATGCTTGCTGGCAACAAGGTCGTCTTGGGAGACCTCGGAGGCTTCTATCCCGAACTCCAGACCGAAGGCTCTGTCCTCGCCGAGGACTTCTCGACCGACAACATCCTGGCTGTCAACGTCCGCTGGCTCCCCGGCAAGGACTTCAAGAACCTCCGTCAGGATGCCACCTTCCAGCTCGTTCCCACCCGCGCCGCTCAAACCGAAGCGACAAAGGAAATCAAGAACCAGGAAACCATCCAAGGGATGGAGTAAGAAGCCCCCCTCTAACTCCCCCCCATAAGGGGGAGAACTTGAGGAAGCTTGAAAAAAGAGACGCCTTTATCCCACACGGAAGAGGCGTCTTTTTTTGTTCAACATCTAAAGACACGAAAAGCTCTAATCCCACACAGAAAGCACAGAGATTTTCAGACAAAGGATTGCAGGGAGGGTTTTATTTCTTGATTATAATGATATTTCGTGGTTTTCGCGTTTTTAGATGTAGAAATTCTCTGTGGATTCTGTGTGAGATTCCTGCGTCTTTAGATGTTGAGACTATTATTTCTGTGCTTCGCGCTGGGCGATGCGCTCCAGGGTCTGATAGACCTGCATCAGGCCGCGAGGAACATGGAAGCAGCCTTTCCACTTGCCGCCTTTGAGCGTGAGCAGCACTTCGCCTCGGCGGTTCAGGTAGCCGAACCATTCGGGGTACTCGGGATCCATGAAGTGGCTCCAGACGTATTCGTGGACGCGCATGAACCAGTCGAGACATTCCTTGTTGCCCGTCAGCTCGTAGCCCTTTATCATGGTGATGAGCGTCTCGATGTGCACCCACCAGAGCTTCTGGTCCCACTCCAATTGCTGCAAGGGACGGCCAAGGCGGTCCATGAAGTAGAAGATGCCGCCGTACTGCTTGTCCCAGCCGTATTCGACTTCGCGCAGGGCGATGTGCACGGCTTTCTCGATGAGGTCTTTGCGGCCGAGGCGTTTGCCCAAGTCCATGATGAACCACATGGCTTCGATGGCATGGCCGGGGTTGAGCAGGCGCCCTTCGTGGCAGTCAACGAGCTTGCCGTCCTTGCTGACGTGCTCCACAACCAAGTCCAGCTCGGGACGGTAGAACACGTCGAGCACTTCGTGCAGGCAGGTGTCGATGGTTTCCTTGAGGAACTTCGGGTCGAGGAGGTCTTCTATCTCCAGGGCGACGTTGCAGAGAATCATGGGCAGGGCGAAGTCCTTCATGGCGCGTGCGCCCTGGGCGGCCTTGCTCCAACGTCCCTTGGGGTTGCTTCGCTTGGAGAGCACAATGTCGAAGGTCTTCTTGGCGATGTCGGCATACTCCTGAACGCCTGTTGCCTTATAGAGCTGTCCGAAGGCGATGACGGCGAAGGTGTAGGAGAAGATGTTGTACGGCTCCACCAGAGGGCGGCCTTCGCGGTCGAGCGAGAAGTACCAGTTGAGGTTGCCGTCGTGTCCGTACTTCTTGAGGAACTCGGCACCCTGTATGGCTGCGTCGAGCCATTCCTGGCGTTTCTCCACTTTGTTGTAAAGCGTTGCCAACATCCACACTTCGCGGCCTTGCAGCCAGATGAACTTGTCGGTGTCATAGACCTCACCGTTACGCTCTATGCAGGTGAAGTACCCGCCGAACTTTTTGTCTATGCTGTTCTCCATCCAGAAGGGCATCACCCTGTCTAACAGCTCGCTCTTGTACTGAGCGGCCAACAAACTAAAATCTACCATGTGTAATTTACTATTTGACGATTTACTATTTACGATTTATTTACGATTTTATCATTTAGCAATTTACCTCATCTGCCTTTCATCAGTAACGACATTAGGTATGATACAATGATACACACCACCATTCCTATGAGGCCGAAGGTGAAGACGTTGGCTTCGGTGAAGCTTTTTATCATGAAGACGGTCACTTCGCCTGCGATGAAGCCTAAGAGTCCTGCATAGCCTCTGACGCGGGGCATGAAGACGGCGACGAAGAAGAGGCCGCCCAAGCCGCTGGTCAGCAGGCCAAGGATGGTGTTGAAGTAGTCGAGGAGCGAGGCGATGTCCCATGTCGCCATCAGCAGGGCGAGGCTGAGGCCAATCAAGCCGCTCACGACGCACGTCCAGCGTGCCACTCTCAGCAAGGCCGCGTCGCTTGTCTTTTGGCGGAACCGCTGCACGAAATCGACGCTGAAAGCTGTCGAAACCGAGTTGATGTTGCTCGAAATGGTGCTCATGGTGGCCGCGAAGATGGCGGCAATGAGCAGTCCTGCCAAGCCTGCGGGCATCTGGCTCATCATGAAGAAGGGGAAGATGGCATCGCCCTGCTGCATGGTGATGTCGAGGCTTGCGGGGTGCGTCTTGTAGAAGGTGTAGAGACCCGTGCCGATGAAGTAGAAGGCTACGGAGATGAAGACGCTCATGAAGCCGTTCACAAGGATGCTGCGGCCTGCACTCTTCTCGTCCTTAGTGGTCATGTAGCGCTGGATGACGGTCTGGTCGCTGGTGTAGGAGATGAGGTTGTTGGCAACGCCGCCGCCCAGGATGGCCACCCAGAAGGTGACGCGCCGGTAGTCCCAGCTCCAGTCGAAGAGGCGCAGCTTGTCATTATCGACCGCTATCTGCCATGCTCCCGAGAAGCCGCCCTCGGTGCCGCTCCACAGATACAGGGCTGCGAAGATGGCACCGCCAACGAGGATGCATCCCTGCACCACATCGCCCCAGATGACGGCCTCCACGCCGCCCATCGTGCAGTAGATGATGGTGACGAGTCCCATCAGCACGATGCAGAGGTAGATGTCGATGCCCGTCACAGCCGTCAGCGCAAGCGAAGGCAGGTACATCACCAGTGCCATGCGTGCCACCATGAAGACGCAGAACAGGGTGGATGCCATCAGGCGTGTGGCGGCGTTGAAGCGCTCTTCCAGTATGGCGTAGGCCGAAGCCGCCTTGCTCCTGCGGAAGTAGGGCAGGTAGTACCATATCACGGGGAAGCCCACGGCGGGAATCATCCAGAGCATCGGGTAGTAAGTCCAGTCGGTGGCGTAGGCTTTGGCGGGGATGGCCATGTAGGTGATGGCACTGAGCATCGTGGCATAGATGCTGATGCCCGCCGCCCACCAGGGGATGCGTCCGCCCCCTTTGAAGAAGTCCTCGGCGCCGTTCTCGCGGCGCATGAAGTAGATGCCCATGCCCAGCATCGCTATCAGATAGAGGGCAAGCACCGCCCAGTTGAGGAAGCCGAAATGCGTCTCATGCTTCGTCTCGATGAGCGAAATCTTGTTCGACCTTATGCCGGGCATCGTCTCGCCGCCGCTGTAATACCAGCCTCCGTCGAATGGTGTAAGGGCAGCACCAGCGCGAGCCAAAGCGGTGTCGCCAGGGATGACAGCCCACGAGTCGGTGATGGTGTGGTAGGCCAGCACGTCGCTGCGGAACTTGTACCACGACGGTTCGTGGCGCAGGTAGAGGCTGTCCTGCCTGCCTTGTATGGCAGAGAGGAAGATGTCGTAATCCACACCGCCGAAGAAGAGGATGTGGCTGTAGCCGCACGTCGTGCAGCAGGAGCCGACGAGGGCCTCCCCCGTTGCCGTCTCTTTCCATTCAAGTGTTTTCAAGTTGAGCTTGAGGCCTTTGGTATATACAACTCCCTCTCCTTTGGAGAGGGCTGGGGTGAGGCTGCCTCCAAAAATAAACAGCGCCTTCCCTTCGGGCGCATTCTGCACAGCCATGCAGGGCTGCAGCCTGCCAGCGTCTGGAAGCTCGCACAGCTTCACCCATTCCTTCCCGTCAGGCCAGTCAAGGGCATAGACATCCCTGTTGGGAACGCCGTCGGTCTGACCGCCTGCCACGAAGATTCTGTCCGCACCATAGCAGGCGGCAAAGTTGTCGAGGCCTTTGGGCAAAGGTGGAAGCCCCCTCTCCGCTCCCCCTTTGGGGGAGTACTCCATTCCCACTAAGAGACATTCATTATCGCTTTTGATTACAGCGGCATTGTGGCACTCCCCGGGGAGGGGGCATTGCCCCCCAATATACACCGTCCCTTCCGGCACAGCCACGCTTGCGCCGTATGCCTTGGGGTAAAAGACTTTCTGGCCTCCGTCGGCACAAGGCACATCGGGGAAGTTGCAGCCACCCCATGTCTGGAGCTGCCCGGAGACGATACCGGCGAAGTGTCCCGAGACAGCCTTGTCCATGTGGCCAGCCGGAGTGACCGTAATACTGTTCTGCCCCCAGCAGAGGCTGAGGGCAAAAAAGGAAAGGATGCAGATGAGTGCAGTTCGGTTTTTCATGTGGAGAAAGTTAACTTATTTAATCAATGCCACGCTGCGCTTCACGAAGCGGGTCAAGGCTTCACCTTTGAGCAGGCCGTTCTGGAGGAGGGCAAGGTCGATGAGCTGATGCACGCGGTCGTTCTTCTCGGCGTATTCCTTCAGCACATCGTCGCGCTTCTGTTGCTCGGCACGGATGTCCTCGCCGCACTTCTTCAGGTCGTCCTTTTCTTCCTGAGTGATTTCTTCGGGCTTCTTCTTGTCCTGTTCCTGACGCAGCACAGCCTGACGCGCATTCAGTCCGCGCAGCTCTGCCTCGATGGGTTTCAGGGCTTCTTCGGTGCTCTTCTCGCAATCCTCGAGCACTTCGCGGATGAGCGGCGAGTCGGTGTTGAGCACGATGTTGTACATGTCGGGCATCTCGCCATAGAAGGCCATTCCGGGTTGCAGACGAGCCATCTCTTTCATTCGGCGCATGTACTCGCTCTGCGTCATCATCACGGGCAACTGGTCTTCGCCAAGGGCTTGTGCCTCGACGTTGAAATCGACCTTGTCTGTCTTGGGAGCTTGCGAGCGGAAGACGATGGAAAGCTTGTCCGAGCGCTCTGCTTCAAGCTTCTCGCGCTTGGTCTCTTCCTTCTGAATGAGGCGTTCGATGACATCAGCATCAACTCTCGTGAATGTTGATTTCTCGAGCTTCCTTTCAAGAAGACCAATCAGTGGAGCATCGAGCTGACCGTCCATCAGGAGCACTTTGTAGCCCTTCTGCTTGGCGGCGTCGATGTAGGTGTATTGCGCGTCGGGATCGTTGGCATAGAGATAGACAAGCTGTCCGTCCTTGTTCGTCTGGTTGTCCTTGATGAGGGCTTGGAACTCGTCGAGCGTGTAGTGCTTGCCCTCGGTGTCCTTCAAGAGGAAGTAAGCCTTTGCCTTGTCGTAGTAGTCCTCTTCGGTGAGCAGGCCGTAGTGGATGAATATCTTGATGTCGTCCCACTTCTTCTCGAAGTCCTCGCGCTCGTTCTTGAAGATGCCAGCCAAGCGGTCGTTCACCTTCTTCGTGATGTACGAGCTGATTTTCTTGACATTGGCATCGCTCTGGAGGTAGCTGCGGCTGACGTTCAGAGGGATGTCGGGCGAATCGATGACACCGTGCAGCAAGGTCAGGAACTCGGGCACGATACCTTCCACTGCGTCTGTCACGAAGACCTGGTTGCAGTAGAGCTGAATCTTGTTGCGCTGGATTTCGATGTTGTTCTTTATCTTCGGGAAGTAGAGGATGCCGGTGAGGTTGAAGGGATAATCGACGTTGAGGTGAATCCAGAAGAGCGGCTCGTCGGCCATCGGGAAGAGGTGACGGTAGAACTCTTTGTAGTCCTCGTCCTTGAGGTCGGCAGGCTTCTTTGCCCACAGCGGCTCTACATTATTTATTATATTGTCTTCATCGGTATCCACTTGCTTGCCGTCCTTCCATTCGGTCTTCTTGCCAAAGGCGATGGGAATGGGCAGGAAGTGACAGTACTTGCGAAGCAGGCCTTCTATCTTGTCCTTTTCGAGGAACTCCTGGCAGTCGTCGTCGATGTGCATCACGATGTCCGTGCCTCGCTCTGCCTTTTCAACCTCTTCGAGAGTGAAGCTTGGGCTGCCGTCGCAGCTCCATTTCACGGCAGGAGCGTCCTGATAGCTCTTTGTGATGATATCGACCTGCTTGCTCACCATGAACGATGAGTAGAAGCCGAGACCGAAGTGGCCGATGATGGCGTTCGCGTCGTCCTTGTACTTGTCGAGGAAGTCGTTGGCACCCGAGAAGGCAATCTGGTTGATGTACTTCTCGATTTCGTCGGCAGTCATGCCGATACCGCTGTCGCTGACAGTAATAGTCTTAGCGTCTTTATCCACTCTGACCCGAATCTTCAGGTCGCCCAGCTCGCCTTTGAAGTCGCCTTTGCCTGCAAGCGTCTTGAGCTTTTGCGTGGCATCGACAGCGTTACTGATGATTTCGCGAATGAAGATTTCATGGTCGCTATAGAGAAACTTTTTGATGACGGGGAAGATATTCTCGGTTGTAACCCCGATGTTTCCTTGTTTCATAATATACAGCCCCCTCCCGACCTCCCCCTTGGGGGAGGAGAAAGGTAGGACTTCATTTATAGTTTAACAATGTTTATTTTTTCTTTGTTTTCTGTATCGACCTCCGCTTTGAAGTTCTCTCCTCCTCGGGGGAGAGTTAGAGAGGGGGCTTCCATGAGGATTTCGCAGAGGGGGTCTTCGAGCAGGTCTTGGATAGCTCGCTTCAAGGGGCGGGCACCGAATTGCATGTCGTAGCCCTTCTTGCCAAGCAGTTCGCGGGCTTCTGGAGTGACTTCAAGGGTGTGCCCCAGTTCCTTGACGCGCTCAAGCAAAGGACGTAGCTCGATATCCACGATGCGCTGGAGGTCTTCTTGCGAAAGGTGGTCGAAGTAAACGATGTTGTCGAGGCGGTTTATGAACTCAGGTGCAAACTGCTTGTCGAGTGCTTTCTTCACGATGTTGCGGTTCTGCTTCTTGCCATTGCTTACCTCTGTAAAGTCTTGGAAACCCACACCTCGGCCGAAGTCGCGAATTTGTTTCGAGCCGCAGTTGCTTGTCATGATGATGACGGTATTGCGGAAGTCAATCGTGTTGCCGTTGCCGTCGGTCAGTCTGCCTTCGTCCATGACTTGCAGCAGGAGGTTGAAGACATCTGTATGCGCTTTCTCTATCTCGTCGAGAAGCACGATGGAATAAGGCTTGCGACGCACTTGTTCCGTGAGCTGACCGCCTTCATCGTAACCCACATATCCCGGAGGCGCACCCACCATTCGGCTGACCGTGTGCTTCTCCATGTACTCGCTCATGTCGATGCGGATAATGGCGTCTGCCTTGCCGAAAAGCTCTTCTGCGAGGCACTTGGCGAGGTATGTTTTTCCCACACCTGTTGGTCCAACGAAGAGGAAAGTGCCGATGGGCTTCTGCGGGTCTTTCAGTCCAACACGACTACGCTGGATAGCCTTTGCTACGGTGGCAACAGCCTCGTCCTGACCGATGACCTTCTGCTGGAGGACATCTTTAAGCTGACGCAGCCTTTGGTTCTCTTCTTGGCCGATGCGCTGCACGGGAATGCCTGTCATTGTGCTGATGACATCTGCCACCACCTGCTCGTCAACAAGGCTCCGTTCGTCCTCGCTGATGGTCTTCTCCCACACTTGTTTAGCCTGCTCCAAGTCTTGCATGGCTTTGCTGCATTCGTCGCGAAAGCGGGAAGCCAGTTCGTAGTCCTGCCGTGCGGCTGCATCATCCCTCTTTTGGTTGAATTCCTCCACAAGCTTCTCCAACTGGAGAATCTCGTCGGGGATGGGGAAGTTCTGGATGCGCATACGACTGCCCGTTTCGTCGAGCACATCGATGGCTTTGTCGGGGAAACTGCGGTCGGTCACATACCTGCCAGTCAGCTTCACACAGGCAAGCAAGGCTTCGTCGGAATAGCGTACATTATGATGCTTTTCGTAACGGTCGCGCAAGTTCTGGAGGATTTGCAGCGTCTCTTCCTGCGTCGGAGGAGCGACCTGCACTTTCTGGAAGCGGCGCTCCAAGGCACCGTCCTTCTCGATGCTCTTGCGGAACTCGTCGAGTGTTGTAGCACCGATGCATTGGAACTCGCCACGGCTCAAAGCAGGCTTCAGCATGTTGGCGGCATCCATCGACCCGGAAGCATTACCTGCTCCGATGAGCGTGTGTATCTCGTCGATGAAGACGATAACGTCGGGGTTCTCCTTCAGCTCCACCATGATGCAGCGCAGGCGTTCCTCGAATTGGCCGCGATACTTCGTGCCAGCCACCACGCTTGCGAGGTCGAGCACCACAAGGCGTTTGTTCCAGAGCGTGCGACTGATTTTGTGATTGACGATGCGCTGTGCCAGTCCTTCCACGATAGCGCTTTTGCCTACGCCCGGTTCGCCGATAAGAATGGGATTGTTTTTCTTTCTGCGGTTCAGGATTTGAGCCACACGCTCAATCTCCTTCTCACGGCCCACAACGGGGTCGAGCAGATCCCTTGCCGCCATTTCTGTCAGGTCGGTGCCGAAGCTGTCCAAGGCCGGTGTCTTGCTCTCCTGCTTCTTCTGCTGGCGGATGGAGATGACGCTGCCGTCCAGTCCTGCAGAAACGGGCTCCATGTCCTCGTCGTCGGCATCATTGTCGTCGGATTTACCATTTGACCATTTATCATTTACCATTTGGTCGGAAGGAGCCTGCACCTTTTCGTAAGTGATATCCAGCCGTTGCAGGATGTCGCTTGCCTCGTTGTCGTTGGCTTTCAGGATAGCGAGCAGAACGTGTATGGGTTCAATGCTGTCCGACTTCATCAGACTTGCCTCCAACTTGCAGAGCCGCATGATGCGGTTTGCCTGCGTGTCGAAGTTCATGTTTGCAGGAGTAGGGGAGATGAGCACCTGATGCTGTCGGGCGGTCATTTCCAGTTGGTTTTTGAGCTGGGACACACCCTCTGGCAGATAATATGCCAAAAGCTGGCTTGCCTTGTTGTCCGTATGACGTAGGATGCCGAGCAGCAGATGCAGCGGCGAGACACTGCCGCAATGCAGGCGGCTGGCCTCTTCCTTGCTGAAGTTCAATATGTTGAACGTATCTGGTGAAAAACTTTTACCACTTACCATTTATCCATTTACCTTTTACAATGTACTGTTTGCTTTCTATCCTACAAATGTTGTGCCAATATGGAAAACGTGACGGAACATCACTTCTTCAATATCTTTTTCCCGCTAACGACATAAATGCCCCGTGGCAATGTGCCGTTTACCATTTGGCCGGTAAGATTGAAGACAGCGTCGCTGTTATGGGTTGCAGATTGTTGATTGCGAATTGTCTCTATGCCGTCATCGACATCGCTAAAGCGCAGAATCAAGGCTTGGATGCTTGTGTCTTTTAGCTTCAGGTAGGCCTGATTTGGGGAAATGCTGCCGGAGAAAGCATAGAAGCCCGGAACGCCGTCGCCTGCCTGCAAGGTGAGCACATCTACGGGGCTGGCGGGCATGAAGAGTCCGCTGAGGGCTGTCCTGTTGGAGGGGTTCTTGGCAAAACCGCTGCCATAGGTGAGTGTGGCAGTCTCACTTTCGCCCCACAGGACAACAGGCGTACCTGCGGGAACGGTGTTGTCCACCAGGGTGAGAAGCGCATATCCTTCATCATCGAAGGCAGGAACAAGCGCCCTTTCCCCCGATACTTTTTCTTCAATTATCGGCAGCCTCACCGCTTCACCTTCCTCCTCTCCCTTTTCGAGGATATAGACCTTGGCACCACCAACCGTTACGTCGTATGGCAAGCATAGGGTATTGTAGTAGCCATCGCCGATGGCTGTCAGCGCCAACGAAGCGTCAGGCACTGCCTCTGCAATCATTTGCGAACCGAGGTCGGACTTGGCAGCAGACGATTCCCATATCTGAAGATAGCCGTGCGGACCTCCATGCGTGTTGAGGTAATAGTTCTCTTGCCCATCGAGGCTCAAAGAAAAGCCGTCGCCATCGGCATGAACTGTCCAGCGGAAATCACCCTCGCGCAGCACAGCGTTCTTGACGTTCTGTGTGCCTTGCACGGAGGTGGCGGTACCATCGGCGGTCAGCGAATAGCTCTCACCCTTGAGCTTGTTGACCAGCTTGAAACCTTCCACAGGATTGCCTACAAACGCCCATTGATAGGCATCGCTGGCACGAACAAGCTCCGTTGCATAGAGTTCCGTTTCGGGATATTCCCCCACGGATGCCTCGTCGTAGGCATGGGGATGATAGGGTTCGCGGCTTTCCCATCCTACAAAGCGTCCGAGCCTTCCAGCCTTGATGTTGTACCAATATCTTGTACTGCTCGTTGGGGATGACACTTTGAAAGGGGCGCTGGCAGTCGGCCATCTGACTGTCACCTTGATGATGGAACTTGTAATGGTCTTTGGGGAGTAGGTGTAGGTGCAGAAGTCGCGGATGTATTCTTCGGGGAGTGCCGCCGTACCGCCTCTTTCGCAGATGGCTTGGACTTCGCCCACCTTCTTGTTGTTGAAATAGAGGGTGTATGTGACCTTGACGTTGGGCGATGGAGTCTCCACGTTCCAGACGTAGTTCATGCTGTTGGAGTATTCTGCCACGGGACCGTTGTCACCGCCGTTTACAGTCCAGTATGCCTTGGATGCTGCTATCCAGTTGCCTGTACCGTTGGCATTGGTGGCACGGATGGCATACTTGCCTGCGCTGTTCAGGAAGAAGACCTGTGCCTCCCAGTCCTTTCGCTTGCTGCTGGCGTCGGTGATGATGTGGCCTGAGTTGTAGTTCACATTGCCGTTGGTCTGTCCGGGATTGGTGAAGTAGGCATTCTGTAGGTTGAAGCCGTATGTGTAGGTGGCACCCTCGACTCGCGAGAAGGTGAAGACGCTTGCACTCATTTCGTCGTCGGTGAGATAGCCGTCATTCTTCAAGTAGTACTTCTTGCCGTTGTATTCCGTGCTGATGCAGTACTGTCCATTGGGGGTGATGACACCCAAGGCGCGGAAGTAGTCGGCATTGGGGCCGGCCTTGGAGTTGCTGGCGATGAGGGCATCGGTCAGAGCCTGACCCTTCACATTGTACCCATTGGAAGCGTCCTCGCCCGCAAAGTCCATCAGCATGATACCTGCGGGGCCTGGATGATTGTTGATGTATGAAATGGCAGCCTGGTTCTGTGTCTGAGCATTGTCGCGATAGCCGTCGCTTGTGGATAGCGTGTAGCTCAGTATGCTTTTGGTTTTGGAGTAGCCTGATGTCTGGTTGACGACCCACAAGCCGGGATTGGTGTTCTCCGACGTAGAGAACTGGAGCATCCGCTGTATGCTGGCGGTCTTCGTGGCTGGTGCGCCGCTGGCAGAGACATCATAGAAGTCCTGTATGTAGAGTGGCCCCTCGGTGCCTATACCCTTTATCCTGCCGCCTTTCTGGTTGTTGAAGTCCGAACTGAAGCCCCAGCCTGTGATATAGCCGCCCACGGGGTTGGTGTCGTAGTTGTCGCGGCTGAGGATGATGATTTTTCCACGCACGTCGCCCAGCTTGGCTTCTGGTGTGTAGTTCACGGCGTGGCTCTTGGTCGGATTGCTGTTCAGCAGGTCCTTCATCTTTGTGCCCCAGTTGCCGTTGTTGTCGTCGGCTTCCGATTCGTGGCGCATGATGACGATGCACGTCTCTGTCGGATGGCTGTCAAGCAGTCCGCAGAGAGTGCTGAGGGCATTGTCCATATAGAGGTTTGTGGAAACGATGCCGTGGTAGATGCGCAGGCTGGAGCCATCGACGGCAGGGCGCAGGTCGAAAGCACGGATGCCGCTGTTCCACTGCTGCGTCAGGTTCTTTTCCTGTGTGACGGCGTATGTGCTACCGCTCACAACCACATAGACATTGTTCACGCCGTGTCCTGTTCCTGCATCATGGGAACCAGGAATGGAAAGCTGGCTGACAAAGGTGTTGTCGGGAATGCCGGCCATCCATGCAGAGTTGTCGGCTTTCACTTTGAGAATGCCCATGCCTTGCATCAAACCGAAGGAAAGGGCAAGTAGGAAAGTCTTAATGTTATTCATAATAGTGGGTGTTCAAGGTCAAAATCCATGCAAATGTACACATTATTATAATAATAGCCAAATAATTGGAAAACTATTCGGCTATTTTATCAAATAAAAGCATCGGTTGAGGTCAGTCTTTCGGTTCTCCACAGTACAGAATCTCTCCGCCGTTGCGTCCCCCGCCTGGCCCCATCTCAATAATCCAGTCGGCTGCGCGGATAACATCCGTGTTGTGCTCGATGACGATAATGGTGTTGCCTTTATCGACAAGTTTGCGCAGCACTTCGAGCAGGACGCGGATGTCCTCGAAGTGTAGTCCTGTGGTCGGTTCGTCCAGAATGTAGAGCGTGCGGCCTGTGTCGCGTCTACCAAGTTCGGCGGCAAGCTTCACGCGCTGGCTCTCGCCTCCCGATAGGGTGTTGCTGGGCTGGCCAAGCTTGATGTAGCCAAGACCGACCTCCTGCAATACCTTTATCTTATTAAGGATAGTGGGTTGGTTGGCGAAGAACTCGACAGCTTGGTTGATGGTCATGTCAAGCACATCGGCAATGCTTTTCCCACGGAAGCGCACTTCGAGCGTCTCGCGATTGTAACGCTTGCCGCGACACTCCTCGCAGGGTACAAAGACGTTCGGCAGGAAGTTCATTTCGATAGTGCGGTAGCCATTGCCACTGCAACACTCGCAGCGTCCGCCTTTGACGTTGAACGAAAAGCGTCCGGGCTTGTAACCTCTGATGCGGGCTTCCGGCAACTCGACGAAAAGGCTGCGTATGTCCATGAAGACACCTGTGTAGGTGGCAGGATTGGAACGCGGTGTCCGCCCCAGTGGACTCTGGTCCACATCAATTACTTTATCGATATGCTCCAGTCCCTCTATGGAGCGGTAGGGCAGGGGGTCTGCAAGCGAACGGTAGAAGTGTTTGCTGAGTATGGGGAAGAGCGTTTCACTGATTAGCGTGCTCTTCCCGCTACCGCTGACTCCCGTGACGCAGAGGAACTTCCCCAAGGGTATCTCCACGTCTATGTCCTTGAGATTGTGGCCAGAGCAGCCGAACAGTTTAAGTGAAGAATGAAGAGTTAAGAGTGAAGAATCAGATTTACTTTCTTCCTCTAAACGGTTACTATTATTCTTCACTCTTAACTCTTCACTCTTCACTTCAATGCAACCCTTCAAATACCTTGCTGTCAGCGTGTCGGTCTTCAGCATCTCCTTATATGTTCCCTGAAAGACCACTTCGCCTCCGCGTCTGCCAGCAAGCGGCCCGATGTCAACGATGTAGTCTGCATTCTCCATCATATCGCGGTCGTGCTCCACGACAAGCACCGTGTTGCCTGCGTCGCGAAGAGCCTTGAGCGAGTTGATGAGTTTGATGTTGTCGCGCCGATGAAGGCCGATGCTCGGCTCGTCAAGGATGTAAAGCACTCCCACCAACTGGCTGCCAATCTGTGTGGCAAGGCGTATGCGCTGGCTCTCGCCCCCAGACAGGCTCATGGAGGGACGTGAGAGGGAGAGGTAGTCAAGTCCCACGTCGAGCAAGAACTTCAGTCGGGTCTTTATCTCCTTTATAATCTCAGAGGCAATGGCTCTTTGGCGTTCGCTGATACGCTGGTCAAGCCCTTCTAACCATTCGTAGAGTTGGCCGAGTTCGAGGGCGGACACTTCGGCAATGTTGACCATTGACCATTGACCATTGACCGTTGTCCATCCGGGGAGCAGGAAGTGCAGCGATTCTTTTCTCAGTCTTTGGCCGCGACACTCAGGACATTCACAGACTCCGCTGAACTGCTCTGCCCATTTCTGGGCGGCAGCACCAACCTCCGCATCTTTCATCTGCTCAATGTACTTGACCAGACCGTCGAACTCCGTATAGATGTCGTTCGTCGTTCTGGCCTTTTCAGCAGGGATTCTGAGTCGCCCCGAGCTGCCTTCCAGCACTTCGCCGATGGCTTCGTCGGGCACCTCGCCAAGCGGCGTGTCCATGGTGCATCCGTACTGTTCAAGCACGGCTTCCACCTGCCAGAATATCATCGCCTGCTTTGCTTTGCCGAGAGGTGCAAATCCACCCTCACGAAGCGAGAGGCTGGGATTGGGGATGACTTTGTTGCGGTCGATGATGTGAACAAATCCCAGGCCCTTACAGCGCGGACAGGCTCCCTGGGGGCTGTTGAAGGAGAAGTCGTGCGGGGCAGGGTCGTGATAGGAGATGCCGCTTGTGGGGCACATCAGGTGTTTGCTGTAGTGGCGCACTTCGTTTGTGTCCATGTCGCAGACGAGCATTTCGCCGTCGCCTTGCTTCATCGCCGTTGCCACGCTCCCGACAAGCCGCTTGTCGTCCTTGTCCTGAATGCGGAGGCGGTCTATGACCACCTCGATGCTGTGGTTGCGGTAGCGGTCGAGCTTCATGTCCGGCAGTACCTCCTGCATCTCGCCGTCAACGCGGGCATAGAGATAACCCTTGCGGCGGATGGTCTCGAAGAGTTCCTTGTAATGTCCCTTGCGGTTTTTCACAAGCGGAGCCAGCAGGACAATGCGTTTGCCGAGGTATTCGTTAAGGAGCAGGTTGAGAATCTGTTCCTCCGTGTAGCGCACCATCTTTTCACCGCTGACGTAGGAATAGGCTTCGGCAGCACGGGCATAGAGTAGGCGCAGAAAATCGTAAATCTCGGTTGTCGTCCCAACGGTGCTTCGCGGGTTCTTGTTTGTGGTCTTCTGCTCGATGCTGATGACGGGACTCAGGCCGGTTATCTTATCGACATCCGGCCGTTCCATGCCTCCGAGGAAGTTGCGGGCGTAGGCACTGAACGTCTCAATGTAGCGGCGTTGGCCTTCGGCATAGATAGTGTCGAAAGCCAATGAAGACTTGCCGCTTCCGCTCAGGCCTGTGATAACTGTCAAACTGTTACGCGGAATCTCTACATCCACATTCTTCAGGTTGTGGACACGTGCACCTTCCACGCAAATCTTCTGCTCACTCATTGCCGCCTCCGCCTCCGTTGCCGTTTTCGTCCTCGCCATTGTTGAAGCCGGAGATGACATTGATAGCTTTCTTAATGCTATAGTCGATGCCGTCGCCGCCCTTGGCAGAGACGACAAGGAAATAGACACCGTCCTTCACAACCTTTCCGTTCACCTTTCCATCCCAATAGCCGTTCACGTCATCCCATGAATACAGCTTCTGCCCCCAGCGGTTGAAGATAGCGGCATGAAAGGAGACAATGCTCTTGAAGCCCTCTTTGGGTTTGAGCACATCATTCTTCTCATCGCCATTGGGCGAAATACCGTTGGGAAATTCCAGCTTGCTCTCTGCAATCGTGAAGTTGATGATTTTTTCTTCATCGCCTTCTTCGGGATATTCGTAGATGATGTCTTCCCCGCCTTCGTCGTAGAAGAGAACCTGAAGCTGTGCCTTGTAGGTGCCGCTCTCGTTGAACTCCAGCTCAAAATCCTCTTCGTTGCGCACAATGGGCGTAGCTGCGGCGGTGGTGTTCTTTGTGTTTGTTATCGTCCATGTGTAATGGGCGTTACTGCTGAAACCGTCGGGGAAGGGTCTGGATGTGTTTGCCTGAAAGACGATGCGGACGGGCGCATTCAGAGGACCCGTTTCTGAACCGATGACACCAGTTTCCTCCTCACCTTTGTCGTTGGTCATGTAGTATGTGGCGGTGGGGTCGAGGGTGGGTGCCTGTGCCCATGCAAAAAGCGGCATTAGAGCAAGGAAAAAGAATAAAATACGCTTCATCAAATGTATATTTTCTGCAAAAATAAGGAAAAACAATGAGATTCGACGCATTTTCTCTCTTAAAATAGTTGAAAGGGCGATAAAAAGTGTTACCTTTGCATCTAGATAGTATAAAGTGAGGAGTTAAGAATGAGGAATAAACCGAGAATAATGCTTCTTTTGCTTTTGCTCTGTCCGGTGTTTTTGTTCGGACAGGACATGCTCTCCACGCTCGACGACATGCACTTCGTCGTCAAGGGCGAGACATGGGAAAGCGTCGCTGCCAGCCACGGCATTTCTGTCCCTGAACTGCAAGCAGCGAACCCGGACGTGAAAAAAGGCAAGAAGCTCAAAAAGGGCACACTGCTGATTATACCCAAGAAGCCTCAGCCGGTAGCAACCGTAACCGCCGAGGAGCCGGAGACATCGGATCCCGTTGTCATCCGTACCTCTATCTCCGACCTCAAGGTCGGCGTGCTGCTTCCGTTCAGCGACAAGAACATGGTGGAGTTCTATCGGGGCTTGCTCATGGCTGCAGACAGTGTCCGCCGCAGTGGTGTCAATCTCGACATCCATGCCTGGGACTGCGGGAATACCGCGTCGCAGATAGAGCCTCTGCTTTCCAAGATTGTCGGATTCGATGTCATCATAGGCCCGGCTTCCGCCACACAGATACCAGCAGTGGCAGAGCATTGCAGAGAACAGGGTACGCGCCTTGTACTGCCCTTTCCAACCGGGCAGGTACTTCAGGACTATCCGCTTGTCTATGATGTTGCTGTCCCCAATGCAATTGTCTTTGATGCCGCTGTGAAGAAGCTGATGCGGTATTATGCGGACACAAACTTTGTCGTCGTTCGCAGTGGCAATACCGATAATCGTGGCAAGGTGCTTACGGAGACACTTACACGGAATCTGGCACAGAAGGGTTCGCCCAGAGTTCTGGAGCTCGAAGGCGATGATTTTGCATACGAGACCGCTTTCAACCAGTTCCGCGACAACATGATTCTCATCGATGACAGCAGTGTCCGTTCGCTCAACATACTGTTGTCGCGTCTCAAGGATTTCCGTCGCGGGCATTCCGAGTACCGACTTACCCTGGTTGGTTATCCCGAATGGCAGGACGAGACAGGGAGGCTTTTGGACGACTTCTTCGCTTTGAACACTTATATAATCAGTCCATATTATTATAATGTATTGGACGAAAGGACAAAGCAATTCCAGCGTGCATACGAGAAGTTATTCCGTGTGCCTGTTGCCCAAAACAACCCGCGCTTTGCCGCACTCGGCTTCGACCTTGGCACATATTTCCTTGGAGGCATCGGCAGTCTGGGCGACACCTTCGAGCAGATGCAGGGCAGCCTCAGGCAGGAACCCTATCAGCACAGATTCCAGTTCGAGCGCAGCGCCTCACAAACGGATTCATCTTCGTCACGGGCACCAGGGCTGAGTTTCTCAAACCATTTCGTCCAGTTCATCCATTTTATGCCTGAAAACAAGGTAGAGCTTATCCGATGAAACGCCTTTTCCTATTTTCCTGTTTTCTCACATTCCTTTTGTCCTCTGCCGAGGCTCAGGTCGGAGACCCCCGCAGAGACCTTGCGGTCGGTGTGAACGGTGGCTTCGTTATGAACAGAATGCAATTCTCCCCCTCTGTCATCAAGCAGTCGCTCAAGCAAGGCATGACGTTTGGTTTCACAGCCCGCTACACCTGCGAAAAGTACTTCAACATGTTATGTGCCTTTCAGGGTGAAATCAATTATACGCAGGCTGGCTGGAAGGAGAGGTTCGACGATGACAGCGACCTTGCCTATCAGCGAACTGTCCACTATGTGCAAGTGCCTTTGTTTGCCCATTTGGGCTATGGACGCGAGCGCGGAGGCGTGAAGGGCTTCCTCGTCATTGGTCCGCAGATAGGCATTTACATCGGCGAGAACGAGAAGAAAAGCGGTGACTGGTCGAAATACGTTGCGCCGCGTCAGCTTGTGGGCGGACTTACGCAGTACGACCTGAAGGTGGAGAAGAAGTTCGACTACGGCATCGCCGGCGGTCTGGGCATGGATATCAGCACCAAGAAAGGACACCACTTCCTACTTGAAGGCCGTTATTACTTCGGCCTAAGTGACATCTTTCATAATACGAAGAAAGATCCCTTCGGTCGAAGTGCTAACGGCCTTATCTACGTCAAAGTGTCTTACCTCTTTGACGTTCTGAAGACGGACTTGTAGCGCCGCCCGCGTTATTCTACCTCATTGCAATATACAACGCCGATTCTGTCGTACAGCTTTTTCAGCTGCGGCAGACGGGCTTTGAAGTTTTCAAAGTCCTTCTGTTCCGGCTTGCACCACTGCACTTCGCTCATCGAAGCCAAGCGGGGCAGCAGCTGATAGAGGGCATGTTCGGGATAAGCCACCTGTTCGGTCCACAGGTTCGTCTGCACGCCAAGAATGTAGTCGCCCTCTTCTTCCGTCAGTTCTTCCGGGACAAGCGGCTCAAAGGAATACATCTTCGAGCAGGAAACGACGTAGCTGTCTGTCGTGCGAGGCTGCTTGCCGTAGTCCTTCAGCTGCGGATGGTCGATGTAGGCAAACACGTTCGGACTCATAATGACGCGGTGCTTCTGCTTGGCTGCTGCGATGCCACCCTTAGTGCCGCGCCATGACATCACGATGGCGTCTTCCGTCAGTCCGCCTGCCAGAATCTCGTCCCATCCGATGATGCTGCGGCCGCGTGAAGCGAGGAACTGCTCAATCTCATGGTTGATGTAGCTCTGAAGCTTGTTCTCGGCACTCCGTCCGTCCTGACTTCCTCTGCCGCCGTCGCCCTCAACTTTGACATGCGTCTCGTCCGTCAAGCCCAACTCCTTAATCTTTGCCTGGCACTGCGGACATTTCTGCCAACGCTCTTTCGGACACTCGTCGCCGCCAATGTGGATGTAGGGAGAGGGGAACACGTCGCAAAGCTCGCCGAAGACGGTCTTCAGGAACTCCAATGTCTGCGGGTTGCCGCCGCAAAGCACGTCGCGCATCACACCCCAGTGCGGAGCAACGGGGTACGGGCCGCCTGTGCAACCAAGGTTCGGGAAGACGTGCAGGGCACTCTGCATGTGGCCCGGCATATCTATCTCAGGCACGACATTGATGTAACGCTCGGCAGCATAGCGGACAACGTCGCGACACTCCTCCTGTGTATAGTAGCCGCCGTAGGGGATGTTGTCGTAGATACGCATACGGCTGGGGCCGATGACGGTCTTTTCGCGCACGCTGCCCTCCTTTGCCAGTCTTGGCAGAGCCTTCACCTCAAAGCGCCAGCCTTGGTCTTCCGAGAGATGCCAATGGAACTGGTTGCAGCCATGCAATGCCATGACATCGAGGAACTGCTTGACGAATTCGACGGGGAAGAAGTGGCGGCCGCAATCCAACAGTACGCCACGATAGGTGAAGCGGGGCTGGTCGTTGATTGTCGCGTAAGGCAGCTCCACGGCTTTGGCTGCTTCCTGCTCCTTCACCACGGGCAGGCACTTGCGGAGTGTCTGTGCTGCACGGAACAAGCCGACAGGTTCGTAGGCACTGATGTTAATGCCGCTGTTGTCCACCTTCAATGTGTAGCTCTCCTTCTGCTGCTCTGTCAGGGCGGGTTGTTTCTCCTTCTTGCTCTTTGGGGCGGCAGGAGCTGTGATGGACAGGCGGATGAGTGACGCTTTGTCGGTAGGTGTCAGCAGCAGTCGCATTCCTGTTGCTTCCTTCACCCATTCTTGCACGAATTCTGCAATACGGGTGCACTCGGCATTGTCTGCGTCGTAGGCAATGCCCATGCCGGCAGTTAGCTTGAACACTTGGGTGGAATCCACTTTCATCTCCTTGGGGAGGGGGATGATGTCGTAGCAGGCACGCTGGGCCATTGCAGAAAAGGCAGCGATGCAGGTCAGAATGAGTAATCCGAATCTTTTCATTGCTGTACAGGTGTTAGTTATGTATTAAGGAATATCTTTTTATTTTAGCACGACACGGTCGCCGCATTCTTTGGCAAGTTCCTTGGCCTGTTGGGTCTTGCGCTTGTATTCGTCCATTAGCTGACGCCGCTTTTCATTGTCTTCCTTGATTTCGGGGCGTTTCATCTGTTCTATGATGCTTTGCAGCGAATGCTGGACAATGCCAAGCTTATAGCTGGCAATGAGGCTCGGAACAACTTCGTCGAGACGTTCATCAACGGGCAAATCTCCGTGCAGCTTGCTGAGTTCCACCGTGTCGGTGCCAAGCTTGAAGGCAAGTTCGCGAATCTCCGCGTCGGGATGGCCGTTGAAGTACTTCTCGGCTCGAAAGTTGGGGTCGTGCACATGCTCAACGGCTTCTTCAATTATCTTTTGGAATACAGGCACCTGCAGCCGGATGTCATCATCGCGAAGGCTGTATGAGATGTATTCCGCCACGCTGAGCGGCACTTCTTGTCCGTTCTCATCTTCAATGGTGCACATCACCTTCTCGCCGTGGCGGATAATCATTTGGGCGATAATGGTCTCTCCTTTCTTCTCCAAAGGAGTAATGACTTGTTGAAGTGGTTCTGCAGGAGCGTTCCCCTCTCCTTGGGAGGGGGTGGGGAAGGCTTGCTGCCTCTGCTCGCGTTCCCGTTCTTTCTGTTTCTCGGCGCGCAGTTTGTCTATCTGTGCATTGACGGCTCTGGCAATGAGCGGCTCCGGCATTTTCAGCTGCTGCGATGCATGTTGGATATACACCGTGCGCTTTATCTCGTCTGGAATGACGGCGATACTCTCTGTGACATTGTGTATGAGGCGTTCCTCTGCATCAGGTTCTCCCTTTTTGGCTCCAATAGCGTGCGTCGCTTTGTAGGTGATGAAATCGACCTGATTCTCCTGCAGATACTGCTGGTATTCGGTGGCAGTGTGTTTCCTCGCAAAGCTGTCGGGGTCGTCGCCGTCGGGTAGGAGGAGGAGCTTGACGTTCATGCCCTCTGCCAGAAGCATGTCGATGCCGCGTTCGCTGGCGTGGATGCCTGCATCGTCGCCATCGAAGATGACCGTGATGTTGTTTGTGATGCGATGGATGAGGTGAATCTGGTCTGGCGTGAGGGCTGTGCCGGAGGATGCGACGACATTCTCTATCCCCTGCTGGTGCATCGCCATCACATCAGTATAGCCTTCCACGAGGTAACAGAGGTCTGCCTTGCGGATGGCTTGCCGGGCTTGGAAAAGGCCGAAGAGTTCCTTGCGTTTGCTATAGACAATGCTCTCGGGCGAGTTCTGGTACTTGATGGCAACGCCCTTTGTGGCAGCGTCGAGGACGCGGCCTCCGAAGCCCGCTACTCGTCCGCTGACGGTATAGATGGGCCATATCACGCGGCCGAAGAAGCGGTCGCGCAGGGTGCCGTCTTCCCGTTTCAGGCTCAAGCCTGTGCCGATGCTCAGGCGCGGCTCCATCTCGTTCTGGTTGTTCACGAGATAACGCTCCTGATAACCCTCTTTCAGCGCGTCGGCGGAGAGGGAATGCTCGCGGCTGTTGGGGCAGTAGCCCACTTGGAAGCGTTCCAGGATATCGTCTCTGAAACCGCGATTGCGGAAGTATGCAAGTCCGATGGCTTTGCCGTCCTGTGTTTCCCAAAGCTGCCTCTTGAACCAGTCGCGTGCCCAGTCGTTGAGGATGAACATGCTTTCGCGGTCGCCACGGGACTGTACTTCTTCCTGAGTCAGCTCTTTCTCTTCTATCTTGATGCCGTACTTCTTTGCCAAATATCGGAGGGCATCGGGGTAGGAAAGCTGTTCGTGCTTCATGATAAACCCGACAGGAGTGCCGCCTTCACCGCAAGAGAAGCACTTGCAGGTGTTGCGGGCTGGCGACACGACAAACGAGGGCGTGTGGTCGTCGTGGAAGGGACAAAGCCCCTTCAGGTTGGCTCCGGCACGTTTCAGCGTGACGAAGTCAGAGACGACATCCACGATGTTTGCGGCATCCAGAATCTTGTCAACGGTAATGCGGTCTATCATGTTTCCTTTTCTTCATCTTCAAGGTCGAACTCAAAGTCCCCGAAGAACTCGGGCATTTCGCTTTGGAAGTCATCGAGGCTGCGGCGTTCTTTCTTGGTGGGGCGTCCTGTACCTTTGGCTCTGCCGACGAAGCCGCTTATCTTGCTCATTTCGAGCAGCTCGTACTGGTCGGGTGTCGTGACGTTCTCCAGTATCTCGGGGATGAGCTTGGCACCGACGCGCCTTTCAATGGGCTGGAGCACGCGGAAGCTGTAGGTGATGGGCGGTTTGCGGACGCTCACCACGTCGCCTGCCTTAATCATCCGGCTGGCCTTGAGCTGTGTGCCACCCATGCTGACCTGCCCTTTCTTGCAGGCGGCGGCAGCGATGGTGCGGGTCTTGAAGATGCGAGCAGCCCACAGCCATTTGTCTATACGAGCCTCAGTACTTGAGTTCATAGTTCATAGTTATGAGTTCATAGTTATTGTTTTGTTCTGTTTGATGGCGTAGCCCAACTATGAACTATGGACTATGAACTATGAACTAATGTGAGTCTGCAAATGTTCACGACGGTCATCATGGCCTTCTCCATGCTTTGGATGGGGACGAACTCGTGACGGCCGTGGAAGTTGAGTCCTCCGGCGAAGATGTTGGGGCAGGGGAGTCCCTTGAAACTGAGCTGGGCGCCGTCTGTGCCGCCTCGGATGGGCACCACTTTGCAGAAGCCGCAGGCCTCCTCTATGGCGCGTTTGGCAATGTCCGTCACCTGGGGTTTGTCCTGTAGCTGGCTCAGCATGTTGTAGTATTGGTCCTTGACTTCGGTCGTTACGGTGTCCTGTCCGTACTTGGCGTTGAGCTTCTCGGCGATGTCGAGCACCACCTGCTTGCGGAGCTGGAACATGCCGTTGTTGTGGTCGCGGATGATGTAGGAGAGTTGAGCCTCTTCCACGGTGCCGCCTATGCCAGTGAGGTGGAAGAACCCCATGTAGCCTTCTGTGGTTTCAGGTCGCTCATTTTCAGGCATAAGTGCTGCAAACTCTGAAGCAATGATGCAAGCGTTCTTCATCTTGCCCTTGGCATAGCCGGGATGCACGTTGCAGCCCTTGATGTGTATCTTCGCGCTGGCGGCATTGAAGTTCTCGTACTCCAATTCGCCCACCTCGCTGCCGTCCATCGTGTATGCCCACTCGCAGCCAAACTTCTCGACATCGAAGAGGTGTGCGCCTGCTCCAATCTCCTCGTCGGGGTTGAAGGCGACACGAATCTTGCCGTGCTTGATTTCGGGATGAGCCATCAGGTAGCTCATGGCGGTGACTATCTCGGCGATGCCTGCCTTGTCGTCCGCTCCGAGCAGTGTGTGGCCGTCGGTGACGATGAGGTCTTCGCCGATGTGTGTCTTCAGTTCGGGGAACTGGCTGACGGTCGTCACGATGTTTTCCTCTTTGCAGAGGATGATGTCCGAGCCGTCGTAGTTTTCGATGATGCGGGGCTTGATGTTGGCACCGCTGCAATCTGGGCTTGTGTCGATATGGGCGATGAAGCCGATGGTGGGAACCTGCTTGTCGGTGTTGGCGGGCAGGGTGGCATAGACGTAGCCGTGCTTGTCCATCTCGACTTCGGTTAGGCCAAGTGCCGTGAGTTCATCGCGCAGATATTCTGCCAGTGCCAGCTGCTTCTCTGTGCTGGGGCATTGCGTCTCGTTCTCTTCGCTGCTTTGTGTGTCGAAGCTGACGTAACGGAGAAATCGGTCTGTTAATTCATTATTCATAATTCACAATTCCTAAATTATTCCCTAATCTCTATTCCCTAATCCCTAATCCTAATCACTTGTTATTATAATTGCACATTGCAAACTGTATGCCGCTGAGGGCGAATGCTTTAATTGCATCACATGCCAGTGGAACTTTATCATCTACGATACGCTCCTCTTCGGGACAGAACCTGCCAAGCACGAAGTCAATCTGTGCGCCTCGCGGGAAGTCGTTGCCGATGCCGAACTTGAGGCGGTTGTAGCCTTGGCCGCCGAGTGTCTGTGCGATGTGCTTGAGACCGTTGTGGCCGCCGTCGCTGCCGTTCTGGCGGATGCGAATGGCTCCTACGGGTAGGCTCAGGTCGTCCACAATCACAAGCATGTTCTCCACGGGAATCTTCTCTTGCAGGAGCCAGTAGCGGACGGCATTGCCCGAGAGGTTCATGTAGGTGGATGGCTTGAGCAGCACCAGCTCTGCGTTCTTCACGCGGAGGTGTGCCACGAAGCCGTATCGGCGGTCTTCAAAAGCAGTATTGGACGCCTTGGCGAGGGCGTCCAATACTCTGAATCCGATATTGTGGCGGGTGCCATCGTACTCGGGGCCGATGTTACCCAAACCTACAATGAGGTACTTCATTACTCAGCCTTTGCTGCGGCGCTCATTGCACTTCTGGTCATCTTAACCTGGCAGACAACAACGCTGGGGCTTGTCACCATTTCGAGACCCTCGAAACTGAGCTCTGCCACCTTGATGGTCTTGCCGAGGCCGAGGTTCGTCACGTCGATGTTGAGCTGCTCGGGAATGGCTGTGTAGGGGGCACGCACTTTGAGCTTGCGCACGCTTGCTGCGAGCTTACCGCCGGCCTTCACGCCTTCTGCCAGACCGTTCAGCTTGATGGGCACTTCCATCACGATGGGCTTGGTCTCTGTGATTTCATAGAAATCGACGTGCAGCAGCCTGTCTGTTACGGGGTGGAACTGCAGCTCCTTCATGATGGCCTTGCACTCCTTGCCGTCGATGTTGAGGTTCACGCTGTAGATTTCAGGAGAGTAAACCAGCTTGCGGAGTTCTTCCTGAGTGGCGGTGAAGCTCATTGCTACGGGCAGACCCTTCTCGTCCTTGGCTTCGCCATAGAGGTTGCAGGGAACTGCGCCGGCCTTGCGGATGTCACGACATGCCTTCTTACCAGTTGTGGTGCGGGCTGTACCTTTTACTTCAATACTTTTCATTGTTTTTGTTGTTTTTGTGTTACTATAAATTAAGTGTTTGTGCTTAATTCGCCATCACACGGCTTCAAAAGCGGATGCAAATGTACGACAAAATCCCCACACTGCCAAGAGAATGGATGATTTTTTGCGCCTATAGTAATGCAAAGGAAATAAAAAGGGCATACTGGTGATGTGATGAAACTCCGAAAAACAGGTTTTGAGGGTTCGCCGCCTTTGTAATCCACCTGACCAATTAAGGGATGGCACGCCATTGGCAAGCGAAACATTTCTCGGTAATATAATGTAAATTGATGAGTATCCCGATCTAACCAGTACGCCCTATCTTGTCTCTCTCCTGCACGCTGCAGAAGCCTTTTCGGACTTCAATGATACTGCAAAAATAGTCGTTTTTGCTTTGTTATGCAAGTTTTTTCGCCTTTTTCTTCCCCTTTTCTTGCCGTTTTGCCTGTTTTTATCTACTTTTGTTAAGGAAAACGAAAGAAAAATCACTTATGACACTACATTTCTCGATAGAATACCGGACGGAGTGGGGGCAGCGCGTGGAAGTCGAACTTTGCTTCCTTACGGACGAGGGTAAGACATCCCACCAGCGCATCCCCCTCGAGACGGAAGACGGCCTTCTCTGGAAAGGCGTTTGCATGTTGCGGGCGCGGGGGAAGCAGATGCGATACACATACATTATTGCGGGGGCAACGTCTGTCCTGCGTCGCGAATGGGACGTCGTGCCGCGACAGCTTCCGGCCGACGATGCCCGCACCTATTTCTTCTTCGACCACTGGCGCGATGTGCCTGCCTCGTCGTACTGCTATTCGGATGCCTGCCAAGTGGCTTTGGGGCTTAGCAGGGCTAAGGCGGCTACGGTGGCGCTCTTCCCCCGGACATTCCTTTTCCGCGTCCAGGCTCCCGGCCTTGCCCAGGGCAAGCGTGTGGCGCTCGTCGGCGACCAGCCCGCCCTCGGCAACTGGGACGTTCCCCGCGCCTTGCCAATGGTGCAGTCCAACCACGGCGAATGGCTCCTCTCCATCAGCGCGGACGGCCTGCGTCTGCCGTTCCAATATAAATATATTATGGTAGAGGAGGACGGCTCTGTCAAATGGGAAGAAGGAGACAACAGGCAGGTTCCTGACCACACCCTGAAAGGGGGAGACGGAGGGGGCTGTGTCGTTGCCATTTCCGATGGAGAGATACGGCTCGACGCGCCTCGCTGGAAAGTGGCGGGACTCGTGGTGCCTCTCTTCTCGCTCAGGACGGAAGGCAGTCAGGGGGTAGGGGACTTCGGCGACCTCCGGGAGATTGCAGACTGGGCAGCTTCGGCTGGTATGCACGCCGTCCAGCTTCTGCCCATCTACGACACGACGCAGCTCCGCACCTCCACGGACAGCTATCCCTACAACGCTATCAGCGTGCACGCCCTGCATCCCATCTATGCCGACCTGCGCCAACTGCCTTTGGCCGACAAAAGGAAGCTTACGACGTTCCAGGAGCGGTGGCAGCAGCTCAATGCCCTGCCGGCGCTTGACTATGTCGAGGTCGCTTACATGAAGGAGGCGTACCTGCATTTCCTCTATGGCGAGCAAGGGCAGAGCGTCTGCGGGCAAGCCGACTATCAGGCTTTCGTCAGGGACAATGCCGAATGGCTCCAGCCCTATTGCGTCTTCTGCCATTTGAGGGACACTTACGGCACACCCGACTTCACCAAATGGAGGAAACTCTCTGCCTACAACCGAAGCCGCGTGGCGAAGTACATTGACAGTCATGCCGAGGCCGTCGGCTACTATTCTTTCGTGCAGTACCTCCTCCATGTCCAGCTTGCCGCAGCTGCCGACTATGCCCACAGCCGCCGTGTGTTCCTGAAGGGCGACCTCCCCATCGGTGTCAGCCCTTGCAGCGTCGAGGCCTGGCAGGAGCCGCACCTCTTCCATATGGACATGGTGGCAGGCGCTCCGCCAGACGATTTCTCGCGGGAGGGACAGGCCTGGGGCTTCCCGACGTACGACTGGGAGCGGATGGCTGCCGACGGCTATCTGTGGTGGAGGCAACGACTCGGCGACATGGCCCGCTATTTCAGTGCCTATCGCATAGACCATATCCTCGGCTTCTTCCGCATCTGGCAGATTCCGAAGGACAGCCCGACGGCTCTCCTCGGCCAGTTCTCGCCGGCATTGCCGTTGAGCATCGCAGAGATAGAGGCGTATGGTATGCGTTTCCACGAAGAACTCTTTGTTCCGCATCATCCCTCTTCTTCCTTGACGGAGGGGAAGGCGGAAGGGGAGTTCTATCATCCGCGCATCGGTGTAATCGGCGAGAAGGCTTGGCGCAGTCTGCCCAAGAACGAGCAGGATGCCTTCATCCGTCTCTACGAGGACTTCTTCTTCCGTCGCCACAACGACTTCTGGGCTGCCGGTGCCATGCAGAAGCTGCCTGCGCTCATCAGCGCCAGCAACATGCTGGTGTGCGGCGAGGACTTGGGAATGGTGCCTGCCTGCGTCGGTCCCGTCATGCAGCAGCTGGGCATCCTCAGCCTCGAGATACAGGCCATGCCCAAGACCTACGGCGAGACGTTCGCTCAACTTCACCGCAATCCCTACCGAAGTGTCGATACCATCTTCACGCACGACATGCCGACGCTCCGCCTTTGGTGGAAAGAGGATGCCGCACGCACACAGCTATATTATAATAATGTATTGGGACACGACGGCAAGGCACCGAACGAACCTTCGGGCTGGCTCTGCGAGGAGATTGTGGCGCACCACCTCAATTGCCCCTCCATGCTCTGCCTCATCAGCCTGCAGGACTGGCTCTCGATAGACGAAAGCCTGCGTAACCCCAACATCGAGGAGGAGCGCATCAACGTTCCTTCCAACCCCAAGAACTACTGGCGCTACCGTATGCATCTGCCTATCTCTACGCTGAAGGCGGCAAAGGGTTTCAACGAACGGCTGAAAACCCTCATCGTCCGTTCGGAAAGAGAGTAGTGCCGTTGCCTACGCACTATGCTCCGAAGAATAACGTAACAGCTTACAAAACCTGTGTAGCCTGCCTGAAAAAGTCTTTTAGGCAGGCTACATAATTATTTTCAAGCCTTGGAAATATATTATCAAGCTTTGAAAATATATTTTCACGCCTTGAAAATATATTATCAAACCTTGAAAATAGTTTTTAGGCACGCTCTTCAGGGTTATGTGGCTCGTTGCAGAAGGTTTTGTACCGAAGCAAAAGGGATTTCTCACCTCATGCCATTCTACTTTATCCCGCGCTTGTTCAGGGCTTTGACGTAGCGGCGGGCATTTCTGTAGTGCTCGGGGAGCGTTGCGGCGAAGTTGTGTGTGCCGGAGAAGTCCTCTTTCGCACACATATATAAATAGGCGTGTTCCGCGTGGTTGAGCACGGCATCCAGCCCGGCGATGCTGGGGATGCGGATGGGGCCGGGCGGCAAGCCAGCCACAAGATAGGTGTTGTAGGAGCTCTCCACTTTCAAGTGCTTGTTCAGGATGCGGCGAAGCGTGAAGTCCCCGACGGCGAACTTCACCGTCGGGTCGGCCTGCAAGGGCATTCCTATGCGCAGGCGGTTGAGGTAGAGACCTGCTATCATCGGCTTCTCGGCGTTGTTCGCCGTCTCTTCGTCCACGATGCTTGCCAGCGTCGCCACCTGCTCGTGCGTCAAGCCGCAAGCCTCTGCTTTGGCCTTCCTCTCGGCTGTCCAGAAGCGGTTGTTCTCGCGCTCCATGCGCTCCACGAATTTGTCAACGGAGATGTCCCAATAGACCTCATAGGTGTTCGGAATGAACAGGGCCGGGATGCTGGCAGTTGTATAGCCGCGAGTGGCGCAATACATGCTGTCTGTCAGTGCCGAGGCAATTTCTGCGGAATCCACCATGAGGCTTTGGGAAAGCACGGAGGCAAGCCGTTGCACCGTTCGGGCCGTCGGTACGACGAGGTTCAGAGGCTCCTGGGTGCCGTTGCGCAGCTGCCGGTACAATTGAAAGCAAGTGGTCTCGGGATATGCATGGTAGCGGCCAGTGCGGAGACGGTAGCTGAACACCTTGCTATATACATCCCATCGCCACCCCAAAGCGGACTTCGCCCGGACACTGTCCGCCGTGTCGTCGCGGTCAATGTAGATGAACTGTGCCTGTCCACTCTCCCCAAACGGCACCTTGGCCGAGAACAGAGAATATATAAAAAGTGCAGCACCGGCCACTACGATTGCCAGCCCCGCAACCAGCCAAAGGAACTTTCTACTCATTGCCTTTTTGTTGCTTATTCGAATGCAAAAGTATGAAAAGATTAGGGATTAGGGATAAAGAAACAGGGAAAAAGAGCAAAAACAACAGGAAAACATATAATTTTGAATTTAATAATTTTGAATTTTGAATTATATGTTGTACCTTTGCACCCGCAATTCGCCACTATGGCTCAGTTGGTAGAGCAACGCATTCGTAATGCGTGGGTCCGGGGTTCGAGTCCCCGTAGTGGCTCAGAGCGAATCCTCTGCCGCCATCGGTAGGGGATTTTCTTTTATGGAATCTGCCACAGTCTGCGTCATAACGTGGCTCAGTAGATTTTTCAGGCTATCCTTTTTGCTAAGGTCGAGCCATGCACCTTGAAGCCCTTCGCGCTTGGCTCCTTCGACGTTTACCAGGGCATCGTCGATGAAGAGACACTGTCCGGCTGGTCTTCCTATCTGTTGGACGGCTTGGCGGTAAATCTCCCCGTCGGGCTTTGCCAAGTGCATTTCGTGAGAGACAAAGACGTGGTCGAAGAGGTCGGCGCAGGTGTAGCCTTCTTCTGAAAAATAGCGACGCTTTGTCTCTTCCCAGTGAAGGTCGTTGGTGTTGGAGAGCAAGTGTGTGTGGTAGCCTTTTCTGCGAAGTTCCTTTATCATGTCCAATCGTTCTTTTGGCAACGGGCCGATACAGGCGTTCCATGCTTCGATGACATCTTCACGGGTTATGCCTTTGCCGCAATAGCCGAGGACAAGCGATAGGAACTCTTCACTTGTCATGTTGCCAACTTGATATTCTGTGATGGCTTTGCTTGCGGAGATACCGTGACAAACGGTAGAAGTGTTCTCTTCGTCAGCCTTGACAAAGAACAGTTCGGGATTGATGCCTAAGCGCTTACAGGCTTCCCCTACGCCTTGCATATTGAGGTCGAGCAGCACGCCGCCCAGGTCAAAGATAATATCAGTCAGATTCATAATTAACAATTAGCAATTAACAATTAAGAGTTATGGATTGTTGGGCTTTCATCATTCTGCGCCAGCGGAGGTAGCCGAAGATGGCGATGATGACGTAGAGGCCGTAGAGCGAGGCTTTGAAGGGTATGTCCTTGTGGAAGTAGAGCACGCAGGTGACGATGTCCACGGCAATCCACACGAACCATTGTTCCAGGTACTTATGCGCCAAAGCCCAGATGCCGATGAGGGACAAGGATGTTGTAAAGGCATCGGCAACGGGGACGGTGGAGTCGGTGAAGGTTGAAAGCAGCCACCATATCAATGCCCACAGCAGCAGGAAGAGTGTGCCCCAACACAAAGCAATGTGAGATGGAATATGGGAGATAGACCTCTCTAAATCTCCCCTTAAAGGGGAGACTTCCTCCCTCCCTTTAAGGGAGGGCAGGGGTGGGTCTTTTTTCCACTTCCAATAGCCGTAGGCTGTCATGGCCAGATAGTAGAACTCCATACCGCAGTCGGCATAAACGCCTTTCTGATAATAGAGCACTATGCCCAGGATTTGCATGACTGCTCCGACTGCCCACATCCAGATGGAAGCTCGGTACTCCAACAGGATGTATGCAAGTCCGAGGATGGTCGTCGTGATGTCGAGCCAGTGATTAATTATAAAGTTCATAGTCCATAGTTATTCTTCACTCTTCAGAATCTCAAAGTCACACTTCCCATCGCAGTAAAACCAGCAGCAGGAACAAAGCCAATCTGATAATAGCGATTCTCGTTGGGGTGTCCGTATTCGTCGCAGATGGTGCTATAAACCCAACCGTTCGCTGCATAACGGGCATTGAAGAGGTTCGTGAGGGTGGTGCCAAAGATGACTTCTCGCAGACCTGCCCAACGATTGCAGGGTAGGGTATAGGAGAGGTTGAGGTTCGAGGTGGTAAAGGCTGGCAGAGAGCGGTCTTTGTTCTCTGTGTTGTCGAGGTATTGGCGGCTGACGAAATTAGTGTGCCAAGTTGCCTCGATGCCTTTCCAATGGAAGTTGAGGAAACCATTGAGGAGTACGGATGGCGAGAAGGCCAAGGTGGAGTTGTCGTAATGGATGGTTCGCCAATCGTCTTCCCAAAAGACGCTTGCTTCTTCATCGAAGTCCAGAATGCGATTCCTGCTGAGTGCGGCATTGCCTTCGATGGAGAGCCATTTTGTGATGTCGACTCCTGCCGTTAGTTCAATACCCATTCGGTAGCTCTTCTTGACGTTGGTGGTCAGCTTCTCGCCGATGTCGCTCTCCATTCCTGTCTGAACGAATTGGTCGTCGTAATACATGCAATACAGATTTGCTCCTGCATGCCAGTTCGAAGCCGTATAGGAGTACCCTGCTTCTGTGTCGAACACACGCTCGGCTTTGGGGGCAGGATAGTGTCCGTTGTCAGTAAAGTTGTTGCGCTCTGGTTCGCGATTGGCGATGGCATGAGAGACATAAGCCCTGTGCCCGCCTTGATGCCAACTGAGTCCTGCCTTGGGGTTCAGGAAGTGGTAGTGCTTGTCGATATCGAGGTAGTGCTTGTTGTAGGTGCCGTCATCCTGCTTGACAAATTTGTCGTTATATCCGTCGGTACGATAGCCTACGTGACGGTACTGGAGGTCTCCCCAAGCAGTCCAGCCTTTGCCGATGCGGTAGGAGGCTTTGGCGAAGACACTATGGTCGTCCTTCGTGGCATCGGAATCGTAGTAGGTGTACTTTCCGCCTTTCAGCACTTCCTTGCTTATGAAACCTTCCTTTATATAAGTAATGTAGCCGAAGTGATTGCCTGTGAAGCGCTGGAGAGCCAGCCCGCCAATCACATCCCATCGCCCTTTCTTGTAGTTGGCGTTCCAAAGCAGGCCGTAGGTGTGCTGTTTCAGTCCTTTCTGCCTCACCACATCGCTCTTCATCTCCTTTCCGTCTGCCCTGAAGTAGTTGAGCCCAAACTTCTTCGGCAGCTTGTTGTTGGGACGGAACTCTTCGTAGTAGCCGTAGCCGTAGGTGTAGTGAAGCGAAGCGGTGGTGCTCCAGTGCTGGTTGATGTCCCAAGCCATCGAGAGGATGTTGTGGTTCTGCTTGAAGTTGTCTGTCGTGCGAGGCCAGAAAGAGCCGTCGCTCATGGCATAGCGTTTTGTGAGGTAGTTGCCGTTGTCGTCACGGGCGAAGTTGCCATCCTCGTCGTATGCCAGAGCCTCGTAGAGCGAGTTGAATTTGCCTAAACCTCTGTCGTAGAGGTCTTTGTAGTCCTTGATGCCAGTCAATACGCCAAAGGTGCCGTCCATGAGGGTGAGGTCGTTGTCGCCAGCCGTAACACCGTTCCAGGCCTGCCCTGTATGCTCGTAGTTGCCGATGTTCTTGTATCGAAGCGTGAATCGTGTGTCGGGCATCCATGTGATGCCGCCATAATAGGAGCCTGAGCGTCCGTCGGTTCCATGTAGGAATCCGTCGGTTTGCGTCTGATGCCAAGCCCCGTCAATGACGAGCTGGTTCCAGAGCAGTCCCGTAGAGGCTTGCGCGCCATAGTTCATCGTATTGTAGGAGCCGTACGAGAAGTTGACTTCGCCCTGAGGCTTCAGCGAGGGTTGGGCCATGGAGAGTGCTATCGTGCCGCCAAAGGCTCCGTCGCCATTCGTGCTTGTTCCAACGCCTCTCTGCACTTGCACGCTGCCCAACAAAGCCGAATAGCTGTTCATGTTGGCCCAGAAAACGCATTGGTCTTCAGGGGAATTGAGGGGTACGCCATCCAGAGTGACATTTATGCGCGAGTCGCCAGCACCTCGGATGCGCATATAGGTTGTGCCTGTACCCAGTCCATTCTCGCCCCAAGCCATGATGCCTGGCGTCTTTGCCAGCAGGAAGGGCAGTTCGCGACCGGTCCTGTAGTGTTCCTGCAGTTCCGCCTTCTTGATGTTTGTTACGGCGAATGGCGCATCGTCTTGAGCGCGTACAGCAGTCACCACAATTTCCTGGATACGCTCTGTTCGCAAGGAGTCGTCTGTAGTCAGCTCCTCAGCTGCGACCGTGCTTCCCATGAGGCCAAAGAGGCTCAGGGCAATCATTTTTTTTGTTTCTCTTGTCATTTTTCCTTTATTATTAAAAGTTAACAATAAAGGGGTGCAGGCCGGGCCTGCTCAGAAGATTCCACTTATCATCCCTACGTCGGTATTGTCCGCATCAGGTGAGAGGGTTTAATCTCAGCCCGTCACTTTGACGAGCACCCCTTGATAATTTGTGTGCAAAGGTACGACAAAAAAGTGAATAGTGAATAGTGAAAAGTGAAAAATTATTTGTTGTTCCTTAATCTTTATTCCCAAATCCCTAATCTCTAATCCCTATTCCCTAATCCTTATTCCCTTTTCGGCTTCTTCGGGAACCAGCCTTTGCGGACGCGCTCGCGTTGTTCGAAGAGTTCGAGGATGGACCAGAAGCAGGAGAAGCTGAACACGCCAAGAAGGACGGAGGCATAGATATTCTCGACGAACAGCGAGCCGATGCAGCCGGCTATGCCAAAGAGGAGGAACACCGGCCAACACTTTACGCCGAAGTGGTATTCACTCTTGATGACAATAGGATGGAAGAGCCCGATGCACAGGAAAGTCGCCAGGCCGAGTATGATGCCGTGGTAGTTCATTATGTTCACTTTGGCACCTTATAGAGCGCGTCGGTCTGCTTGATTATTTGACGCCTGAAGTTCTCGGGATAGCCCGGGCGAAGCACGGGACGAGGATTGCCGCCGGGGGTCTTCTCGTACTGTCCGTTCTCGTCCATACGCTTGACAGCCATATCGTTATACTTCACGATGATAAGCTGTGCCAACTGGTTCCATTCGTCCATCATCGCACTTGCCGAACGATGACTATAGGCCGAAAGGAACTTGACGGCTTCCTCCTGACTCATTGCGGCTGCCTCGTCCTCAATCTTGGGCTGTAGGGCGTTGAAGTCGGCCTCTATCCTGTCGCGAACTTTTTGCAGCTCAGGGAAGAGAAGACTGTAGCGCAGATAGACCATATTGCTGACCCAGTTCTCCACCCAATAGGCAGAGCGCGTGGAGAAATGGAAGGCGTCGGCAGTACTCTTGTCGTAGCATTCGGGAGCCTGCTTCGTGTTGCAATAGACAGGCGTGAAGGCTACCATGTTCGCGTCGTCGTTGGCAAACCATGTGACACCGCCGATATGATTGGGGAGCCAGGAGCGCATCTGACTGACATAGACGCAGGCCGACTGCTGCGTGCTGATGGGTCGCTCGTTGAAATACTTCACGCCATCGACCTCATAGCTCAGTGGGGTGGGGCGGTAAGGCATTTCCCAAGGACCCATGCCGATGTCCTCGGTCAGAGCCATCGGTGTGCCTTCGTAGTGGTCGCGCATCATGTCCTTGACATCCTGAACGGAGAGCGGAGCCTTCGGCTTGACATAAAGCGGCAGGACTTGACCTTTTGTGTCGCCCATCGCGTATGGGAGGTATGGCTTCATGTCCTCGGCAGCCCATTTGTTGAAGTAGCTCCAGATGCGTGCCTCGCAATAGCGCAGAGCACCGAAGTCAGCAGGTGCGTAAGCGTCTGCAAATGAGAACTCAGCATCCTTTCCACTGAAGTAGCCCTTCTCCTTTGCAAAGCTGATGACATCTTTTGCGTAGAGGCAGTTGTCCATGTCCTTGAGTGGGAACTGATGGATGCGGCTTTGGTTGGCATGACCGCTGATGCAGTCGTCGGGAATGCGCACGGCAACCCATACCGTTCCCTTGCGACCCGGGCCTTTGCCTATCATGTCCATAATCCAAACCTCATTGGGGTCGGCAATGGTGAAGCTCTCGCCTTCGCTCTCGTAGCCGTAGGTTTCGGTCAGCTCCGTCATAACCTTAATGGCTTCGCGGGCAGTTTTGGCACGCTGAAGGCAAAGCACCATGAGCGAGCCATAGTCGATGAGGCCGCTGATGGTGTCCGTCAGCTCCGTGCGTCCGCCGTAGGTCGTTTCGTGGATGGAAAGCTGAAACTCGTTCATCAAGCCAACGATGCCGTAGGTATGAGGCACTTCTGGAATCTCGCCCAGGTAGTTGCCCGACTCGTAATGATAGAGAGGATGCATCGTCCCTGCCGGATGGTCTTTGGCCGGAATGACGCGCAACGGCTCGAAGGAACCATAGTCGTCCTGGCTATAGGAAATGATGACGCTGCCGTCTTTTGAGGCTTTTTTGCCGACAACAAGGTTTGTGCAGGCCTGTAAAGTTGAAAGTTGGAAGTTGAGAGTTATCAACCCAAGGAGTATAACGAGGCGTTTCATATAATGTTGTTATTAGGGAAAACTCCGTGAATTTCTTTATATGCGTAGGCATAATAGTCTTCGGGTGAGATGTCGGGGAAGCGGTCATGGAAAAGGAGCTGGGTAGCCTCGCGGTCGCAGAAGGGTGCCAGCTTGAGGTAGGCCAGGAAATTCTCCATGTCGTGCTTGTGCAGATAGCAGTTTGCCAGATAAGGCACGACGAATTTCCCCTCCTGTGTGCCAAAAATGCTCCAGACATCATCGAGCAGCTCGATGGCACAGTCGTTGTAACCGGCATTGCTGTAGATTAGGGCGATGTCGAAAAGCGTCTCGCCCTGTTCGGTGCTTTTCTGAAGAGCCTCCGCAAAACATTCTTCGGCCTGCTTTGTCTTGTCTATCTGGAGATAGATGTCGGCCTTCGTCATGATGTACCTCCACGTCTGGGTTTCATCGCCAAGCTTTATGGCCTGCTCGATGGCGGCGAGTGCTTCGGCTGTTCTCTCCAGACGGCTCAGCGCGTATGCACGCATCTGGTAGATTTGCGGCAGGTCGGCCTCCCCGTCGGGCAGCTTCAGGGCATACTGCTCCGCTTTTTCAAGCAGAGGCAGGACTTCCTTGTAGCGTTCCTCGCTGCTATAGCAAAGCCCCAAAGAAATCTGTACGCTGAGGTCGTCCGGCTGTGCTTCGAGGTAGCGCGTATAGCAGTCTATGGCTTCTCCCATCTGCTCGTCGCGCATATAGGCATTGCCCTTCATTAGCAAAGCATCGCTGTCCTGCGGGTCGATGGCAAGAGAGAAGTCGGCTGCCTCCAATGCCTCGGGGTACTTCTCCAGAGCGACGTATGTCTCAGCCAACAGGTTCCATGCCTCGGAATTGTAGGGTTCGTCGTCCAGAATCGCCTGTAGCATGGGGAGGGCGTCCTCGTAATTGTCCAACCCCATCAGAATCTCAGCTTCCATGATAGGGAGCTGCGGATGAGTGGGGTAGGTCTCTCTGAGGCGTTCCATCCAGTCCCTGGCCAGTTCCCACTGGTCATAGTCCATGAAGATGGCTGTGCAGTCGTAGAGAAAGGTGTCAAGGCAGTCCTGCATCAGTTCCATCTGGTCGAGCAGGAAATCCGAGGCTTCCGGAGCACGTTCCTCACGGATGAGCAGTTCAGCACGGATGTAGATGACTTCGCAGTCGTCCTGTTCGGTGATGCCGTCGATGATGGCATGTGCCTCGTCCAGCTCCCCGTAAAACATCTTCTGGCGGGCCAGGAAGATTTGCGGGTCAACGCTATCGGGATGCATGTCAATGGCAGCCTGGATTGCTTGGTTGGCTTTGGCATCCTGCTTGTCGGTCATGTAGTACTCCGCGATGTCGGTCAGCTCGTCGGCCTCCAGATAGGGCATATATCCTTCAGACACAGCCTTCTCGTAGCGATGCAGAAGCCTGAGGAAATGTCGTGAGTGATAGTATTTGTTGTTGTTGCTCATTTCTCTATAATCTCTAACCTTTCAGCCCTACCGTCTTGTTGAAAATCAGGTGGTCCGGTGTGCTGTCCGGGTCAATATTATAGTAGCCGATGCGCTGGAACTGGAGATAAGACAGGGTCGGCAGTTCCTTTGCATACTCTTCGATTAGCGCTTTCTTGTTGATGGTCAGCGATTCGGGATTCAGGAACGGACGCATGGCATCTATGCCGCGCACGTCGTTCTCCTTCTCATACTGCTTGATGGCATCACGTGGGTTCTCACATGTCCAGAGGCATTCATAGTTTCTTACCTCGCAGGGTATGCAGTGGCGGCTGCTGACCCAGTGAAGCGTCTTACCCTTTATCTTGCGGTCTGCGCCAGGCATACCGCTCTTGCTGTCGGGGTCGTATGTGGCGTGAACGCAAACGATATTGCCCTCACTGTCCTTTTCTATGCACTTGAAGTTGCCCTGTTCATCCTTTTCATCCGAACATGCAATGATGTATGCGCTTTTCAGGCGCACCTCCTTGCCTGGCCCCAAACGCATGAACTTCTTGCCGCCGTCTTCCATAAAGTCCTCCTGTTCGATGTAGAGTTCTTTGGAGAAGCGGATGGTGTGCGTATTGCCCTCTGCGATGGTGTTGCCCTCTGCATCGCGCAATTCGGGATTGTTGATGGCCGTCATCTCTTCCACCAAGTTCTCCGGATAGTTGTCGATAACCAGCTTCAGCGGATTCACGACGGCGCTTACACGGATGGCGCGGGTGTTCAGGTCTTCACGGCAGGCAGCCTCCATCAGCTTGATGTCGTTCAGTGCGTCGAAGGTGGTGTAGCCTATCTTGTCGATGAAGTTCAGTATGGCCTGCGGGCTGTAGCCTCTCCTGCGAATGCCGCAGATGGTGGGCATACGGGGGTCGTCCCATCCGTTTACCACGCCTTCCTTGGTAAGAATCAACAGGTTGCGCTTCGACATCAGCGTATAGTTCAGGTTCAGCTTGTTGAACTCATACTGGCGGGGACGGTTGTCCTCTATGTCACCCTTGTCACCCTTCCATTCCTTTATCCATGTTACGAACAGGTCGTAGAGCTCACGATGCGGAACAAACTCCAGCGTACAGATGCTGTGCGTGACCCCTTCGAGATAGTCGCTCTGCCCATGTGTGAAGTCGTACATGGGGTAGGCGTTCCATTTGTTGCCGGTGCGCCAATGCTCCATGTTCAGCACGCGGTACATGATGGGGTCGCGGAAGTGCATGTTGGAGCTTGCCATGTCTATTTTGGCTCTGAGAATCATCTTGCCAGGCTCTACGTTTCCCGAGTTCATTTCCCTGAAGAGCCTCAGGCTTTCTTCTGCGGGACGGTCGCGATATGGCGAGTTGGTTCCCGGCTCGGTGGGAGTGCCTTTCTGTGCGGCGATTTCCTCGCTCGACTGCTCATCCACGTATGCACGCCCCTGTAGGATGCACCACTCTGCAAAGTCCCACAAGTCCTGGAAATAGTCGCTCGCGTAGCAAACCTTTCCCCATTGGAAGCCCAGCCACTTGATGTCCCTTTCTATGGCCTCGACGTATTCCGTATCTTCCTTCTGGGGGTTGGTGTCGTCCATTCTCAGGTTGCACACACCGCCAAACTTCCGCGCAATACCGAAATCCATCGCAATGGCTTTGGCATGGCCGATGTGCAGGTAGCCATTGGGTTCAGGCGGGAAGCGTGTCTGCAAACGGCCGCCGTTGAGACCTTCTGCCAGGTCTTTCTCCACTTTCTGTTCTATGAAGTTGAGACTCTTCTTTTCTTCACAGTCTTGGCATTGAGCATTATCTAACACTTCGTTCTTCATCTTTCACTCCTTGTTATATATAATATAATAATGTGCAAATATACGGCAAAATCCTGACATGGGTGGCAGGCAGAGGCAAAAAATGTACTTTTTTTTAGTGTTATGCTAAATTTATTCACATTTCTTCTTCCATATTTCATAAAATGTTTGTATCTTTGCATTGTCATTATGACCAAACAATCTTTTTACCTTAAGGAACTAATACCTGGAAAGGCGGCTTGTCTCGCGACAAGCCGCCTTTTTCGTATTACAGCGCCACAGGTGTTTCCCGGGGCGTGATGTTCAATTCTAATGACCGTTTTGCGTTCAACGGATTGCCTGTAAGATGGGGGCAACCTGGTCTGGACTTGCACCCAAGCTGATGGCTGTACGGCAATCCTGTCCGGCAAGGCGTTTCTTCTTCATCGCCAGATAGAGCGAGGCCCGGGTGAGGTAGCATTCCGGGTTCTCCGGCTCCAATTCGATGGCCCTGCCGACATTCTCCATAGCCTTCTCGTACTCCTTCCGACGCTCATACAAGCCGCATCGGGCCAAATAATGGCGTGCGTGTGCGGGAAAGATTTGCACAAGGGCGTCAAGTTGCTCCATCGCCTCACGGGGACGGCCGTCCTTGCTGTTCAGGATAGCCAGCCCGAGGCGTGCGTCTTCGTGCATCGGGTTAAGCAGGAGCAGACGGTCGTAGTCGGAGCGGGCCTCCTTGTAGCGCCGTAGCTGGGAATAGATGTAGGCGCGGAAGAAGAGTGCCTCCTCGTTGTTCGGCTCGGTGTCGAGGACTTGGTCGTAGTCGGCCAAGGCGCGCTCGTTATTGCCCATTTGAAGATACAGGGAGGCGCGGCTGAGGTACAAGTCAGTCGAGGCGGGAGACTGTTCGATGCCCTTGCCATAGAACTCAAGCGCACGTTCGTTCTGCCCTCGTCTCTGATATATCTCGCCAAGGTATTGATAGAGTATGGCATTGGAAGCTCGCAGAGGGTCGAGCTGAATGGTTTGCAGTATCATTCCCTCTGCCTTTTCCAAAGAGTCGGCAGCCAAAGCCTCCACTATATGGCGCACGTTCTGCTCATACGACTGGGTATGAAGCATCTGAGGGATGGAAAACGTGAGGGAAAGAAGAAGGACGAATCGTTTCATCACTGGCTGTGTTTTCTTTTTTGCCGTGGCACAAAAACTTGAACTACAGGCCTACAAACTATTTTCAAGCCTTGAAAATATATTATCAAGCTTTGAAAATATATTTTCACGCCTTGGAAATATATTATCAAACCTTGAAAATAATTATGTAACCTGCCTAAATGACTTTTTCTGCTGCCTGCTCGTCAGTTTCCAGGCTGCCTGGTGATGGTTTGTGCCCTGTCTGGGCCAACGCTGACGATGGTGATGGGCGTGCCCGTCGCCTTCTCGATGTAAGCGATATAGTCCCTGAGCTGCTTCGGGAACTGGCTTTCGCTTGTCATCCCTGTGAGGTCTGTCTGCCAGCCGGGCAAGGTCTCATAGACGGCCTGCCAGCCCTCGGTGTCGAAGGGCATCTGGTCGGTGGTGACGCCGTTCTTGGTGTACGCGGTGCAGACCTTGATTTCGGCAAAGGTGTCGAGCACGTCGCTCTTCATCATAATGAGCTGGGTGACGCCGTTTATCATAATGGCATAGCGCAGAGCCACGAGGTCGAGCCATCCGCAGCGGCGGTTGCGACCTGTCACGGCTCCGTATTCGTGGCCTATCTCGCGAATCTTGTCGCCCGTCTCGTCGAAGAGTTCAACGGGGAAAGGCCCGGAGCCGACGCGGGTTGAATATGCCTTGAAAATGCCGAACACTTCGCCGATGGCATTGGGTGCAACGCCGAGGCCTGTGCAGACACCGCCGCAGACGGTGTTGGAGGAAGAGACGAAGGGGTAGGTGCCGTGGTCGATGTCGAGCATCGTGCCCTGGGCACCTTCGGCAAGCACTTTCTTGCCTTCCGCGATGGCCTTGCCGAGCTCTATCTCTGTGTCGGTGAGGGGGAACTGGCGCATGTAGTCGATGCCCTGCATCCAGAGCTTCTCCTCCTCCGTGATGTCGTAGTCGGTATAGTCCAGGTCGCGAAGCGTCTGCTCGTGGCGAGCCTTGAGGGTGTCGTATTTCTCCTGGAAGTTCTCGAGGATATCGCCTACGCGAAGTCCCGTGCGGCTTGCCTTCTCGCTGTAGGTGGGGCCGATGCCTTTGCCTGTCGTGCCGACCTTGTTCTTGCCCTTAGCAGCTTCGTAGGCACGGTCCAGAACCCTGTGGGTGGGCAGGATGAGGTGGGCGCGTTTGCTGATGTGCAGACGGCTCTTGAGGTCATAGCCAGCCTCCTCCAGCTCTTTTGCCTCTTGCATGAAGAGGTCGGGGGCAATGACACAGCCGTTGCCGATGATGTTGAGCTTCCCTTCGTCGAAGATGCCGCTGGGGATGCTGCGAAGCACAAACTTCTTTCCATCGAAGATGATGGTGTGTCCGGCATTGGGGCCGCCTGCGAAGCGAGCCACAACGTCATATCTCGGAGTGAATACATCCACGACTTTTCCTTTTCCTTCGTCGCCGAAGACGATGCCGAGCAGGGCATCTACTTTACCTTTTCCCATGTTTTTTATCATCCTGTTTGATTGGTTTCTTTTGTTTCTTTGCCTCCTGCCGCTTCTTTGCCTGGCATTTCCGGCACAGTCCATGCATATAGACCAGTGTGTCTTCGATGTTGAAGTAGCGGACATGGAGGTTTTGCAAAGCAAGCTTTGCTGTGCTGGTCGAGACTTTCGTGATGGTGTTGCACTGGCGGCAGATGACGTATGCCTTGGGGTTGCTGTCGGCACGCAACTCATAGTGGGCAGCAGTGGCCAGAGAGTGCTTGATGACCAGTCCTGCCTCGCAGAAAAGCTCCATCGTGTTGAAAAGCGTAGCACGACTCACCTGAAACTCTGCATGTTGCTGCATGAGCTGCATGAGCACGTCAATGGTGAAGATGCCATTTGCAAATCCCACAACACGCAATATCTCATAGCGTTCCGGGGTTTTGCGCATGGACTTCTCCTCCATGTAATGCGTCAAGCGGTCGCGCATTGATGCGAGAGGCTGATTCTGTCGAGCAGAAGCTTCTTGTTTTTTGTCCATAACCAAGTGCAAAGGTACAAAAAAAATGAAGAATGAAGAGTGAAGAGTGAAGAATTATTTAGCGTTGAGAGCATCTTTGAGTGTCAAGATGGCTTTTCTCAAGTGCAAATTGGCCGAAGGCAGCATTTGTGTTGCCGTTTCTTCGACGAATTGTCTCTCCTCTTGGCTGAACATGACACCCTGCACAAGCAGATGCCGCAGACAGAGGCAAGCACAGGTGCAGGGGAGCGGCTTCCCTTCTCCGAGCCAAGCCAAACTTATGTCTTTTGCATGGCTTGTTTTGGACAGAAGCATCATCGCCAGCACTTGTGCCTCTTCTGCTGTGACCATTGTCTCAGCCCAGGCGTTTGCCACTTCCTGCGTAAACGCATCGGGCGGCATGAGCATGATAGCCAGCAACTTAGTCTCTCTGATGTTCTGCTGCCAAAGCTGATTAGCCAGCTCTGCATCCTGCGGAAACTCATCTGCAATGCTGCGCAGCCTTGGCAACTCCACGCCGAAAATGAGTTTGAAGGGCATTCCAGCCTCTCGCATCCTGGCCGACAGAATGCCATTCATGCTTGCCCGCAGTTCTTTCTTTATTTCATTAAGCATATTGTTTTGAATCTTCACTATCCAACAACTTGTCTAATTTATTAGCAACTTTGCTATTCTTTGTTTGCAAATCCTGTTGTCTCGATCTTCCTTAATCGATCATAGGGCTACAAGGTGCTTACTTTCATTATGAACTCTTTTGTCAATGGAAATAGACTACTGCTCTGTGTTATTCCAACAAAGAGAATGTTGTCTGCCAGTTCGCAGATGTACTTGTTGCGAGCAAGGGCAGTGGCTTTTGACTGACGAGATGCTGCGCTGGTGGAGATGATTAAAAGATTGCCTTGCTCTAATGGTTCTTTCAGTTCTTCTGGAATGACCTTATACATTCGTCTTGCCAACACCATAATGACAGGACATTTCGCGCGAAGCAGGAAATGCAGCACATCTTGTTCCAACTTGCTGCTGAAGCCGCTGATGATACATCCTTCGTGCTTCCCTGCCGCCCAATCATAGCACTTCAGCACCATTTCTGGCGCTATGGTGCAGGAGGCTAAAAATGCCGTTTTCTGTAGTTTCAGGAGACCTTTGTTGCCCAAGAAAATTACATTTTTCGTATTTTTTGCCATAAAATTGTCACATTTTACTGATAAAATTTGGTTAGTAGCGAATAATTACCTAAATTTGCAGCAACAAAACAACAGGGCTTCAGAATACCGCGTCGGATTGCAGTTCCGGAGGGAAGGGTTCAGAGGTCCTGTTCTTTGTTCGTATGAACGTAGTTGTCGGAAATACTGTGAACCAGGCATTCTCCCCAAATGTTCTCATTAACAATAATCCAGCTATTATCATCTGCGATTGTTGTTTTGAATATATGACTGGCGATGACATAGTCACGTCTTTTGGGGTCTGTAGTTGAGCCTAAGTATTCTGCATTAGCCAACAGTTTAGGAAGCAATAGCAGCGACTCATTCTTTTCTGCATAATGAATGTGCGGTTGATTTAACCATTCCTTGATACCAGAGACATTGATATAAATATCGTGAGGGAAATACGGATGAGTAAGCACTTTCTCACAAAGTAGCCGCTTAGCCTCTTCCTTTATTTCTTTCCGTCGTAGTCTCGCTGCTGGTGTTAAAGGTTTGGACATTCAATACACATTTATGGATAACGCCCGCAAAGATACACTTTTTTCTTCATTTTCTTTTCATTATTATTCAGAAAGTTCATCACCCATGCGATATTTGATGTCGTAGTTGATGATGAAGTCAAGTTCTTCCTCTGTAAAGCCATAATGCTTAGCTAGGGCTTTGTCTATCTCGTCAATGATGGGCTTGGAGAGTTTTGGATAGAATTCGTCATAAATAACCTGCCCTGTAGCTTTATAATAAGTCGTTTTACGTTTCGACTTTGAATCATAATCATCATAGAGGCTCTGAACTAAATTTTCATCAAAGTTCCCTTTTATGGATGGAAAAGCAAATATATCTCTGCTCGTTAAATCTCTACAATTTGAGACAAGGATAAACCATAAGTAAAAGAGTGTAGAGTTATATAAAGCTGAATATAGAGCCTCATTCTCTTTATCTACCTTTATGTTTTTAATATGTGATGAAATCGTTTCGCCAACTACATCATTATAAAAATAAGGTGGGACTTTTGAAAATCTAATAAAATATCTAGGGGCATTATGATAATACAGAACAGGCCCCACTTTATTTGTATGTAAATAGTAAGTGACAAGTCCGCACTACCAAGTGCAGACATTATAGTCATTTATCGTTATTCAAGCATCGTGTTCTAAACATCTCACCTTTCAGACACGCCGAATAACTGCTAATGCTGTTATTATTTCGATAAGATGCAATTCCCTTCCCAGCTCCGCACATCACTTTGTGCATCATAGCCAGAATGGGCATTTTGCTTTGCAAAGTTAGCGATTTATCCAATACGAGCAAAGAAAAACGTAATTTATTTTAGTTTTCAGCAAGAAACAAAAACACTCCATGCTTAGTTGAGCAACTAAGCACGTTAAGTCGGTCAATTAGGCACGCTTAGTTCTTGGATGCTCCAGCATCAAGGCGCACTTCTAAGGCGCGAAAGGGCCAGCGAAGCACGCCTAATTTATAACGTCCTGTATTGCTGGCTGTAACGAAGCATTTGCTTATCGTACGCTTCATCGTATGAAACGCTTACGTCTGTAATGTTCCCCGCTGCATCGCGAACAAGATTGTAGATAGAATTGATGAAGCCTTTGTAGGGCGCGAGGTTGAGGCGTTGATAGCGTTCGCGAATCTCATGGTGCAGCTTTGCATCGAGCTTGATGCCATATTGCTCGACAAGTTGTCTGGCTGCATCAAAGTCTCCCTCGCTCTTGATGCGCTGCACCTCCGCCAACAACTCCCCGAAAGCTTTTCGAAGCATAGGGTAGTCGTTGATGCGCACATAATGCTTACCGTGCTCTTCAACAATCTGCACGGCTTCCGGATAGTTGGCGAGCGTCCATCGGCCAATGAGAGCGCGGTTACGCATGTGAGCTTCTTCGATTTGATTGCCTTCCTCTATGCGAACCATCTGCGTCAGCAGTCCGTTCATCAAATAGCTGTAGTATTGAGACTTGTATACCTCGGCGTTGGGCAGCAAGCCAAGCTCAACGAGCTTCTGGTCGGCAATGTAATAGAGGCCGAACAGGTCGGCACGGGCTTCTTCGATTGTACTGCCGTAGGCACGGAGCGCATCAGCATCGACACCGTGCAGAAGCTGTCCGCTGCCATGCCCCAGGCATTCGTGGAGGTCGGTGTGAAGGTCGTCGCATACGTCCCCATAGCGGTCGAGAAGCTGCCGCGTGTCATCGTCTATGACAAACTCCTCACGCATACCACTGCCTCTGGCTGCCTCGTTGTAGGCACGTGTCAGGTTGGCTATCGTCACACTCTTGCTGCCATATTCCGCCCTTATCCAATTGCTGTTGGGCAGATTGATGCCGATGGCGCTGCTGGGGTAGAGGTCGCCTCCGAGGACGGCTGCACTGATGACCTTTGCACTCACGCCCTTGCACTCCTTCTTCTTGAAGCGTGCATCTACAGGTGAATGGTTTTCAAACCATTGTGCATTATCGCTTAAAGCTTTTGCTCTGCGTGTCGCCTCGTGGTCGATGATGTTGACATAACCCTCCCAACTTGCCTTCAACCCCAAGGGGTCGCCGTAAACTTCGGTGAAGCCGTTGGTGAAGTCAACCTCCCCGTCTGTCTCTCCCACCCAATGGATAGCATACTCGTCGAAGGCCTTTAGGTCGCCAGTCCGATAGAACTCCACAAGCTTGTCTATGACAGCCTGCTGCTTTTCATTCTCGGCATAATTGCGTGCCTTGCAAAGCATGTCGCAAATACGGTCGATGGCTTTCCCGTAGAGTCCTCCGCTTCGCCAGACATTCTCGTAGAGCGAACCGTCGGCACTGCGCTCCAGACGGCTGTTCATGCCGAGCATGGGCGGCTTTTGGGGATTGACCTTTTTCTTCTGTTCTGCATAGAAGGCTTCTGCCTCGGCTTGGGTGATGCCATCGGCATAGTAGTTGCACGAAGAGGTGAGCAGGAGGTCTTCGCCATCGGTCTGGTTGACACGCTTGGGCATCACCTCGGGATTGAAGATGACCTCTGCCAGCTCCTCGGCAAGATGGGATGCCGTTTCTTTTTCCTTGAGGGGAAGCAGGCTCTCGTCCAGCTTGCTGATTTCTGCCAAGAAGAAGTCGCGACTGAATCCCGGCTCGAACTTCTGGCAGCTGTAGTGGTGATGAATGCCGTTGGAAAACCAAACCCTTTTCAGATAGACGACGAAAGCCTGCCAGTCGGCATCTTCCTGCGGTCCGTCATAGTTCGTGTAGATGGCTTCCAATGTCTGGCGCAGGCGCAGCCCATAACAGCAGTTCTGGTCCCAGAGGATGTCGCGCCCCAAGAGTGCCGCCTCGGCAAGATAATAGACGAGCAGCTTCTGGCGAAGTGGCAGGAGGGCGAAACCAGGCACTTCGTAGCGCAACAGTTGCAGGTCTGCGAAACGCTCAACGCAATTGCCTTTAGTCATTTATTTATACATTTGCTTGTACTCCTTCGGCGTCGTTCCGCAAAGTCTGTAGAACGTGGCATAGAAGCTTTGGCGTGTCGTGAAGCCCACGTTGATGGCAATGTCTTCCATCGTCATCTTGTCGAAGTTGCTGTCCTGGAGCATGTATCTTGCTTCGTGGATGCGCATCATGCCCACCAACTGCGAATAGTTCTGCTGGAAACGCAGATTGATGACCGCGCTGATTTGGCGAGAGTTGACCCCGATGTCGCCGGCAAGGCGCTTGGCAGAATAGTTAGGGTCGCGGTACTTCTGCTCAATCATCAGCTTCAAGATAATCTTCTTTGCAATGTCTTCCACAAGGTCGGGCGTGACGGAGTTCCTGTAGGAGAGCGTCTGCGTCTTTTCCTTCTTCTCTGTGATGTTGTATTTTGCCATTGTCTATTGTCTATTGTCTATTGTTAAAAGTATTTCCGGGTCGTTGGTCGTGATGATGTCTATGCCGGGCATCTTAACGAAGCGTTTCAATGCCTCTTCGCCATCTACAGTCCAGACGTTGACTTCCAGCCCCAACTTCTTCGCCTCGAGAGGCCATTCGGGATGTTTGTCGAAGGCACCAATGCTGTAGTCGATGCCTGTCAGCCCCATTTCCTTGACCTGTGCAGGTGTGAGGTCTCCGTTGAGGTAAGCAACCTTGGCATCGGGTGCCAGTTCATGAAGACGCTTGCAGGCATTCTTGCTGAAAGAGATGTAGTCCGTACGGGATGCGAGTCCGAGCGCTTCGACAAGTTCGACGCAGAGTTCGGAAATGCGTGCATCGCGCTTTGCATTGCGATGGGGCTTGACTTCAAAGATAAGGCGACAATCGGGCCACCGCCGGGCTTCCCAAAGGTATTGCTGTAGGGTAGGGATGAACTCGCCGTTCTGGAGACGATGGGTCATGAGCGTCGCGTATGTCGTGTCTTCGATGCGGATGCCCTCAACGGTTGCGTCGTGAAAGACAACAGGCACGCCGTCGGCTGTCAGCCAGACATCGAACTCGCTGCCCCAGCAACCGATTTCGGCGGCTTTTTGGAATGAAGTGATAGAATTCTGCGCACTGCCTTCTGTGCGCCAGTAGCCACGATGGGCCACGACCTTGGGCTGCGCCAAAGCAGCGAGATAAAAGAAGGTCAGAAGGAATGTAATATAGTGTCTATGCATCGTATTTGTGGTTTTCTTGCCGCTATCCAACCAGACTGAGCTGCCTTGTCTGGATGATTTTTCGCAGATTGATGAGGGCATAGCGCATACGTCCGAGGGCTGTGTTGATGCTGACGCCTGTCTGCTGTGCAATCTCCTTGAAGGAGAGGTCGTCGTAGAAGCGCAACAAGATGACTTCGCGCTGCGGTTCCGGCAGATAATCGAGCATACGGCGAATGCCTTCGCGTGTCTGGCGGTTGATGATTTCGTCCTCGCGTGTCGCTTCACTCAGACTCAGGCTGTTGAGGGCTTTGGGCTTCACCTGGTCTTCGCGGACCATGCAGGTCGTCTCGCACTCGCGGCTCTTGTCGATGATAAGGTTGTGGGCGATGCGGGTGAGCCATGCACTGAACTTGCCGTTCGTCTGGTACTTGTGCGAGCGGATGGCAATGATGGCACGCGAGAAGGTGTCCTGGAAAAAGTCGTTGGCAACATCGCTGTCCTTTACCAGAAAGAGTATGTAGGAATAAATGTACGCTTGATGCCGTCCGAGCAAAATATCGAACGCACTGTCATTGCCACTTTCATACAATTGGACCAACTCATGGTCGGTCATTGCAGATAAATCATTCATTACGTCTCAAAGTATGGTTTTGGAGTAATGTCTTACAATAGGCAGTCGGTTTTAGTGCGTTAATAATGTTTTGACGCTGCAAAGTAAAAGGTTTTTCTTCATTCCCGCAAGTTTTTTTATCATTTTTTTGCATTTTGCCTATCGTTTAGTTACAAATGTCGAGTCTTTTTGCACAAAAAGACGTAACTTTGTGCAGAAACTGTTAAAATTATGAGTACAAGAGAAGAGAAGCTGCAAGCGTTTGGCCGCTTGCTTGATATCATGGATGAATTGAGGGAGAAATGCCCCTGGGACCACAAGCAGACCAACGAGAGCCTGCGCCCCAACACCATAGAGGAAACCTTTGAGCTTTGCGACGCGCTCCTGAAGGACGACGTGCCCAACATTGAGAAGGAGTTGGGCGATGTCCTGCTTCACATTGTCTTCTATGCAAAAATAGGCAGCGAGAAGGGGCAGTTCGACATTGCCGATGTGTGCAACAAGCTCTGCGAAAAGCTTATTTTCCGTCATCCGCATGTCTATGGCGATGCTGTGGCAAAGACGGCTGGCGATGTGGTCAAGTCGTGGGAGCAAATCAAACAGAAGGAGAAAGACGGCAACAAGACGGTGCTTGGCGGCGTGCCTAACTCGCTCCCTTCGCTCATCAAAGCCTACCGCATTCAAGACAAGGCGCGTGCCATAGGGTTCGACTGGGACAAGAAGGAGGATGTCTGGGACAAGGTGCGCGAAGAACTTGGCGAACTGCAGGCGGAACTCATGAAGGAGGACAACATCGAAAAGCAAACGGCGGAGTATGGCGACTTCCTCTTCAGCCTCATCAATGCCGCCCGTCTCTATCACATCAACCCCGACAATGCCCTGGAACACACCAACCAGAAGTTCATCCGACGATTCAACTATGTCGAGCAGAAGGCAAAGGAACAGGGGCTTCAGCTGAAGGACATGACCCTTGCGCAGATGGACGCACTTTGGAACGAGGCAAAAGGGAGCGAACGGGATTGATGTGCTATTAAAACGCCATTCCTGCGACATAAAAGTGCCAAACGGGAAGAAAAGTGTGAATTTATTTGCAATTACGCTCCCTAATTCGTACTTTTGTGCTCAAAATGTCAAAGAAGGTAATTGTCATAGGTGCGGGAGTGGCAGGCATGTCGGCTGCTTACTATTCGCGACAAAAAGGCTATGAGGTGACGGTCTTTGAGCAGGGTAACTGCTCCGGCGGTGTCGCCACCAGCTGGGTGCGACGCGGCTATACCTTCGACGGCGGCATCCATTGGCTTGTAGGCACGTCGCCGCGTTTCCAGCCTTTCCACAAAAGATGGGTCGAGACGGGGGCGCTGCAGGTAAACAATCCCGTGGTGTATGCCGACCCCGTGTTTGAGTTCCGAAGCGGAGACACCACGCTGCACCTGTGGCGCGACATTGACCGCCTGGCGCAGGAACTTGCCGACTTTGCACCAGAAGACCGCAAAGCCGTTCTTGCCCTTCGCCGCCATGTGCGAATCATTGGCACCTATATGCCTGCACCACAGGGATTCGGCGACCGATTGAAGCAAATATACAGGCTTCCTGTCTTTGTTCCGTTGATTAGCAGGCTGATATGGACTTCAACCGAAAAATATATCGGGCGCTTCAAGAATCCACACATCAGGGAAATGCTTTCCTCCATCCTGTCCTTAGAACAGAACGCACTCTCCCTCATCGGCACCTTGGTGGGCTATACAATGGGAGACAATGGCTACCCCACAGGCGGCTCCCGCCGTTTGGCGGACAACATGGAGCAGACTGTGCTGAAGGCCGGCTGCCGGATTGTCTATCGCACAAAGGTGGAGAAAGTCTGCATTGAAAACGGACGTGTGAAGGGTGTGATGGTCAACGGCAAGTTGCACCCCGCCGACTATGTGATTGTGGCGATGGACACCTGCACGGCATTGCGCACGCTCTTCGATAAGCCTTTGCAAGAGAGGTGGGCGCGGAAACTGGCGAAGGGTATGGACTCGGAGCATTGTTCGCTCCTCTCGCTTGGCGTGAAAAAAGACCTGAGCTATTTGCCTTCCACTTTGCGCATCCACCTGAAGGAACCAATAGTGTTGGCTGGAAGGAGCTACACGACGCTTTGGGTGTATCGCTACAATGGCAAGGAGGGCTATGCACCCGATGGCTGCTCGTCGCTGACAGTCCTCTTCCAAGGTGACACCTACGACTACTGGAAGGCAGCCAAGGACGATGGCACCTACACGACCCGAAAGCAGGAGTTTACGCAGGAAGTGCTGCGGCTGCTGGAGAGTTATCTTCCAGAAATAACAGAGAATGTGGCTGTGACTGACCTTGCCACGCCCATCACATACGAACGCTATTGCGGTTGCTACAGGGGCGGGTATATGGGCATGTGGTATCCCAAGCAGCAGCCCTACCATGCCCCGGTGAAGAGCAGCACAGTGCGCGGCTTGCGGTTTGCTGGCATGAGAACCTTCATGTCGGGCGGTATGCCTGTTTCTGTGCAGAGCGGCTACAAGGCCGCAAAGTCCTTATAGCCTGAAAACAAAACGAGGAGCAGGATATGCACTCTGGCATTCCTGCTCCTCCACCGAAACAATTCTTTTTACCTTAACGCTTATATTATTTCGGATTTTGCCCTTCCTTGGGGCGTTTCGCACCCTGGTCGAACCCCTCCAGCATGTTGCGGTGGAAACGGTCTTCGGCACACATGGCGCGATATACTTTTTGCGGTGAAACTACCGTGCAAAGCTTCTTGTAGTAGTTCACTTCGAGCTGGGCCATCTCCACTCCCAAGTCCTTTATCTTCTGGATGGTAATGGCGAAGTCTTTGTCGGCGGCATTGGCGCATGGCGCATTCTTCTTGAGCCTATAGATGTTGCGCTGCAGCTGGCGTTGCTTGCCCTTCATCTCAAAGTAGATGGGGAAGAAGGCCTGCGCCTCGTCTGCGGTGAAGCCAACCTCCTGGGTGATGTAGCTTTCAAGCTTTGCCTTGAACTCTTGTGGGTTGAACTTACCTCTCTGCTGGGACTGTGCGTTCGCGTGCAGCAAAGGACATATTATAAATAATGTATATATAATGATTCTGAACATGTGTGCTCTCATATTGTTTGGTTATCCTATTATTTGTTGTCTATTGTTTATTCCGCTTCGGTCAGATAGGAAGCTATGCTCATGTTGTCTATCATGGAATAGTCCAAGGCATCCTCGATGTACTGTGTGTCTTCTACTTCGGCCGTTTGCTGTACTTCTTGGTTTTCGAGCAGCAGCCCGCCTACAGCGAAAAAGCCAGTGAGCACGGCTGCCACAGCCCATCGCAATGCTACGCGGCGACGCCTCCTTGCTTCGCTCTGGTGCTGGCCTTCCTGCTGCGCTATGCGGCTCATCACCTTTCCTGCCAAGCCGTCGAAGTAATTTTCAGGAACGGAGAAGGGTCTTTCTGCCCCGAAGCGCTCAAGAAGCTTTGCCTCTAGCTCTTCCATTGAAGTATGATTTGTTGTCTTCATTTACTTGTTAGATGTTAATTCTTGCAAAAGGTTTAATCGATATTGTCAAAAAAGGCGAAAATTTTTTTGACGGCATGATGATACGATGCTTTGAGGGCGCCGATGCTGGTGCCCAGCAGCTCGCTCATGTCCTCGTACTTCATCTCTTCAAAATACTTGAGGTTGAAGACGAGACGCTGCTTGTCGGGCAGTGTGCCGATGGCTGTCTGGAACTGCTTCTGGACTTCGTCGCCGTCGAAATAGCTGTCGCTGGCAAGCATGTCTGCTGCGGATTGTTCGAGGCTGAAGAGCTGCTTCTTCCCCGAAAGGAAATTGAGGGATTCGTTGATGGCAATGCGGAAGAGCCACGTCTGCAGGCGGGACTCCTGGCGGAAACCGTCGATTGCGCTCCAAGCCTTGATGAAAGTGTTCTGCAGGATATCGTCGGCATCGTCGTGCGAAAGCACCATGCGGCGTATCTGCCAATAGAGGGGTTCCTGGTATTCACGCACCAAACGGGTGAATGCCGCCTCTTTGGTAGATGGATTGCTCAATTGCTTAAAGAGTGCTTTCTCGTCTATCATTACATAAAGTTAGACAAGACACATAATAATAAGGTTTAATGGGGGAGGGGATTATTGTACGGAAATCTTGCGTACAATCTTGCCAACCTTGATGAGGTAGCAACCCTTGGAAAGATTCAGGGCGAAGGTCTTGTCCGCGCTGTCGATACGGATGGTAGCAACCTTGGCTCCTGTCAGGTTGAAGACTTCCATCACTTCGCCGTTGGCACCGACAATGTGGACATTGCCGCCGGTGATGCTGAGGGTGATGCCCGAAACGCTCATTTCGATGCCGTCACGCTCGGTCTGAGCCTGCATGGAAATGGGGGCAAAAGCCATCGCCAAAGTGAGTGCTATGATGAAAATCTTCTTCATTTCCTATATAATTCGATGCAAAGATACGGATTTTATTTCATTCCTGCAAGCTTTTATGCGAAAAAATGCCCTTTTGCCTAAGAAAAGTGCCAAAACAGTCTGTTGGCATAGCTTTCTGTACAGCAATAATTATAAAACAACGGATTTCACGCATTTCACGGATTTAAGTGCTAATGATAATCAGCAAGTAAGATAATCCGTGAAATACGTGAATACACAAATGAAGAAGGCCTTCTCCCCTATCCCGGGCAGAAGGCCTTCTTTGAACCTGAATCGGGTTGAAGCCTACAGGGTGGTAGGGAAGGCTTTACCAGAAATAAGCATAGAATGCCACGGTGATGCCGATAATGATAATTGTGTGGATGACGTCCCAATGGTTCCAGCTGGCACGGGTGGCGGCAATCTGTTCGGGGGTTGAGGTGCCGAATACCAATCCCTGTATCTTCTGTGCGTCGGGAGCTTTGGTACAGAGGGAAACAACAATTACCACGAGACAGCAGACAACAAGCATCACGCCGCAGAAGAACAGCCAGTTGAAGTCGTAAAACACAGCTTTGAACCAGTTGTCGGTTGCGTCAGTAACGTTGCTGTAATAGACTTTTGCACCAAGACGCGTCAAGCCAATAATGATACCTGAGAGCAAGCCCCACTGACCACCTTTTGCAGAGGCACGCTTCCATGTGATACCCAACAGGAAGGCTGCTGCAATACCAGGTGCAAGCACGCTTTGAACGTCCTGTAGGTAGTTGTATAGCACGTTGCCCACACTGCGCATAATGGGAATCCAAAGGATGCCGAGAATCACGATAACAACGGTAGCGATTTGTCCGATGCGAACCAAGCTCTTCTCGCTGGTCTGGGGTTTCAATCGCTTCCAGAAGTCGATGGTAAATAGCATAGCAGAACTATTGAACAGAGAGGCGAGCGAAGACATCAGGGCTGCAAGGATGCCGCAAACCACCAGACCTTTCACGCCTGCTGGCAGTATCTTAGCTACGAGGGTAGGGAAGGCAGCATCAGCATTTGGAGTTCCGTCTTCGAGCAAAGGCAGGAAAGCGGCTCCTGCTCCCATACTCTTCTGATGAAGTGCCAAGGCTATCATGCCTGGAATGAGGAACAGGAACACGGGCAACAACTTCAGATATGCTCCGAAGATTGTACCGCGACGGCTCTCTTTCTCGTTCTTACCAGAGAGGACACGCTGCACGATATATTGGTCGGTACACCAATACCAGAAGCCAATAACGGCAGAACCAATCAACGCTCCGAGCCACGGATACTGCGGGTCGCTATTGGAGCGCATCAAGTGAATCATCGAACCTGTTGCGCCTTCGTAGTTGGGCTTCACGTCGCAGTATTGCAGCATCTGGTCCCAACTGCCGATTGCCTTCAGGCCCAAAACAAGGATGATGAGCGAGCCGAGCAGCAGGATAGGTGTCTGAAGTACTGATGTGTAGAGCACGGACTTCATTCCTCCGAGAATGGTATAGATGGCCGTGATGAGCACAAGGCCAATAGCTGCTATCCAGAAGAAATCGATGCCCCAAAGTTCCTTAATGCCAAAGACTTGCTGGAAAACGAGACCGCCAGCATAAACCGTAACAGCCACCTTCGTCAGCACATAGCTAATCAACGAAATAACCGAGAGTATGGTGCGGCTTTGGGTGTTGTAGCGACGTTCCAAAAACTCGGGCATAGTATATACCATAGAGCGCGTGTAGAAAGGCACGAACACCCATCCGAGTATCAGAATCATCCATCCCTGCATCTCCCAGTGAGCCATAGCCATACCAGAGGAAGCACCGGCACCAGCCAACCCGATGAGGTGTTCTGAGCCGATGTTTGAAGCGAAAATGGATGCACCGATAGCAATCCATGTTGCATCCTTGCCGCCAAGGAAATAGTCTGCAGAATTGTCGTTCTTCTGCGAAACGACCCATAGAACAATGCCAACCAGCGCACAGCAGAAAATGCCAATGACAATCCAGTCTAATAATGCCATAATTGAAAAGTTAAAAGTTTAAAAGGTGAAAAGGTAAAAAACTCTTCACCTCTTCACCTTTTCAATTTTTTAATTTTTCACCTTTTGTTAGCAGAGCTTGCGTGCACCGTCGCCAATGACTACGTCGATGATGATGGGCTTCTTGCCGTACTTCTGCTCGAACTTCTCTACAACCACCTTCTTGAAGTTGGGTGCCAGTTCGTCGGCCACGAGGTTGATGGTGCAGCCGCCAAAGCCGCCGCCCATAATGCGCGAACCTGTTACACCGCATTCCTTGGCAACGTCGTTGAGGAAGTCAAGCTCTTCACAGCTTACCTCATATTCCTTGGAGAGGCCGTAGTGGGTGTCGTACATCATCTGTCCCACCTTCTCGTAGTCGTCGATTTCGAGGGCTTCACAGACAGCAAGCACGCGAACAACTTCGCCGATGACGTAGCGGGCGCGCTTGTACTCAGCTCCCGTAATCTCGTCCTTCACCTCGTCGAGCATTTCCATTGTGGCATCGCGCAGGCTCTCCACTTCGGGGTGCTTCTTAGCGATGATTTCTGCTACATGCTCGCACTGGAGGCGACGCTCGTTATAGGGACTGCCCTTCAGCTCGTGCTTTACGCAACTGTTGACCAGTACAAGCTGGTAGCCCTTTGGATGCCAGGGGAAGTATTCGATTTCACCATTGCGGCAATCCATACGCATGAGATGGCCGGCTTTGCCGAGGCAAGAAATGGCCTGGTCCATGATGCCGCAGTTTACGCCAATGTACTTGTGCTCAGTGCGCTGACCAACGCGGGCAAGTTCCATGCGGTCAATCTTATTGTTGCCGAAAAGGTCGTTCAGGCCGTAGGCGTAAGTGCTTTCGAGGGCAGCACTTGAACTCATGCCTGCACCAAGAGGCACATCGCCTGCAAAAGCTGTGTTGAAGCCTTCTACGGGAACTCCGAGAGCCATCATTTCGCGACAAACGCCATAGATGTAGCGTGCCCATGTAGCGGTAGGACCTTGCTCGTCGTCGATTGAGAACTGTACGCGATCCTTGAGGTCGATGCTGTAAGCATCCACGATGCGCGTGCCGTTGGGCTTGATTTCTGCAATCATTCCCTGCTCTACGGCACCTGGAAATACATAGCCGTTGTTATAGTCTGTGTGTTCGCCAATGAGGTTGATGCGGCCAGGAGAGGCATAAACGGAGCCTGTCGTGCCGTCGAAGTGCTTGATGAAACGACTTCTTACGTCGTCGATAGTTAATTTCATAATTATATTAATTGTTAATTTTTAATTGTTTTAGTCCACTTTAATGTCCTTGTTGACGTTCTTGCTGCCAATTGTGGCGAAGAAGAGAATGTAGGCAACCATTGCAACCTGCAACCAGTAGCTGGGGATGGTGCCTGTGCTCTTGGCGATGATGTCCTGAAGCCAGGGCATAAGTCCACCGCCTACGACCATCATCATAAAGATACCGGAAGCAGCCTCTGTATATTTGCCGAGACCTTCGACAGAGAGGTTGAAGATGCCACCCCACATAATGGATGTGCAGAGACCGCAAGCTGCAAGGCAGAAGACCTTGACGGGAATGTCGTGTCCCTTGAACTCCGTAGCAACACTTTCGGGCAAGAAGATTGCAGCAAGCAGCAAGCAGAGAGCAACGGTGGAGACGCAGGTCATCTGAGCCTTAGTGCTGATTTTGCCGCTGATGAATGTAGAGCTGAAACGTCCGATGAGCATCATGAACCAGTAGCTTGCAGCCAAAGTTCCGCCAATGGCAGCAGAGCCTTCGAAGCCCATGTTCGTCACATAGAAATTCAGGTGCATGGGGATACCAATCTCAATACCTACATAGAAGAAGATTGCGATAACGCCGAATATCAGATGACGGAAGCGCAAAGCACCCTTCATGCTGTTCATCAGAGAACCGCTGTCGCCAAAGTTGGGTTCAGGAATGGCAACGAAATAGATGATGCAGAAAGAGATGGCGAAGACTGCCATACCGATGAACAACAGCGGAGAAACGTCCGACATACTGGTGTTCTCAGTAACGGTACCCACGAGGATACCTGCCAGCATAGGTGTAAGGGTTGCGGTCAAAGAATTCAGCGTACCGCCAACCTGAATGAGCTGGTTGCCTTTGTTGCCACCACCGCCCAGCATGTTCAGCATGGGGTTTACAACGGTATTCAACATGCAGACACAGAAGCCGCAGACGAGGGCGCCGAACAGGTAGATGTATAGGTTCAGAGCGATGGGCTGGCCATTCATCTCATTCACCAGAACATCGTCGCCATAGATGCTGGAGCAGTACTGTAGGGCGAGGCCGATGATGCCGACAACGAGGGCAGCGAGGGCGGTCTTCTTGTAGCCAATCTTCTTGAGGAGCATACCCGATGGGATACCCATGAACAGGTAGGCAGTGAAGTTCATCAGGTTGCCCCATGAAGCGGCAAAGTCGTACTTGAAGCCCCAGATGTTGCCAAAGGGTGCTCCCATGTTTGTTACGAAGCTAATCATCGCGAAGATGAAACACATCGTGATAATAGCAACAACATTGCTATTTGATTTTGTTTGTGACATAATTTTGAATTTTGAATTAATAAAATTTGAATTTGTTTTAATATTCTACACCGAACTTATAGATTGTCTTTTGTCTGTATATTTCGCCAGCTTTGAGGATGGTGCTGGGGAAGTAGGGATGATTGGGGGAGTCGGGGAAGTGCTGTGCCTCGAAGCAGAGGGCGCTGTACTTCGGATAGGTTGCGCCGCCGTTGCCTGCGAAACCACTGTGCCAGTTCGAGCTATAGAACTGTACGCCCGGCTCTGTTGTCCACATTTCCAGCTTGCGTCCGCTGTTAGGTTCAACGCACTTCACAGCATAGCTGAGTTCGCCTGGCTCACGTTTGTTCAGCACATAGCAGTGGTCGTAGCCTGTGCCGTTGACAATCTGCTGGCAGCTGGTATCGCCGATGCGCTCGCCCACAGCATGAGGCTCGCGGAAGTCGAAGGGAGTGCCTTCCACCTTCAGAATCTCGCCTGTCGGGATGCTTGTCTCGTCGATGGGGACGAAGAAGTCGGCGTTGATGGTCAGGATGTTGTTGAGGGCCTCGGGCGTCGGATTGGCAATGCCTGCCAGCGAGAAGAAGCCGTGACTGGTCATGTTGACCGGAGTCTTCTTGTTGGTCGTGCCGCGATAGTCGATGATGAGTTCATCGTCCTCCGTAAGGCTGTACTTCACGTTCATGTGCAGTTCGCCGGGGAAGCCCTCTTCATAATATGCAGAAATGTAGCGAAGCACCAACTCGTGCTCGTTGATTTGTTCGGCATCCCACACACGGGCATGGAAGCCGGTGGGACCTCCGTGAAGGTGGTTGGGGCCGTTGTTGACAGCAAGGCTGTAGTCCTTGCCATTCATCGTGAAATGTCCCTTGGCGATGCGGTTGCCGTAGCGTCCGACAAGCGTCGAAAGGAAGGGCTCGGGACTGTTTATCATGTTCTGAATGCTGTCATGTCCCTGAATAACATTGGCCATCTTGCCTTCCCTGTCGGGAGCCATGATGGCCATGATAGCACCTCCGTAGTTGGTGATGCAGACTTCCATTCCGTTGCTGTTCGTCAGTGTGAAGAGGTCGGTCTCCTTACCCTGTACAACAGCTTGAAAGTTCTCTCTTTTCAGTCCTGAAATAAGTACTTTGTCCATAGGCGTTATAGTTTTTTATGGTGAAATTCCTTGCAAATCTACAAAAAAAAAACTTCACCTCAAAGGAAAAACAAGAAAAACTGCCTATTTGATGCTAAAAAGCAGAATCTGCTACTTCTTTCTGAGTTTGCGGAGAAGCTCCCTGTTGATGGTACTGATGCGGCGCTGACCTTCCTTGAAGTCGGCGCGAATGTCGGCACCGATGTTTGTAAGTTCCTCGTTCACATCGTGATAGAAATCGGTAAAAGTGCGGAGTAGGGGAGGGAGGTAGGGCTGCTCGCTGGTGTTGACCACCATACGGATGCCTTTCGGAATCAGTCTCACATCCAGCTCCTCGCCAGCTTGCTTCGGGTCGCCGTCGAAATGAATAACACCCGGTGCAGAGCGTTTGATGTGCAGATGCTGGCAGCGGAACGAACGGATGCGACTGTTGCTGGTGATGGTCTTGTTGAAGAGCTGAATAGCTATCTGCGGTGCCTCCAGGACGGTGAAGGGTTCCATCAGCGTGACATCCATCAGGCCGTCGCTCATGCTGGCATGAGGTGCGATATAGACATTGTTGCCATACTGGCTGGCGTTGGCGCAGGCAATAAGGAAGGCCTGATAGACCTGCCGCTCTCCGTCAACCGTAATCTCGTAAGTATCGGGCTTGTACTTCAAACCCTCCTTCAGCGTATTCTCTATGTAGGTGAGCAGTCCGCGACGGCCAGCCTTGGCAAAACGGTCACTGATGAAGGCATCGAAACCCACACCGCAAGTGCAGAAAAAAGGCTCCTGGTCAATCATGCCAAAGTCCAGCTGCTCAATCTTGCAGTCGGCAAGGACACGAAGGGCGCCTTCCGGACTCATGGGGATATAGAGATGCCGGGCCAGACCGTTGCCGCTGCCGCAGGGGATGATGCCCAAAGCGGTATCTGTATGTATCAGCCGACGTGCCACCTCATTGACCGTGCCATCGCCGCCTACGGCCACCACAACGTCCATGCCCTGCGCTATTGCTTCGTCTGCAAACTCGGCAGCGTGGCCTTTGCGCTCTGTCTTGCGTATGATCCATTCAAACCGACTGCTATCCAAAAACTCTGGGATAAGGTCGATGATGTGCCCCTTGTCCGAAGTACCCGAAATGGGGTTTACAATGAATACTATTTTTGTCCGCTTCTCCATATTTTGCGCTGCAAAGGTACAAAAAAGATTAGAGATTATGGATTATTGCATAGGGAAAAAGAGCAAAAATAACAGGTAAACAAATAATTCTTCACTCTTCACTCTTCACTTTTCACTTTTTTTTGTACCTTTGCACCAAAATTTAGCCCCCTATGCGGGCTTACTTATAAAATTATATGGGATTATTACAAGACAGATGTGCCAAATACACGCTCCCTCAGGAGTTCATGGCACAGGGTATTTACCCTTATTTCAGAGAAATAGAAGGCAAACAGGGCACAGAGGTCATCATGGAAGGCCGTCGTGTGCTGATGTTTGGTTCCAATGCCTATACAGGTCTGACCGGCGACCAGCGTATCATTGATGCAGGTTGCGCTGCCATGCAGAAGTACGGCAGCGGATGCGCCGGCAGCCGTTTCCTCAACGGTACGCTCGACATTCATGTCCAGCTCGAAAAGGAACTGGCTGAGTTCGTAGGTAAGGACGAGGCCCTCTGCTTTGCCACAGGATTCACAGTCAACAGCGGTGTCATCAGCCAACTGGTTGACCGCAACGACTATGTCATTTGCGACGACCGCGACCATGCCAGCATCGTCGATGGCCGCCGCCTGAGCTTCGCCACACAGCTCAAGTACAAGCACAACGACATGGAGGAACTTGAGAAGATGATTCAGAAGTGCGAACCCGACCGCGTCAAGCTCGTTGTCGTGGACGGCGTGTTCAGCATGGAAGGCGACCTCTGCAAACTTCCCGAAATCGTTGAGCTGAAGAAGAAATACAAGAATGTCGCCATTATGGTTGACGAAGCTCACGGCATCGGTGTCTTCGGCAAACAGGGTCGCGGTGTTTGCGACCACTTCGGACTGACCAAGGAAGTTGACCTCATCATGGGAACCTTCTCCAAGAGCCTCGCTTCAATTGGCGGCTTCATTGCTGCCGACAGCAGTGTCATCAACTGGTTGCGCCATACCGTTCGCACATACATCTTCAGCGCAAGCTGCACACCAGCAGCAACCGCTGCGGCTCGCGAAGCCCTGCACATCATACAGCAGGAGCCTGAGCGACTGGAAGCACTTTGGAGTGTCACCAACTATGCCTTGAAGCGTTTCCGCGAAGAAGGCTTTGAGATTGGCGACACGGAGAGCCCCATCATTCCGCTCTATGTGCGCAACACGGACAAAACCTTCATGGCTGTGGCCAAAGCTTTCAACGAGGGCGTATTCATCAACCCAGTCATTCCGCCGGCCTGTGCGCCTCAGGACACACTCGTACGCTATGCACTCATGGCAACCCATACACGCGAACAGGTTGACGAATCTGTTGAGAAGCTGAAAAAGGTTTTCAAGGAACTGGAGATTATCTAAGTCAACAATAAGTTACAAAATAAAGGCAATGCTCACTTCACGACAAGTAAACATTGCCTTTATATATATAATAATGTATATACGCTCAGCGAAGTGCTAATGGACGTTATGTTTAGTAACAACAGCAAGCAACAACAATGAAGATATCGATTGCAGGGACAGGAAAGATTGCTGGTGAAGTCTTAAAGATGCTGCATGAGGATTTCGCAGGCAAGATAGAGGTGACGGGCATCTATGCACGCGAGCAAAGCGTGGAACATGCGATAGACCTCTGTCAGGCATACGCACCGACAGGCTTCGTCTATACCGACTATGCACGAATGCTTCAGGAAGCGGAGGCTGACTTCGTCTATATCGCCAACGCCAACCATGTGCACCATGAGTTTGCAATACAGGCGATGATGGCCGGCAAGAATGTGATTGTGGAGAAACCCATTGCTGTGGACCGTGTTCAGACGGAAGAACTTATCGACACGGCCATCCAGCGTTGCGTCTATTGCCTGCCTGCCTTCTCCTTGCTCTACATGCCGCTCTTCCGCCAGCTGCAGGAGGTGCTGCCGAAAATCGGCACCGTGAGAATGATACACTGCAACTTCGCACAGCGCAGCAGCCGATACGACCGTTATCTGAGAGGAGAGCTGACACCAGTCTTCGACCCCGCGATGGCCGGAGGCACACTTGCCGACCTGAATGTCTATAACCTGTGCTTCGCGATTGCACTCTTTGGTCCTCCCCGCACCATTCGCTACGACTGTAACCGAGGCTACAACGGCATCGATACAAGCGGCACCCTACTCTGTCACTACCCCACTTCACTTGCCGTCCTCAGCGCATCGAAAGACTCCGACGGTCTCTCCTACGGCTGCATCCAGGGCGAGGAAGGTTACATCGAAGTGCACGGTTCCGTGAGCATCCTCGACGCTTTTACGCTCCATCTGAACGGCAAGGAGCCTGTCACCTTCAAGAGCGAGGCTGGACGCCACCGCCTTGGCTATGAGTTCAGCGAATTCCTTGCGCTCATCGAGAATCCGCAGGAATGCCACATCGTCCTCCCATACGTGACACGCATCATGCAGGAAATAGCAATTGCACAAGAAAGAATGGAGCAGTTTTCCTAAGATTATACGAAATAACGGAATAATGAAATGTGAAAGCCATGAATTATAAACACCTGTCTCTTTTACTTGGCGGCTGTGCATTCACTTCTGCCCAAGCCCAGCGCTGGAACATCGTCTATATCATGAGCGACGACCACAGCTATCAAGCCATCAGTGCCTACGGTCATCAGCTCAGTAAGCAGGCTCCGACACCCAACCTCGACCGTCTGGCCGAACGCGGTATGCTCTTCCGACGTGCATACGTCGAGAACTCCCTCAGCACCCCGAGCCGCGCTTGCCTGATGACAGGTATGTACAGCCATCAGAGCGGCCAGCGCACCCTCGACTGCCCCATTGACGAGAATGCACCTTTTGTCAGCGAGTATCTGCAACAGGCAGGTTATCAGACATGTATGATTGGCAAGTGGCACATGCTCTGCGAGCCGAAGGGCTTCGACAGCTATTATATCCTTCCCGGACAGGGCGACTATTACGACCCGCGTTTCCGTTCGAAAGAGACGGACGGCAAGTATGTCGTGGAGAAGGGCTACGCCACCAACCTCATCACCGACCATGCCATCCGTTTCCTCAATGAACGGGACAAGGAGAAACCGTTTGCACTCTTCGTGCACCACAAGGCCCCGCACCGCAACTGGATGCCGCCTCTCGACATGCTCGACCTCTATGAAGACATCGAGTTCCCCTTGCCAGAAACATTCCACGATGACTATTCCACGAGAGGACGCGCTGCCCACGAGCAGCAGATGAGCATAGAGAAGGACATGGAGATGTGCTACGACCTGAAGGTCACACAGATTAAGCCCGGCATGGGCTACACGCACGAACGCAACGGCGACGGATTCCGCTATCAGCTCTCTCGCATGTCGCCCGAGCAGCGGGAGAAATGGGAGTCCGTCTATAACCCCCGCAACGAGGCAATGCTGGCGCAGAACCTTACGGGCGACGCACTCCTCAGGTGGAAGTACCAACGCTACATTCGCGACTACATGCGCGTCATTCACAGCATTGACGAACAGGTTGGACGTTTACTTGATTACTTGGAGGCTAACAACCTGATGGACAACACAATGGTTGTCTATACCAGCGACCAAGGCTTCTACATGGGCGAGCATGGATGGTTCGACAAACGCTTCATGTACGAAGAGTCGTTCCGCACTCCCCTACTCGTCTGTGCGCCTGGCATGAAGGGCGGCGACAAGAGCGACGCATTGGTGCAGAACATCGACTTTGCCCCCACGTTCCTCGACATCGCCGATGCCGAAAAGCCGCAACAGATGATCGGCACTTCGCTGCTGCCCATCATGTCGAATAAGGGCAAGTCGCCCAAGGATTGGCGCAAGTATCTGTACTATCACTACTACGACTGCCCCGCCGAGCACAACGTCATGCGCCACGACGGTGTGAGCGACGGCCGCTACAAGCTTCTGCACTTCTACAGCCCGAAGAATTCCTATTCCTACGATGAGTTCTATGACTTGAAGAAAGACCCCAACGAGCTAAACAATGTGGTGGACAACCCGAAGTACGCCAAGCATCTCACACGCCTGCAGCAACAGCTCGACACGTTCCGCCGGGAGCAAAAGGTGGATGAATGGTAAGGGGGCGCACAAAGAATGACGCAAAATGACTTATATCAATAAATAATGTACGCACGAAGGGTTTGCTGCATAAGTTGGCTGTTGTGTGAATAAAAAGCCGTAACTTTGCCGCCCGAAAAACCTAATCCCCCATAAAGGGATAAACGGTAAATGGTAAATGATTAAATAACAAATAACAAGATGAAAGCATTTGTATTTCCCGGTCAGGGAGCACAGTTCACAGGAATGGGCAAGGAACTCTACGAGAGCAACCCCAAGGCAAAGGAACTTTTTGAAAAGGCAAACGAGATACTTGGTTTCCGCATCACCGACATCATGTTCGAGGGCGAAGCAGAGGAACTGAAGCAGACGAAGGTGACACAGCCTGCCGTCTTTCTCCACAGCGTTATCACCGCTATCTGCATGGGCGAGGACTTCAAGCCCGATATGGTGGGCGGCCACAGCCTGGGCGAGTTCAGTGCCCTGACTGCCGCCGGTGCTCTTTCCTTCGAGGACGGTCTGCGTCTGGTACATGCCCGTGCTATGGCTATGCAGAAGGCTTGCGAGGCCGCTCCTGGCACAATGGCTGCCATCATCAACCTTCCCGACGAAACTGTCGAGCAGGTTTGCGCAGAAGTGAGCGCAGAGGGCAAGGGTGTTGTCGTTGCTGCCAATTACAACTGCCCAGGCCAGCTGGTCATCAGCGGCAACGTCGAAGAGATTAACGCGGCTTGCGAGAAACTGAAAGCTGCGGGTGCCAAGCGTGCAATGGTGCTGCCCGTCGGCGGTGCCTTCCACAGTCCCCTCATGCAGCCCGCCAAGGACGAGCTGCAGGCAGCCATCGAGAAGACCGAGTTCCACACCCCCACTTGTCCTGTCTATCAGAACGTGGATGCCAAAGCACACACCGATGCCACCGAAATCAAGCAGAACCTCATCGCCCAGCTCACAGCCAGTGTCCGCTGGACGCAGGAGGTGCAGAACATGCTTGCCGCCGGTGCGACGGAGTTCACCGAGTGCGGCCCCGGCAAGGCTTTGCAAGGCATGATTACCAAGATTGCCAAGGGCATCGAAGGAATCACGATTGATGGCATCTGCTGATAAATTTACGATTTACTATTTATTTACTATTTGATTATTGAGTTATTATTCATGTCTATCGAAGATAGCCAAATAAATAAATCATAAAATAAATAGTAAATAGTAAATCGTCAAATAGTAAATAACATTGACTCTCTATCAGGTCTTTACACGTCTCTTCGGCAACGACAATGCCGAGTGCATTCCCTTCGGCACGAAGCAGCAGAACGGGTGCGGCACGATGCAGGACTTTACAGCCAAGGCTCTGGAGCAAATCCGGGGACTTGGCTGTACGCATATATGGTACACGGGCATCATCGAACATGCCAGCAAGACGGATTATTCTGCTTACGGCATCCTTCCCGACAATCCCGATGTGGTGAAGGGCGAGGCGGGCAGCCCGTATGCCATTCGCGACTACTACGACGTTGACCCCGACCTTGCGAAAAACCCGGCAAAGCGCATCCGCGAATTCGAGCTTCTTGTGGAGCGGACGCACAAGGCAGGCCTGAAAGTCATTATCGATTTCGTGCCCAACCATGTGGCGCGGCAGTACCACTCCGATGCCAAGCCCAAAGGCGTTCGGGACCTTGGCGAGGACGACGACATCACCCTCTCCTACTCGCCCGACAACAATTTCTATTATATTCCAGGCGAAGAGTTGCATCTCGACAACATCCTGCCCGACAGCACCTACGAGGAGGTTCCCGCCAAGGCAACAGGAAACGACAACTTCTCTTCCTGGCCAGGCAAGAACGACTGGTACGAGACGGTGAAGCTGAACTACGGCCCCGACACCAGCCAAAAGATGCTCCACATCCTGCTTTACTGGGCAGCGAAGGGCATCGACGGTTTCCGCTGTGACATGGCGGAGATGGTGCCCGTCGAGTTCTGGGAGTGGGCGTTGCCGCAGGTCAAGGCCGCCTATCCCGACATCATCTTCATTGCCGAAGTCTATAACCCCAGCCTCTACCGCGACTACATCCATCGTGGCCACTTCGACTATCTCTACGACAAGGTCGGGCTCTACGACACCCTGCTCGACGTATGCCGAGGGAAGAGCACCCATAGTATCACAGACTGTTGGCAGGCGGTCGGTGACATCTCTTCCCACATGCTCAATTTCCTCGAGAACCACGACGAACAGCGTCTGGCAAGCGATTTCCTGCTTGGCGATGCACACAGGGCTTTGCCTGCATTGCTTGTAAGCAGCTTTATGCCCAGCCCCTTCATGCTCTACTTCGGACAGGAGCTTGGTGAGCGTGGCATGGATGCCGAGGGCTTCAGCGGCAGGGACGGACGCACCACCATCTTCGACTATTGGAGCGTGCCGACCATCCGCCGCTGGCGCAACAAAGGCCGCTTCGACGGCAAACTGCAGACGCAGGAGGAACTGTCATTGCAGAAGACTTACCAAACCATCCTTCAGCTTCGCGAGCAGACGAAATGGGCAAAGGGCGGTTTCTACGACCTGATGTACGTCAACCCGCACTTGGAGCGGCAGTTTGCCTTCGTCCGCCATTCGGGGAAGGAGTTCGCACTCATCATAGCCAACTTCTCCGCAGAGGAAGAGACCGTTTCTCTCCATCTTCCCCGGCACTTCTTCGAGTTCACAGGCATCAAGGAAAAGGCAAAACTGGCGCTGACAGATGCCCTGAGCGGCAAGAAAATTACAATTCCCTTCAACTCCAAGGAGCCTCTTGTCGTAACACTCCCCGCCCGCTTCGGCATTATACTGAACACTTAGCGGTTTTCTTCCCCTTCTGTGTAGCTTTCAAGGTATAGATGTTCGCCATCATAGACGGCGTAGGTGAACTGCGTAATCCAGTCGCCAAGGATGAGGACGCGCGTCTGGCGGCTGAGGGCGAGGTCAAGCTCTATGTGCCGGTGGCCGAAGATGAAGAAATCGACATCGGGATGCTCCTTCAGGTACTGCTTGGCAAAAATGACCAGCGGCTCCTTGTCCTCGCCTTGATAGGGAGGTTCATTCAAATTACCATTTAACCATTTACCATTTACACCTTCGCAATTATCATAACTGTGCTTCAGGCGGCTGTGCTTTGCCCAGTTCAAGCCGAACGTCATGCCGAAGTAGGGATGCAGACAGCGGAAAGCCCGCCAGCAAGCCTTGTTGTGGAAGATGCTACGGATGAAGCGAAACTTCCAGTCCCTATCGCCAAGTCCGTCGCCATGAGCAAGATAGAAGGTCTTGTCGCCTATCTCTAACGTGAGTGCTGTGCGATGAAGCGAGACGCCGCACTCCTTTTCCAAGTAGTCGAGGCACCAGATGTCGTGATTGCCGGTGAAGTAATGTACCTCAATGCCCATGTCGGTCAGTTCGCTTATCTTGCCAAGGAAGCGGGTGTAGCCCTTCGGCACAACTGTTTGATACTCGAACCAGAAGTCGAACATATCGCCGAGCATGTAGATGGCTTCGGCATCCGCCTTAATCTCGTCGAGGAAGCGCACCAGTCGGCGCTCCTGCTCGCGGCGGTGCGGAATGGCGAGGCTGCCCAAATGAGCGTCGCTTATAAAGTAAATGTTTTTCATCTTCCAGATAACTATGGACTATGAACTATACTACAGGAATCCCAGCTCGATTTTAGCTTCTTCGCTCATCAGGTTCTTGTCCCACTCGGGTTCGAAGACGAGGTTGACCTCCACCTTTTTCAGCCCTGTGATGCCTTCGAGCTTCTGGCGCACGTCTTCGACGATGAAGTCTGCCGCCGGGCAGTTGGGGGCCGTGAGCGTCATGTCGAGGTTCAGCGTGGTGTTGTCGTCGCTGAGTTCTATGCGGTAAATGAGTCCGAGGTCGTATATGTTAACAGGTATTTCGGGGTCATAGACGGTTTTCAGCACCTCGACAATCCGTTCCTGCATCTCCAATTCTTCACTCTTCATTCTTCTATTTTCACTTTATAGTTTCCCGTTTTCCGAATAGCTGTAGTAGTTGTCGCCTGCAAAGATGACATGGTCCACAAAGCGGATGCCGGTTGCCTTGCAAGCTTCTGCGGCCTTTCTGGTGAGGTTGTCGTCTTCGCGGCTGGGCTGCGTTCGTCCGCTGGGATGGTTGTGGCAAAGCACGACGGCAACCGCTTGACCCAGAAGAGCATGTCGAAGCAGACAGCGCACATCGACCGAAGTGCCTGCTATGCCGCCCCTGCTCAGGAGCACAGAGCCTTTGACAGCCATTCCCTGGTCGAGCAGGAGCAAATGACATTCCTCGACGGGCAAGTCCTGCATTTTGTGCTTGAAGTATGTGTAGGCATCCGCAGAGCTGTTGATATGCATCCGCTTGGGCAGGTCTTCCTTCAGGCGTTGGTTGGCAAGCTGGCAGGCTGCGACAATGGTCACGGCCTTTGCCTCGCCGATGCCTTCGTAGCGCATCAGCTCCTGCACAGAGGCTTTGGCAAGCGACATGAGGCTGTCGCCATAGTCGGCAAGGATGGTTCGCATGATATCGACTGCCGACTTGCCTGGCACGCCGCTGCCGATGAGGATGGCCAGCAGCTCTGCCTTGCTCAGCGTCTCCGCGCCGTTGGCAAGCAGCCTTTCACGCGGCCGGTCCTCAGGATCCCATTCCTTGATAGTTTTCACCTTGCATTTATTTGTAGAAGTTGTTCTTGAATGCCTGCAGTTCCTCGTTCCTGCCCAGCACACACCTCAGCCACCAGGCTCGCAGGAAGCCAGTGCCATAGCCGATGAGCTGGATGAAGCTCGCCCAAATGGAGAGTGCGCCTATCTTCGTGCTCTTGTTCCGTATGGAGCTGTCCGCGAAGATGAGCAACGAAAAGAGCAGAAGCGGCAGGAGGGAAAGCAACATCAATGCAGCTCCGAAGAATGCGACGACGAGTCCCATGTTGCATCCCGTGGCGGTAAAGCCTACCCAAAGTCCCATAACGGTAAAGACTAACCCGGTCAGGAACAGGAGAAACAGGAGGAACACACAGGTTGTGAACACGGCCGGCAGCAGATGCACCAGCTTCAGGCTGCCCGGGTGTCGCTTCATCAGGTTGATGCGGGCAATGCCGCTGTTGTGGACTTGCTTGAAGAACTTCTTGAAGTCTGTCCTGCGCTTGTGCCAGACCCAAGCTTCGGGGAAGAGCCGGCAGTTCGCCCCGCTCTCATAGATGCGGATGCTCAGGTCGATGTCCTCGCCAAAACGCATGGACGAGAAGCCGCCCAGCTGACGGTAGAGGCTGCGGCGGATGCCCATGTTGAAGGAGCGCGGATAGAACTTCTTGTCCATCTGCTTCTTGCCGCCCCGGATGCCACCAGTGGTGAGGAAGGAGGTCATGCTGTAACTGATGGCCTTCTGCACAGGCGTGAAGCTCTCGTGCGCACGGTCAGGGCCGCCCCAAGCATCAATCTCAGTTGAAAGTTGAAAATTGAAAGTTGAAAGTTCATCTTCGACGGCTTGAAGGAAGCCAGGTGGCAGCACGCAGTCGCTGTCGAGGAAGATGAGGTAATCGCCCTGGCTGTGCTCCGCGCCGTAGTTGCGCGTCGGCCCCGGACCGCTGTTCGGCTTGGTGTGGTAGCGGAGCTGAAGCTTCCCGGCATACCGCCGTACAACATCTTCGCAGGGCTGGCTGGAACCGTCCTCCACGATAATGACCTCCATATCCTTTAGCGTCTGCTGCGAAAGACTCTGGAGCAGCTCGTCCACCTCGTCAGGACGATTATATACGGGAACTATGATTGAGTACTTCATATTATTTATTGATAAGGAAAATGGCCGGTACTTTGCTGAGGTCGGGGAGCTTCGTGCCTTTCCATTCCGAGATGCGGAGGGTACGGATGTACTCATCGGCGGTTGTGATGCCTGCGGCGACGCAGAGGCGCGTCTGCGGGCGAAGGCTTGCGAGGAGCGACTGGAACATCTTCTGGTTACGATAGGGTGTCTCGATGAAGAGCTGTGTCTGCCCTTCCGTCCAGGCTCGCGTTTCGAGAGCTTTCAGACGTTTGGCGCGGTCGGCTGGTTCGACAGGCAGATAGCCGTTGAAGGCAAAGCTCTGCCCGCCAAGTCCGCTGCTCATCACAGCCATTATCATGCTGTTCGGTCCCACCAGAGGCACCACTCGCAAGCCATCCCTTTGGGCTATAGCGACGATGTCCGCTCCCGGGTCGGCCACGGCAGGGCAGCCAGCCTCGCTGATGACACCGATGGGTTTCCCTTCTTTCCTGAGAGGTTGCAAGTATTGGCTGAAGAGCTTCTCGTCGGCATGTTTTCCCATCTCGTAGAAGGTGCAGTCGTCGATGGGGAACTCGCGGTCTGTCTTTCTCAGAAAACGTCGGGCAGAGCGGATGTCCTCCACGATGAAGTGGCGGATGCCCATGATGACCTCACGGTTATACGGGGGCAGGACTTGCTCTACGGGTGTCTCGCCCAGCGTCACAGGGATTAAGTATAATGCCGACTGAATCATATTATCTAACCACAGATTAAGCAGATTTATCGGATTGTGTTCAATTTGTTTCAGATTAAGCTGATTGGCTACGCCTTCGGCACATGCATATCAATCTGCTTAATCTGAAAGAAATTCATGAGTATAAAATCTGTTTAATCCGTTAAATCCGTGGTTTATAATAATCTGTTAATTATCTCGTTGGGGGCGAGGAGTTGCTGTTCGCCTGTTGTCATGTTCTTGAGCATGACCTTTCCTGCGGCCATTTCCGTCTCGCCTGTCATGGCGACGAAGGGTATTGCCTTTTGGTTGGCATACTGCATCTGCTTCTTCATCTTGGCGGCGTCGGGATAGATTTCGCAACGGATGCCTTGTGCGCGAAGGCTGGCAATGATGGGCAGCGAATAGGCTGTCTCTTTTTCTCCGAAGTTGATGAAGAGCACCTGTGTTGCAGTCGTGACGGCCTCGGGATAGAGGTCGAGCTGATTCAGGACATCGTAGATGCGGTCGGCACCAAAGCTGATGCCCACACCGCTCAGCCCAGGCATACCGAAGATACCTGTAAGGTTGTCGTAGCGTCCGCCGCCTGTGATGGAACCAATCTCCACATCGAGGGCTTTCACCTCGAAGATGCAGCCGGTGTAGTAGTTAAGGCCACGGGCCAGGGTCAGGTCGAGTTCAATATCATTTTTAATTGTTAATTGTTCATTTTTAATTGTCTTGAGCACATATTCCACTTCGTCAAGACCCTTCTGCCCTATCTCGCTGCCGGCAAGCACTTCCCGCATAGTGGCAATCTTCTCTTGGTTCGTGCCGCTGAGGTTGATGATGGGCTGGAGCTTCTGGATGGCTTCTTCGCTGATGCCGTCCTGTCGCAGTTCCTCATTGACTGCATCAAGACCAATCTTGTCGAGCTTGTCGATGGCAACGGTGATGTCCACAATCTTGTCGGCCTCACCAATCATCTCGGCTATGCCAGACAGAATCTTGCGGTTGTTGATTTTGATGCAGACGCGGATGCCGAACTTGCGGAACACCGTGTCGATAATCTGCATCAGCTCCACTTCGCAGAGCAGCGAGTCGCTGCCAACCACGTCTGCGTCGCACTGGTAGAACTCGCGGTAGCGGCCTTTCTGCGGACGGTCGGCACGCCATACGGGTTGAATCTGGTAGCGGCGGAACGGCAGTGCCAGTTCCTCGCGGTGCTGCACGACGTAGCGTGCGAAGGGAACGGTCAGGTCGTAGCGGAGTCCCTTCTCGCAGAGCTGGGCGGCAAGGTGTCCTGTTGCGCCGGCGGCGAGGTCGTCGGTAGAGATGCCACGCAGGAAGTCGCCGCTGTTCAGTATCTTGAAGAGCAGTTTGTCGCCCTCCTCGCCGTACTTGCCCATGAGGGTGGAGAGATTCTCCATTGCCGGAGTCTCGATTTGCTCGAAGCCGTAGAGGGAATAGACTTCGCGGATGGTATTGAAGATGTAGTTGCGTCGGGCCATCTCCTGAGGACCGAAGTCGCGCGTACCCTTTGGAATGCTTGGTTTCTGTGCCATAAATAAATGTACGATTTAGTGTTTTACGACTGCAAAGATACGAAGAATTGTTGGCTCTGCAATACTTTTCCTCCAAAATGTTTGGATGGTAAAGGAATGTTGTGTAACTTTGTGGCGGAATTGTGTAGTTATAACAGAATTATGACAAGAGAGGATAAGGTGCGGTACTGGCTTGACATAGCCGACTATGACCTCGACACAGCCGAGGCCATGCATCAGACAGGACGCTGGCTTTATGTTGCCTTCATGTGCCATCAGGTCATTGAGAAAACGCTCAAAGCCTATTGGTGCGGCACCCTTGACGACGATCCTCTCTACACCCACAACCATAAGCGACTGGCCTCAGGCTGCGGTCTATACGAGCGAATGAGCGACAATCAGCAGCGCTTTTTGAACAGGATTACCAATTACAACATTGAAGCACGATACCCCGAAGACAAGGAAGCACTCTCTCGGGTGCTCACCAAAGACTTCTGCAGACAAATCATCAACGAAACGAAACAACTACAACTATGGATAAAAGACGAACTCTCAGCCGCGACGAGGCACTTGAACTCGTCCGCCGATACAAGCAAGTCATAACTCCCCGCTTTGCTGTCGAGCCGAAGGTGATGATGTTCGGCTCCTATTCTAAGGGCTATGCCAGTGCTGACAGTGACATCGACGTAGCTGTCATTGTGCCCTCCTACGGCAATCAGAAGTTCGAGATTGCCGAGAATCTTTGGCACGACGTCGATAAGGTAAGTTTCCTTATCGAGCCTGTCCTTATGGCCGAAGACCGCCAATCGCCCCTCTACGACGACGTCATGCGCACTGGCGTTGCTGTGTGACGGTAGCACTATTCGCGTCACCACTGACGAAGTTTACAGGCCTGACCGTCGAGGCAATCTCTATGCTTTCCTTCTGAAGCAGTGGCCTTAGGAGGATTTGGGCAGGGATTGGATAACCCAGTGGGCACTAAGTAAGAACAAGATAAGAGAGACGAAGAAAAGAACCACGGCTTTGTACTGCTTGAATGAATATAGGGCACACACCACGGGGAACTTAGGCACGTCACAAAAGTCATTTAGACACGCTACAAAACTCTTTTAGGCATGTCACAAAAGTCATTTAGGCACGCTACATAATTATTTTCAAGGTTTGATAATATATTTTCAAGGCGTGATAATATATTTTCAAAGCTTGATAATATATTTTCAAGGCTTGAAAATAGTTTTTAGGCTCGCTCTTCGGAATTTTATGGGCTGCTCCTGAGGATTTGCATACAGGGAGTGCGGGAAAAGCCTCCCTGCTGTCCCCTCCCATAAAGGGAGTGAAATAAATTCTCCATTCATATCGCTTAATTCTTAAATTCTTCGTATCTTTGCGCAGAAAAAACGAAAAGCGATGTATTTCTTCAAGAAAAAGGAAACGGCTCCCCAGCAACAGCCCCGAGGGGGAGCACCCAACGAGACGCCGGAACGCCAGCAGGAGGGCATAAACAATGAAACCTCCCATCGGGGAGGTTCACAGGGCGCTGCCGCCAAGCGCGACAGCCGCATCCTGAACAGCACGCAACTGCAACGCGTGAAGGATGCCAAGCGGTTGGCAGAGACAAAGCTGAAGGGGCTGGAAGAAAGTCTGTCACGATTGCATACCCAGCAGCAATGGCTGCGCCGATACAACGAGACGAGCATGGCACTGGAGCGCGAGAAAAAGCGGCTCTTCGAGCTGGGCAAGCAGAAGGCCATCGTCGCCAAAGAAGCGGACATGCTGGAGCGGTACGACCTCTTCGAAGGCATCCACGGCACCTACCAGAAGCTCGCGGTGGTGAGGGAACAGCTCGGCGGCGACAAGCGCGGACTGAGCCTTCTGGAGCGCGAGGCCGATGCAAACCGCCAGGAGATGACCGACCAGGAGAAGCGGCAGCGGCAGGCCAGCGACCAGCTAAAGACAAGCACTGCGGCATTTCTCGATGTCTTCGACAACGTCTGTTCTGCATATCAATTAGCAGGAGCCAACGACGCGCTCGATGCAGAGGCCGACTTCCTGACCAGACAATATAATAAGGTAAGAGAGGATGCCGAGGCGATGTCGTCCCTGGCCGCCGAAAAAGAGAAGAGCATCGAATCGCTCCAAGGCAGGCTTGAGGAGCTTCGCACCAGACGGCAGAGCATGGAGATGCACGAAAACATGATACGGCATGGCGAGGCATTGCTGTTCCGGCTGAGCGTCATGCAGGAGGTGGACAAGCACCGCATGGAGCTTCAGCAGAAGCGGCAGCAAGCCATCCGCAGGCAGAACGAGGAGAACGAGTTGCTGGGCAAAGCCTTCGCACAGTTCCAGGACATCCTTTCACAGGCAGAGACAGCCGAGGCCGAACTGAACATGCACCGTTCGTACATTCAGGGGTTGGACGGCCTGACGCTGCAGGAGCGTGCCCTCAGGCTGAAAGGCCGCCGGCAGATGCTCCACTCCGCCCTGTCGCTCTGGAAACGCATCAGCACCGGTTACGAGAGCATAGAGGAGAAGAGCCGGCGAGTGACGGCCCTGCGTCTGCACATCCAACATCTGGCCGACAACGTGCGCCAGCTCGAAGCAGAAGCAGGCAAGGCGCAGCGCCTCTGCAAGGAGAAGGAATACACCTACCTGCTGAGCAAGGGGCAGGACATCATACAGCTGCGTGCCGACCTGCGCGAAGGCACAGCCTGCTCCGTCTGCGGTGCGACACACCATCCATACCACAGCGACACGATGCTCGACCAGAGCAAGCTCCTCGGCGAGATGAAGACCGACTACGACCTTCTGGCATCGGAATCAAACGCCAAGCAAGGGCAGCTGGCCGAAATGCAAGCAGAGCTTGCCACAGCCCAGGGGCAGCTCATCAGCGAGGAGGAAGCGCTCAATGCCATCCGCATCCGCCAGAACGAGGACGTGGAGGAATGGAAGCTCTATGCCGAACTCGACGCGACCTTTGCCGAATGCTCCGAAAGCACGAATTTGGAGGCGCGCACAGCCCTGCTGCGACAATTCATAGAGAATGTCAGCCGCAACGCAGAGAAGGCAGAGAAGGAGCTGGAGACATTCACCTTCCACCAGAGCAGCATCGCCCGCATCAGCGAGGAGCTGCAGAAGCTGGAGCAACGGAAGAGCGAAATCAACGTCCGCCTTGGCGAACTCAACACAGGCTGTCAGGTGATCAGCCGCGAGGTGGAGCAGCTGGCCGTGCGTCTCGACGGCATCAACAAGCAGTTCACCCGCATCTACGAACACGCCCAGCTTGTCGTCACCATCAAGGACTGGTACACGCTATGGCAGAACAACCCGGAGCAGCTTTACGAACAGATACAGAAGCTCATCAGCGACTGGTACGACACCGAGAAGGAGATTTCAGCGAAGCAGGCTACCCTGGATGTGGAGCTGGCAAACCTCGAGGGAATGAAGATGCAGCTGCAGGCGTTAGACCGCGCCGCATCCGTCATCACGAAACGGACGGAGGACATGGGGACACGCAAGGCGGAAAACCTCAAAGCCTATCAGCAGATGATTCCCGAACGCGACGCGAAAACCCTCTACCAGAAGCTGCTCATAGCAATGCAGTCGGCACAGGAACAATACGAAAAGGAAAGGAAACAGACAGACAGCATCCGCCACAGCGCCGACATCATGCAGGGCAGGCACGACTACTACATGGCACACATCGAAAAGCTGGAGGGGGAGCAAAAACAGCTGGGCGAGAAGCTCGACCTCTGGATGCACGCCTTCAACCTGCAGCATCCGCCGGTACAGCAGGGCGAACTGGACGAAGTCTTCGCCGACGGAAAGGACTGGAGCATGATACGCAGCCGCCTCAAGAAGATAAACACGGACACATTGCTGTGCCAGGCGAAGGTCGATGACCTGCACAGCCGCATCATCGCCCTCGACACGGAAGACGGGCATTGCAGCCCATCGACGTCCGACATCCAAGAGGATATTGCAGAAAGGCAGCAAGCACTTACCAAACAACGCAGCGAGACGATGATGCAGATTGCAAGGCTCGCCGTCCAGCTCGAAGACCACGAGAAAGCCCTCGCCGCCGAACGCAACTCGGCAGAACCCCAAGCGAGCCTTGCCTAAATCTTAAATAAGTATAAACTCTAATCCCTAATCCTTAATCTCTAATCTATTTTTCGTACCTTTGCACCCGCAAAACCAATAACCTGCTTCAATAACCAATAACCCATAACCAATAACCATTACATGAAACGTACGCTCATCTACATCGTAGTATCAGCCCTTGTCGTTGTGCTGGCCATAGTCATCTACAAGGCAACCAATTGCACGGAGGAGAATGCGTGGCGGAACTTTAATCCCGGAGATGTTGAGTTCCACGACGAAGCACCAGATTCGGAAGGCTCAAGAATCTACCACAGCATCATCCCCGACCCTGCGCCCTACATTCAGGAGAACGCCCGCCGCGTCCTGCAGACACTCTATTGGGGACCGAAAGACCCCAATGTGCCTCACCTGAAGCGCATCATCTACACCATCAAGGACTACAACGGCATCAGCGAGAAGTACGGCGAAGGAGACACTATAGGCATCCGATACAGCACAAAATGGATTGAACGCTGCTTCGAAGGCAAGGACACCCTGCGCCTCGACTATGAGACACGCGGCGTGCTCTACCACGAGCTGACCCATGCCTATCAGCTCTCGCCCGAAGGCTGCGGCAGTTACGACAACCAGAGCGAGTACTGGCTCTTTATCGAAGGCTTGGCAGATGCCGTCCGCGTTTCTTGCGGCTGCTTCGACCAGGACTTCAAGAGCAAGGACCGCACTCGCGGCGACTCTTGGCGCAAGGGCTACCGCGTGACGGGCTACTTCCTCTACTGGCTCTCGCTCAACAAGGATAAGGACTTCATCCGCAAGTTCAACCGCTCGGCCGTAGAACTCAAGCCCTGGTCGTGGGACAAAGCCATGAAGCACATCCTCGGCGACAAACCCGAGAACACGACAGATGCCCTTTGGGAGGAATACATGAAGGCCGTCGGTGACTAATCAATCGTCAAATTGTTAAATCGTTAAATTGTCAAATTACGCGATGACCAGCGCACTTGTAGTTCTTTCAGGCGGACAAGACTCCACGACCTGTCTCTATTGGGCACTCAAGCATTTCGACAAGGTTCAGGCACTCAGCTTCCGCTATGGGCAAAGGCATGTGAAGGAGGTTGATATTGCCAAGCAGCTTTGCGCCGAAGCCGGAGTACCCTGGGAATGCATGGACATCAGTTTCATCCAGCAGCTCAGTCCTGACTGCAGCCTGACCAATCCCGACCTCGACATAGAAGCAGAAAAGAAGGAAGGCGCCCCCTACCCCACGACCTTCGTGCCCGGCCGCAACCTCTTTTTCATCTCCGTTGCAGCCATCTATGCACGCAACCACGGCATCTACGATGTAATTACAGGCGTCGGGCAGGCAGACTTCAGCGGCTATCCCGACTGTCGCGACGGCTTCATCAAGAGCCTGAACACGACACTCAACCTGGCAATGGACGAGCAGTTCCGCCTGCACACCCCCCTCATGTGGCTCGACAAGCAGCAGACATGGGCATTGGCAGACGAGCTTGGCGTGCTCGACACCGTCCGCTATCGCACCCTCACCTGCTACAACGGCATCGTGGGCGACGGCTGCGGACATTGCCCCTCCTGCAAGCTCCGCCGCGAGGGACTGGAGAAGTACCTAACATCTAAAAACACGAAATAAACGAATCTGATTATTCTGCTTTCGAGAATTAAACAAAACAACGAATTACACGGATTACACAGAATAAAGTGTCCTGAATTTCTTTCAGATTAAGCAGATGTCCGTCTGTGCCAATCCGTTAAATCCGTGACAAATCTGCGAAATGGCAAAGCTTCCTGGCAATAAAATCCGTGTAATCCGTGCAATCAGTGGTAAAAGAAGCTCTAAATTTGATTAGTGCCTTTTGTATTTTTCGATGTTAAAATATAAATATAAGTCTTTCAATGTTTATGACAGATAGAGAGAAAGAAGGATTGAAATCCCTTGGCAAGAAGAGTGAGATTCCGCAGGACTATAACCCCGACGTGCTGGAGGCCTTCGAGAACAAGCACCCGGAGAATGACTACTGGGTACGATTCAACTGCCCAGAGTTCACGGCTTTGTGTCCCATCACAGGGCAGCCCGACTTTGCAGAGATACGCATCAACTACCTCCCCGACAAGCGGATGGTGGAGAGCAAGAGCCTCAAGCTCTATCTCTTCAGTTTCCGCAATCACGGCAGCTTCCACGAAGACTGTGTCAACATCATTATGAAAGACCTCATCCGCCTCATGGAACCAAAGTACATCGAGGTGACTGGCATCTTTGTCCCCCGAGGCGGCATCAGCATCTACCCCTACGCCAACTACGGCAAGCCCGGCACAAAGTACGAGGAGATGGCACAATACCGCCTCCTGCACCACGACATCTAAGCAGAGAGCCAATCGCCCTCACGACAGCAGAAAGGCCTTCAATCCGACCATTTTATCTATTGCTAATTGAAAAAAAAACGGGATTTTATCTATTATATCGACATAAAATCGTATCTTTGCAGCGTCAAAGCTTAAATATCATTGTGGTATGGATATGGAAATTTTGCGTCGAGTTATTTTGGAATATCAAGATATCGTCTCACAAATTCAATTGGTTAAACGCCCATTCACCTTCGAGGAACATGGTAATTATGTATTTGTTGGCATACGACAGGCTGGCAAATCCTATCTCTTATATCAGCAAGCACAGCAACTTTTGCAATCGGGACATGCCAAAGAGGAATTTGTCTATGTCAATTTCGATGATGAGCGAATCAATAATATCAGGAAAGATGAGTTAGATTTAATAATACAAGCACACCGTACTCTCAACGACCATCAGCCAATTCTGTTCCTTGATGAAATACAAAACGTGGAAGGATGGGAGCATTTCGTCAGAAGGCTTGCAAACCAAAAATACCAAGTTTATGTCACAGGCAGTAATGCAAAGATGTTAAGCCGTGACATTGCAACAGTGCTGGGTGGCAGATTTTGGATACAAAACGTATTCACTTATTCCTTTGCAGAGTATCTTGAAGCCTGTCAAATTCCGCTACGCAACAATTGGCAAAGCACACGACAACGGGAGAAAATAGCCCAGACCTTCAATACCTATTTCTATTATGGTGGATTTCCAGAATTGGTGAATGTGACAGATAAGCGTTCATGGCTTAATGGTATCTATAAGAAAATCCTCTTTAATGATGTCATAGTCAGGAATGGAATCAGAAACGAAGAGGCCCTCAGAATGACCATTCGCAGACTGGCTGATTGTGTGAAGCAACCGACCTCCTATAACCGAATCTGTAACCTTGTAAAATCAACGGGCATCAACACCAATGTGCAAACGGTTATTAGCTACGTCAAATATCTTCGTGAAAGTTGTCTCATATTTGCTTTAGAGAACTACGCCTCAAAATTTGTAGAGAAAGAAACAGTCAAGAAGCATTATTTCATTGATAATGGTCTGCTCAACATATTCCTCACTGAGCCAGACACATCATTGCTTGAAAACCTGTGTGCTATCCACTTATATCAAAAATATGGCGAAGACCTATATTTCTATAATAAGGACATAGAGGTTGACTTCCTTGTCCCCGCAGAGGGTATGGCTATTCAAGCTTGTTTCCGAATGGGAGATGACGAAACCACCAAACGCGAAGTGCTGGCTTTGGAGAAAATAGATAAAGCCCTTGACATCCAACATTTTCTCATCATAACTCGTGACCAAGAAGACACCATCATAACGAAGAGCGGGAAAACAATACGCATTATTCCAATCTGGAAATGGCTTTTGGAATAGGTCTGTTTTTGCGGATATTCATTAAATCTTTTATCTTTTGATGCATCTATATATAAAAAAGTGACACAAAGGAAAGAAAAGTGAAGAAAAAGGTTGCCAGTCTCAAAACAATTGCTTAAATTTGCAACGGCTTTAGGTTCCTACAAGTAGGTATCGGGCCAAAAACTTATTGAAAAAGGACGTTTACTGAACGTTGTCTTCTACGTGAGAATCTCGCAAATTCAAGACCAGAAGAAACGCAACTGGACGTCCACCATTGGTGTATTATACCCTTATCCAAAGAGTTTTGCGATAAGACGTATTAATATATCCTGGCGTGGGCTATCTCGAGTTGCTTATCCTGGTCAAGGCAATGCGAGAGCCCTCACGTGGGATAAGCGAGATGTTGAGCACCCACGTCTTTTCATCTACAAAAATGTATAACCGCCTAATCCGGGTTGCTATGGGCAAAACATGAAAGCAACATGAAACGCTCATTTAAACAGGTTAAGTCGGTCAACTAAGCATTTTTAGTTGGCCGACTTAACATATTATATTGGTTCGACGAATCAATTCATACATATTATAATTTAAGATAATTCGTGGCTCATTACATGGTAATTTGTGTTTATATAAAACATCTAATTGCCATGTTCCGCGACTACAATCGCGCCTTGGTGCTAAAGCATCCATGAACCAGCCATGTAATTTATCATGAATCTTTTTGTAATAGTCTGGTGCAAAGCACCTAATGACCGATTGAGGTTAAACACTCATGTCCCCATCCACGAAGCGGAGGGGAAGCAAGGGAGTGATGCCCTCGGAGACGAGGATGCCGTCCGTGCCGTAGAGCAGGATGCGGATGGGGATGCCGAAGCGTTCCTCTACGCCCGAAATGACCTGACGGCAAGCGCCGCAAGGCGAGACAGGTTTGGGAAGGAAGCGCTTTCCTTTTCTTGCTGCGATGGCCAAGGCAATGACAGGCTGGTCGGGATATTGTGCACCGGCGGCGAAGAGTGCCGTCCGCTCGGCACACAAGCCAGAAGGATAGGCTGCATTTTCCTGGTTGGCTCCAGGAACAATAATGCCGCTCTTTAGACGTGCCGCAGCTCCGACATTGAACTTGCTGTAAGGGGCATAGCTGCCTTCCGTGGCTTTCTTGGCAGCCTCCACCAATTGCTGGTCTTCTTCGCTCAGTTCTGCCATATCGCAGATATGTACAATGGCTTCAATCTTGCGTTCTATCATCTCTTGTTTACCATTTAATCTTTTCCATTTATTTGCGCAAAGTTACGAATAATTTTTTAATGTTCAATGCTTTTTATCCTTTTAACTTTTCAACTATTCAACTTTTCTTCGTACCTTTGCACCCGTATTATGAAAAAACACATCCTTTTACCACTATTTCTGCTCCTGTTCATTGCGCCTTGCCCAATGTTCAATGTCCAATGTTCAATGCTTTGGGCACAAAGCACCAATCAGGCATACTGGACCTATATTGACAAGTACAAGGACTGGGCCATCGAGCAGATGCGCGACTACCGCATCCCTGCCAGCATCACCCTGGCACAAGGTCTGTTAGAGAGCAATGCCGGACGCAGCAGGCTGGCCACGCAAGCCAACAACCACTTTGGCATCAAAGTGAGCGGCTCATGGACTGGCCCCTACATCATCCAAAGCGATGACCGTCCGAACGACAAGTTCCGCAAGTACAAGAACGCCCGCGAGAGCTACATCGACCACTCGAAGTTCCTGCAACAGAAACGCTACCAGGGGCTTTACCAGCTCAGCACGACAGACTACAAAGGCTGGGCGCGAGGGCTGAAGGCGGCTGGCTATGCCACCAGTCCCACCTATGCCGATGCCCTCATCCACCTCATCGAGATGTACAACCTGAACCAGTTCGACACTGGCAAATACCGTTCGAAAAAGAAGTCCGAAACGGCAACGGCGACAGCATCTGCGGATGACTTCTTCCTGCGCCACGTCATCTACCATAACAACAAGAACGACTTCATCATCATCGAGGTGGGCGACGACATGGCGACCATAAGCAAAAAGACTGGTCTGAGCCTTCGCAAGCTCTACAAGTACAACGACCTGCCCCGCGACTATGCACCGACGGCTGGCGACATCATCTATCTGAAGAAGAAACGCAAACGCGCCTCCCGAGAGTTCCGCAAGAACCCAATACATGTTGTCGAGGTGAACCAAAGCCTCTTCGACATCGCACAGCTCTACGGCATCCGCTTGCAGTCGCTCTGCAAGCTGAACAAATGGGAAGAGCCTCATGCCGTGAAAGTGGGAGAGATTCTCAGGATAAGATAAGGACCCCCTCTAACTCCCCCGTAAGGGGAGAACAAATCGTAAATAGTAAATTGTCAAATAGTAATTGAATAGATGATTACATTATCTAATATCGCCGTGCAGTTCGGCAAGCGTGTCCTCTACAAGGACGTTAACATGAAGTTCACCAGCGGCAACATCTATGGTGTCATTGGTGCCAATGGTGCGGGCAAGTCAACCCTCCTGAAAGCCATCAGCGGTGAGCTGGAGCCAACCAAAGGCACCGTGGAGCTTGGCCCGGGCGAGAGACTCAGCGTCCTCAGCCAAGACCACTTCCAGTACGACCAAGAGACTGTCCTCAACACCGTCCTGATGGGACACACCACGATGTGGGAGGTAATGAAGGAACGCGAGGCGCTGTATTCGAAATCCGAGTTCACGGACGAAGACGGCATCCGTGTGGCTGAACTTGAAGAGAAGTTTGCCGAAATGGGAGGCTATGAGGCAGAAAGCGATGCCGCCGCCCTACTCTCTGGCCTCGGCATCAAGGAAGCAAAGCACTACCAGCTCATGGGCGAGCTTTCCGGTAAGGAGAAGGTGCGTGTGATGCTGGCAAAAGCCCTCTTCGGCAATCCCGACAACCTCTTGCTCGACGAGCCGACCAACGACCTCGACCTCGACACCGTGCAGTGGCTGGAGCAGTATCTCAGTGAGTTTGAGCACACGGTGCTTGTCGTGAGCCACGACCGTCACTTCCTCGACTGCGTCTGCACCCACACCGTCGATATTGATTTCGGCAAGGTGACGATGTTCGCTGGCAACTACAGCTTCTGGTATCAGAGTTCACAGCTTGCCCTTCGTCAGGCACAGAACCAGAAGGCAAAGGCCGAGGAGAAGAAGAAGGAGCTGGAAGAGTTCATCCGCCGATTCTCTGCCAATGTGGCAAAGAGCAAACAGACAACCAGCCGCAAGAAGATGCTCGAAAAGCTCAATGTCGAGGAGATACGTCCCTCGACGCGCAAGTACCCGGGCATCATCTTCCAGATGGACCGCGAGCCGGGCAATCAAATCCTCGAAGTTGAAGGCCTGAAGGCTGTCAGCGAAGACGGAACGGTGCTCTTCGACAACGTTAGCTTCACCGTCGAGAAAGGCGACAAAGTGGTGTTCCTAAGCCGTGACCCAAGGGCCATGACGGCACTCTTTGAAATCATCAACGGCAACCGCGAGGCACAGGCAGGCACCTTCAACTGGGGCATCACCATCACCACAGCCTATCTGCCCCTCGACAACACAGAGTTCTTCCAGAGCAACCTCAACCTAGTGGACTGGCTTAGCCAGTTCGGAGAGGGCAACGAGGTGTATTTCAAAGCTTTCCTTGGCAGAATGCTGTTCTCTGGCGAAGAGGTCTTGAAGAAGGTCAATGTGCTCAGCGGCGGTGAGAAGATGCGTTGCATGATAGCGCGTATGCAGCTCAAAAATGCTAACTGCCTCATCCTCGACACCCCCACCAACCACCTCGACCTCGAAAGCATTCAGGCCTTCAACAACAACCTGAAGCTCTTCAAGGGCAACATCCTCTTCGCCAGCCACGACCACGAGTTCATCCAAACCGTTGCCACCCGCATCATCGAACTCACGCCAAATGGCACCATAGACAAGCTGATGGAGTACGACGAATACATCAGCAACGAGTCAATCCGGGAGCAAAAGGAGAGAATGTATGGCACAAACGCCTGACAAACCGACGATTGGCACAGTTATTGTAGGAAATAAATGGAAGTTAAAAAGGAAGTAATAAGATGAAGTTAACTCCCATTTTTACTACATAAACATTTAAGAGACAATGAAAGAGGAAAAGAAAGAAGAACTGAAAGAGAATATGGAGGAGAAGGTCGAAGAGACTGCTCCCGAAACAGAGCAAACCCCTCAAGAGGAAGAAGAGAAGGAACTGACGCAAGAGGAGCAACTCGAAGCTGCCAATGCTGAGATTGCAAGCCTCAAGGACCAGCTGCTCCGCAAGATTGCAGAGTTCGACAACTATCGCAAGCGTACCATCAAGGAGAAGACCGACCTCATCCTCAACGGAGGCGAGAAAACCATCATCACCATCCTGCCTGTGCTCGACGACATGGAGCGCGCCCTGAAGAACATGCAAAAGGCAGAAGACGTTAGTGCAGTACTCGAAGGTGTCGAGCTTATCTATAAGAAATTCATGGACATACTTGGCAAGCAAGGCGTCAGTGTCATTGAGACGGCAGAGGCCGATTTCGACGTTGACCTCCACGAAGCTGTTGCCCAGTTGCCAGCTCCCACGCCCGAACTGAAAGGCAAGGTGATGGACTGCACACAGACAGGCTACAAGCTCAATGACAAGGTTATCCGACATGCACAAGTGGTTGTGGGAGTTTAAGTTATGGAAAAGAGAGATTACTACGAAGTCCTTGGCGTCAGCAAGACAGCTACCGATGCCGAGATAAAGGCCGCCTACAAGAAGATGGCCATCAAGTACCATCCTGACCGCAATCCCGGCAACAAAGAGGCTGAGGAGAAGTTCAAGGAGGCAGCCGAGGCATACGATGTCCTTCGTGACCCGGAGAAGCGTCAGCGTTACGACCAGTTCGGCTTTGCCGGCATGAATGGTCAGGGCGGCTTCGGCGGTGGTGCAGGCATGTCGATGGACGACATCTTCAACATGATGGGCGAGGTCTTCGGAGCCAGCTTTGGCGGAGGCTTCAGCGGCTTCAGCGGTTTCAGTGGCTTTGGCGGAGGAAGCAGAGGAGGCAGACATGTTGAGAAAGGTGCTGACCTAAGGCTCAAAGTGCGTGTCAGCCTCAGCGAAGTGGCCACTGGCGTCACAAAGAAGTTCAAAATCAACAAGTACGTCACCTGCCCGCACTGTCATGGCAGCGGCAGTGAAGACGGCAAGAAAGAGAACTGCTCAAAGTGCAATGGCTCGGGCACGACCTATCGCACCATGAACACTATGTTCGGCCACATGCAGACACAGACGCAGTGCGACGCTTGTGGTGGCACAGGCTCTGTCATCAAAAACAAATGTAAGCAATGTGGTGGCCAGGGCATCGTCAAAGGCGAGGAGATTGTTGAAATAAAGATTCCTGCAGGTGTTCAGGAAGGCATGGTGGTCAACGAGTCTGGCAAAGGCAACGCTGCCCGCTGGAACGGAGTGCCGGGTGACATTCATGTCTTTATAGAAGAAGAGCCGCATCCCGAACTGCTCCGCGACGGACAGAACCTGCAATACCAACTCCTGCTCGATGTTCCTACAGCCATCCTTGGCGGTACAGCCGAAGTGCCAACCATCGACGGCAAAGTGAAGATAAAGATTGACCCAGGCACACAGCCCGGCAAGATTATGCGTCTGCGTGGCAAAGGACTTCCAGTTGTTCAGGGCTATGGCTATGGCACCGGCGACCTCATCGTACAGATTGGTGTCTATATCCCGGAGAACCTTTCCCGCGACGAGAAAGAAGCCATTGAGAAGCTCCGCACCAGCGACAACATGAAACCAGGAGCCACTGCCAAGGCAAGCTTCTTCCAGAAGTTCAAAAGGATGTTCGAGTAACATCCCGCGACAATGCCCGCCCACTTTGGCATCAAGCCGTTACAGACAAAAAGGGGCTGTGTTCTGACACAGCCCCTTTTGTTTTGAGCCACTACGGGTTTCTGAACCCACATGTGACTACGGGGGATTTCAAGTATTGCGAATACGAGAAGAGAGAACGATTTTCGCCCGGCATCCGCTGCATGATTATTTCCAAAGCAAAGGAGGTAGCTTGGATGATGCCATTAAGAATGCGAATGCTTCTGCGGCAGCGCATGAAAAGGGCGAGCGCGACTATTCATTCTCGGAATTAGGGAAGATGATGGAGGACATCAAGGAGCTTTTGAGGAATAAATACTGACCTTTCTTTTGTGTCATGTTGCCGAAGTTGATGGCGTGGTAGGGGCAGGCATGGTAGCAGGCCAGGCAGCCGGTGCAGTGCGATTGCCAGTGAGGCGGGGTCTTCATTATATTACCGACAGGACATGCCTTGCTGCACTTGCCACATGAAATGCAACGTGAAGCATCGACATGGAAGTACTTGTCCGTCACGAGGTAACGGTTGAACAAAGGACGGATGATGTAGGTCTTTGTCAAAGGGAAAAGACCACGTTTCAGGCGGCGGACGGTCTTCCTCTCAGACACAAGGGCGGCGATTTCTTTCACGGCGGCTTCTTCCTTCGCCAGCTTCTCTTTGCACACCTCATCGCTATCCACATCAAAGCCGGGCAGACAGACATAGACGTTGGGCATCTGCACGGAGAAAGCTGCGTCGAGCTTCCTGCCACATGCTGCAAACAGGGCTTTGTCCAGCACTTTGTCGGCATAGCCCATATCATCGCCGCAGGTCATTATGGCATAGAGGTAGCCCCCCTCCAACCTCCCCCCGAGGAGGGAGGCTATACAATTGCGGACGAACTGCTCGACGACATTCGGAATGCCCCAGGCATAGACAGGGAAGACAAGGCCAATAGCCCCTTCCCCCATCCCCTCGCCTGAGAAGGAGGGGGGATTTGCATCTGGAAAGCTCTTTCCTTGGGTGAGAAGGGGTGCTATTGGGCAAAGCTGTTCGCCAAGAGCTTCGGCCAGATGCCGGGCAACGTGCAGGCTGTTGCCTGTGCCTGAGAAGTAATAAATCATTACTAAGTGAAAAGCGAATAGTGAAAAGTGAATAATTTGCTACCGCCTCAATCTTCAATCCTCCAGTGACTTTAAGGCGCGGTAGATGAGGATGTCGGACTGCTCCGTTATCTTGAAGTTGCGCAGGTCGCCTTGTGCGATGTGAAGGGGTAAGATGCCGAGTTCGCCTGCCAGTGTGAAGATGGACTGCGACTCCTTGATGCCGCGCTCCTGTGCGAGCTGAACCATCTGCTGTAGAGTGGCGAGGGGGAAGGTGTGGGGTGTCTGTGCACGCATCAGCCCCTCGCGTGGCATTACGCCGTGTGCCGAGCTGCCGTCTGAGGTTACGAGGTATGCCTCATGGCTTTGCAGGGCTGTTATGGCATTGCCGTGCGTCAGGCAGACCGCGATGTTTCGGCTGATGATGTCCTGCGTGATGAGTGGCCGTGCGACATCGTGCACAAGGACGATGGCATCGGGGTCGGTTATGTTCTCCGACAGGTGTGCGATGCCGAGGCAGGCAGAAGCATAGCTGCTCTCGCCTGCGGCAACGATGCCGCTAAGTTTGCTGATTCCGCCCTTCTCTGCCTCGCCACGCACAAAGTCGTTCCATTCTGGCATACAGACGAGGTAGATTTCATGGATGAGCGGATGCTGCTGGAAAGCTCGCATGGTGTGCAGGACAACCGTTTCGCCGTCTATTTCCATAAACTGCTTGGGCATTACGGCGTGCATCCGTCGGCCTGTCCCTCCTGCCAGTATCAGGGCTATGTTGCGACTCTGTTTCATGCGGCTGAAAGCGTTTGGTAGAATCTGTGGCAGAAAGCCTCGTGGCGGTGGCGTGCATAGTAGCGCACGGCTTCGAGCACCGTTGCCTCGAAGATGAAGTATATCCAGGGAAGCCCTGCTGCGAGGGAAAGGAAGAGGACGATGATGCGTGTGTCGAAAGTGATGATGTTGCTCAGGGGCATGATGGGAAGGCTTTCCCTGCGGAACTGCTCCCGAAGAGGGTCGTTGAGCGGCAGCTTCTCGAACAATGGGCGTAGCCGCTGAAACGCTGGCGTCTGCTGTTCCTGCGAACGTGTGTAGCGGGTGTAGAAGAAGAGGTAAAGCTTCTCGAACCAGTCCTTGCTGTCCCAGCGGAGGCTTTGCATCTTCTGCCGCTGCCTGTCGCTGCTGTCCAACTCGCTGCCCTCCCGCCCATAGACAGCCCAGAGGTGGATGTTGCGATAGTAGTCGCCGAGAGCGCATTGGCGGGTATGGCAATAGAGGCCAGCCCAAGCTTCCAGAAGGAAGATGCCGATGCCCCATTCCGGCCAGAGGCGCAGAAGGATGGCAAGATAGATGAAGAAGAACCAGACGTCGCCGGCAAAGCCGTCGAGGATGCGCCCTATCAACGTCCTCTGCCCCGTCATGCGTGCCAGTTGTCCGTCGGCACAGTCGTACCAGTTTGCCCAAATGAGCATCAACATGCCAATGAGGTTGAGGCGCAGGTCGTCGTAATAAAAGAAGATGGCGGATGCCGCACCGATGACGATTCCCATAAGCGTGACGGCAATGGGATGCACATGCAGACGCTGGAAGAGCATAGCCCACAGATAGCCAGGGGTGCGGGTGACGTAAAGCTCGAAGTCGCTCTCCACGTCCCTCGACTTCATTGTGGCAAGCACACGTTGTTTGAGCCTCATTCAAACAGCATTTGTCCGAAGAACTCGGGGCGATGGAAGTCGGGATTCTCGGTCTGGATGGGGTTCCAACTGATGAAGTGCGGCACAGGCAGACAGTCGCCGCATTTATAGACATTGCCCGTGGCTCTCAGACCCTCGAAGCTGTCGAGCTTATGCAGGAAGAAAGTGCTGACTGGCAGGCGAAGGGCAAGTTCCCATTTCGTCGGCTCCGTGCGGGTGTCGAAAGGCTCTGTGCCGAGCGATGCCCAGCGGTCGATGCTCTGCATGGTCTGCATGGGAGCTGGTGTGCGTTCGTGACGATTCTTCCCAGCAGCGACAAGGAGCTTTCCCGTGCAGTTGCATTCTATGTTGTAGTAGATGCCGTCGGCTGCTGGCATGATGAAAAATTCTGCACAGGCATCCTCCCAGATGTGCTCGTGGTCCTGACAAGCTACGGCGCGGACGCTCTGCTCCTCAACGCGATAGTGCAGCAGCAGGGCATCGCCCGCATGGGCAGCAGCGAACTCCACTTTGGGTTTGTAGGGGAATGCCTCGGGCCAGTTGACATGGCTGACCGGAGTATAGGAAATGCCTGCGGCTTTCAGTCTGGCGGGGATGTCGGCAGCGGCCGATACGGGTTGCGCGATGCGGGGAATGATAAGTGCCATAGTCGTGTGGTATTTGATGGGTTATTTTTGGCGTTGGGCGCGGACGCTGTATTTGCGGCGTTTGGACTTTGCCTCTTCTTCGCCTTCCTTGCTTTCCTCAGACTCCTTTTCCACCTCTTCCGAAGATGCCGGAGAGGCTGTTACCTCCTTCTCTTTTTCCTTAGCCTTGGCTTCAGACTCTTTGGCGCGCTGCTCGGCTTCCTTTGCCTTCTTTTCAGCATCCTTCACGGCAGCTTTCACCGCAGCCTGCTTTTCTTTCTCCTTTGCCTCGGCTTCCTTCTCCAACTCAGCTTCCGTTTTCTCGGGCTTCTCGGGCTTCTCTACCTTGGGGGACTTCTTCGGGTCGGCTTTCTCTTTGGCAGGAGGCGTCACAACCGGCGGCGCGGCTGGTGTCTTGTCCTTGGCTACAGGTGCCTTGTCCTTGGCTACAGGTGCTTTGTCCTGAGCTATAGGTGCCTTGTCCTTGACGGCAGGCTTCTCTTCTTTTGCAGGCTCCTCTTTGTTTTCCTCCCCTTCGGGAGCGTTTTCAGCGTCCTTCTTTGCCTCGGCCTTTTTCTCCTTGGCACGCTTTGCCTGATTCCTTGCAGAAGCTTTCAGTTGCTCCTTTTCCAGAGCCTTGGCTTCCTTCTCCTGCTGTTTCTTTTCTTCCTTTGCAGCTTTCTCGGCAGCTTTCTTTTCAGCTTCTTTCTGCTTGATTTCCCGCTTCTTGGCTTCCTTTGCTTCTCGTGCAGCTTTAATCTTCGCCTCCACGTCGCCTTGCAGCTCTACGGGGATGTAGGGCTTCACCTGGTAGAACTTGCCCTTGCGCTTTGCCTCCTTCAGCTTCACCTTGTCCCTTTGTGCCTGAGTACGGGATTTCTCAAGGTCGCGGTTGAGTGTGCGCAGGGTTTTCTCCTCTGCCTTGAGCTGGTTTCGTGTCTCCTTCAGGGAGTCCTTCACCTCCTTGATGCGGTCTTTCAAGTAAGCTTGGATGGTGTCTGGATTGGTGTAAAGAGCTTGAGCCGATGCCTTAGCGCCGTCAGTGGCGAGGACTATAGCCTGCAGGAAAAAACAGGCAAGTATGGTCTTTGCGATGGTCTTCATGTTCGTCTTATTATAGTGTTTGTCTGTGCAAAGGTACGACAAAAAGTGAAAAGTGAAAAGTGAAAAGAGAAAAAATATATGATATAGCTATCGGATGATTTCTTTCTTGCCGTTGTGGATATAGATGCCAGAGGACAATTTGCAACCTTTGACTTTACGTCCGCTGAGGTCATACCAAGCTTCGGAAGAATCAGAGTGTTCTGAATGCTTTGAGTATTTCGAGCACTTCCCTATGCTTGTGACATCGGCTGTGGCGGTATCTGTTTCCTCGGTAATCTCGTAGAGGAGCGGGGCTTTTGATGTCCAGCTTATCTTTGCGGCTATGGCAAAGGGATGGGCGGTGAGGTCGAAGCGGGCGACATAGCCTGCCAAGCTTCCAAGCTCGTTCCATTCCTCGCCGTCGGTCGTGACGCTGACCTTTGCATCGGTTTGCTTCCCGCCATCCTGATACACGGTGAGTGCCTTGGCACATTGCTGCGAGCGCAGGTTCCAGAGCACTTCGCCAGGCTTGTTCGTAGATTTGGGAGCGTAGCCGGTGGCACCGTCGGCATCTGCCAGCTCTGGAATTGTGAGGCCAGCGGCATCGACGGCAAGACCTTGGTGGGCTTCGTCGAAGAGCCGTCCGTTCACCTCAATCTCGTAGAGGCGGAGCCAGTTCGATGTGTTGGGCGTGGAGAGATAGAGGCGGACATATCGGGCTGTCTTTCCCTGTCCGTCGAAATCGCAATAGGTCATCTCGTCGTTATATACCACGTTGTGCTCGTTCGTGAGCGTGTAGTTGGTGTCTGTGGTGCCCATGATGGGAATGCTTTCCCATGTGTTGCCGTCCTCGGAGAGTTGCACGAGGCCAGCCGTCATGTAGTCGCCGTTGACCGTCCCCATGCAGATGCGCACATCGTTGATAGGCACAGACTTACGGAGCCTCACGGTATAGGCATCCCCGTCCTCCTGATTGCGCCGGATGCAGGTCCATGTCGAGTAGTCGCCGTCGATGATGTATTTCTCCGTGTGGCCGTCATAGAAGCCTGCGCTGCATTGCGGTGTGGTGGCGGATTGCGGCTTCAGCTTCACAGGCAGAGTGAGGGAGAACTCCGTTTTGGAAAGTGCCAGCACGCGCTCTTCGCCGGAGGCATTCAGGAAGACAACATATTTGATGTGCTCTGCGGGGAGCGGCGCGTCCCTCTGCAAATCCGTCCATAGCTTGCCGTTGGCCGACCAGAGCACTTCGTAGTGTTCCCAAAGCGTGTCTGCCACGGCAATGTCCTCCAAGCGCGTGGCATCGGGAAGGGATATGCCCACATAGTCGCCCTGCTTCATCACGACGGGGGCGGACAGCTTGATGTAGGCAGAGCCGGAGGTGGTGAGATAGTAGGCGGTGCCGCTCATGTCCTCACGGCTACCCACGAGGCTGGCTTTTGTGTCGTTGAGGTTGGTGAAATACTCTATGCCAAGTGCGTTCTCCGAGAACCATTCCACGAAGGGCATCATTGCCTCCTGTGCAGGCTCTGCGTATCGGGTGGAGAGGCGTATGCTGCTGCCCATGCCCGTCAGGATGTCGTAGGCAAATCGGGAGTCCGTGCCGAGCGCGTCCACATCGTTCATCTCCTTCACGAAGCCCTCCCACTTGGCATCGTCGTTTTCCCGAACGACCATCTCCGAGAGCTTGGCAATCTCCTGCGCCATTGCCTCCAGCTTCAAGAGCCAGGGGCGGACATCCTTGTAGAAGAGTTGGTCGCTTTCGGTGTCGGATGTTTCCATCGTGTGCAGGTCTTGGCAGGCAGCCAAGATGTCCTGAATCTCCGTCTGCATCGCCTCTGTCGGCGCATTGCCTTTGCCCAGTGCCGTCTTGAAGCGCGTGGCAAGCGTGCTGAAAGCCGAGGCATCGAAGTAGCACAGATAGGGAGCCAGGCGGCGCAGGGCAGCGGCATGTTCCTGTCCCACCACGGCTGGCAGAGCAGCTTCCCAAGATGCCATGTTGTCGAAGGCAGCGGTGTTCCAGGTGTAGTTGCCGACGCTGAACAGGGCAATCTTCGACACCTCGCCCTGCTGCATGGGATTGATGATGATGGTCATGGCATCCTGCAGGTTGGCTTCGAGGCGTGCGGAGCCGCTGATGCGCGGGTGCACATTGAAGTTGGAATAGGTGTCGAGCGGGAAGAGCTTTGTCACGTCCTGGTCGTTGCAGGGATAGTTCCACCACCATGCTACTTTGCGGCCGAGGTAGTTCTTGCCCTTTTGCAGGTCGCTCGTGTTGGGCACCGACCATGTCCTCGTTCCTGTGATGTGGATATCCACTTTTGCCGGAGTGCTGCGCAGGGCGTTGTAGAACTTCTGGCGGTTCTCTTCGGTGGATTGGTTGAAGTTATAGACCTGCGGCACGACGTTCAGGGGCTTCACCGTGTCGGCTGGTGCGGCTCCCTCTTTGTTCCACCTCTGGTCGATGTGGTTCTGCACCTCCGTTATCCTGTCGGCATTAAGCTGCAGGATGGCATCGTCTGTCGGTATGCCCACGTCGTCCACACAGATTCCGAACTGCCGCACGCCGAGCCTGTACATGTTCTGGAACTTCGTCATGATTTTCGAGACGACGGTGGTGTTGCTGGCGTTGGTGAAAGCCGAGCCGGGATGGATAGCCCAGATGAAGTTGACTTTGCACTGGTGTGCCACCTTCGTGATGTCGCGGAGCATACTTTGGGAAAGATAGCCCAGCCGTCGCTGCTCTGCCGTGATGCTTGTCGGATAGGCCTGGTCCCATTTCTGCGAGTGGTAGGGGTCGCTCTTGGCGCCATACATATACATATTTAATTTATAGCGGGCCATGAAGCGGAAGAGGTCTTTTGTCACCTCGGCACTATAGGGCACGCCATAGTAACCCTCGATGATGCCACGGTTTTTCACGTCGGCATAGTCCTGAATCTCGCCGCAAACCAAGGTGTCGGCATTCGCATCGAGGATTTGTTCCAAGGAAGCCAAGCCGTAGAAAGCGGCATCGGTGTTCTCGCCTACGATGAGGATTTCTGCCAGCTCCGTCCCCTCCTGCCTTTGTATGGAAACGAAGTGCCGGTCGTACTGGTTCGGAGCAGAGAGACTGCCCTGCACGCCGAGGCGAAGGAGGGATTGTCCCTGAAGCGGCTCTTCCACAAAGACCGCTGTCTTGCCATGTTCCTCGAGCACTTGGGTGGCACGCTCGCGTGTGTAGTCATCGATGCCGTTCTCGGCAATGATGTTCACAGTTTCTGCGACGAAGGCAGACTGGTCGGTGGTCTGCGTCTGGTGCGGAACGGGATAGATGCCGTAGGGATTCGTTTGCGCCCATGCTGCTATGGTGAAAAGAAGTGTGATGAGCAGAGCGTGTATTCGGGTTGTTTTCATGGTGATGTTGATGTATATGATGTGTTAAATGCTGATAACCAATCCTTCCTTTGCAAGGACGGTATTGGGGAAGACGCTTTTCGCTTCGCGCAGGAGGGCGGTTTCGTCCTTGATGGAGGCGCTGAAATGTCCGATGCAGAGCTGCCCTACCCCAGCGTCACGGGCAAGAGTGGCTGCTTGGAGGGCTGTGGAGTGGCGTGTCTGTTCTGCACGAAGAGCGCGTTCATGGAAATAGGTTGCCTCGTGGTAAAGGAGGTTGACACCTTGAAGAATCTCCTTCAGCTCGGGCAGATAGATGGTGTCGGAGCAATAGGCGTATGAGCGTGGCGGTGTGGCAGGGGTGGTCAGGCGTTCGTGGGAGATGACTGTCCCGTCCTCTGTCGTCCAGGATGCGCCCGCCTTGATGTTGTTTATCTGGCTGACAGGTATCTGGAAGGCATCTATCATCTCTCGCCGGATATGCGGCAGCCCCGGTTTCTCGCGGAACAGGAAGCCTGCGGAAGGCACACGGTGCTCCAGCGGGATGCTATGGACTGTGATGCTGCGGTCTTCGTAAATGAGTGTATGCTGGCGCGTGTCAACGGGATGGAACAAGACCTTGTAGCCGATGTCGGCATAGTAGGTGCGCACGAGGAAGTCGAGCAGTTCGCCCACCTGTTGCGGCGCATGGATGTGCAGCTCGGCCGTCCGTCCGAGCAAATCCATCGTGCCTATCAGTCCGGGCAGGCCGAAGACATGGTCGCCGTGATTGTGGCTGATGAAGACATGGCCGATGTTCGCCATCGAAAGCCCCATCAGCTGCATCTGCGTCTGCATCCCCTCGCCGCAGTCAATCAGGAAGTATTTGCCCCGCACGTTGAGTATCTGCGAGGTGGGCTGGTGGCGCGTGGTGGGCTTGGCAGAGCCGCACCCCAGGATGTTCAGTTCAAATTCCATTGTGCATAACTAAAAAATTCACAACCCATAACCCCGAAAGTTGTTCACTCCAGAATTATGAATTGTGAATTGTGAATTGTGAATTGAAGGGATTACTCCTCCCCTGCCTTCATCTTAGCCTTCAGCTCTGCCAGAGCGTCGAGGTCGCCGAGCGTGGTGCTGGCAGCCTGGTTCTGGACTACGGGAGCCTCTTCCTTCGGAGCAGCTGCCTTGCGGGTAGCCTTCTTTGCCTCGCGAGCTTCGCGGGCCTCGGCACGCTGAACGTCCTCGTAGATGCGGCTGTGGGAGAGGATGATGCGCTTGCTGTCCTTGTTGAACTCAATCACCTTGAACTGCAGCTTCTCGCCCTTCTGAGCCTGTGAGCCATCCTCCTTGACGAGGTGCTTGGGAGTGGCAAAGCCTTCCACGCCGTACTCGAGCTGAACGACTGCACCCTTGTCGAGCATCTCGACGATGGTACCCTCGTGGATGCTGTCGAGTGTGAAGACGGTCTCGAATACGTCCCAAGGATTCTCCTCGAGCTGCTTGTGGCCGAGAGAGAGACGGCGGTTGGCCTTGTCAATCTCGAGCACGCAAACCTCGATTTCGGCACCAATCTGAGTGAACTCGTTGGGGTGCTTAATCTTCTTGGTCCAGCTGAGGTCGCTGATGTGGATGAGTCCGTCAACGCCTTCCTCAATCTCGACGAAGATGCCGAAGTTGGTGAAGTTGCGCACCTTGGCGGTGTGCTTGCTGCCGACGGGATACTTCTCCTCGATGTTCTCCCAGGGGTCGTCCTTAAGCTGCTTGATGCCAAGGGACATCTTGCGCTCCTCGCGGTCGAGTGTGAGGATGACTGCCTCCACCTCGTCGCCCACCTTCATGAAGTCCCGTGCGCTGCGCAGGTGCTGGCTCCAATACATCTCGCTGACGTGGATGA
>JAFXVN010000077.1 GCA_017524545.1 Bacteroidaceae bacterium
CTTTCGCAGTATTGTACGACGCTCCTGAGCGGCAAGCATCCCCGTGCAGCGTTTACCGAAGAAGAACTGGACCTGCTCAGGAACCTGAAGAAGTCACGTGGCGATGTAGAGTTTCAGTTCATTGCGATGGTGGCGGAGTTCAAGAACAAGTCGCCCGAAGAGCGCATGAAGGCCGTCATCAGTGGCAAGAGCTACGAGTGGTGGCGAGAATATCTCATTACTGCTTTGGAGTTCTTGGACAATATAAAGGATAAGGTCTCTGATAATGTGGGTTAACCTATGGTGATCAAGATGTCAACGATAGACGGGACGCATGCTGCCAACGCTATCAACTATGTGCTCGACAAGGAGAAGGCGAGGAAGACCGGCTTGTCCTCCTTCCTCGCTGCCAACAACATCGAACTGAACCCGATGACGGGCAAGCCGTACTCGCCCGTGGCCGTGCTGATGGATATGCAGCTACTGTTAGCCACATCTAGGCATAAGGTGGATAAGCCGTTCTGGCGCATCGAGCTGTGTCCGCCGCCGGAGGTCTGCCGGAACTGGACGATGGCGCAGTGGGACAGATTCTGCAAAGACTGCGTTCAGGTGCTGGACGCTACCGATTACAAGCGGGAGACGATGAAGGACAAGGACGGCAGACCTTTCATCGACAAGAGGACGGGACAGCCCAAGGTGAAGGTGAGCGGCAAACACACTATGCTGGCCAACAGCCAGTATGTAGCCACTGTACACTTTGACACGGGCAAGCCTCATGTACACATTGTGGCCAACCGCCTGACGATGGACGGTGAGATGCAGGACACGCACAAATGCAAGGAGCGTGCGAAGACGGCTGCGAACATCATTGCCGAGAAGTACGGGTGGACGAAAGCCGAGGAGAGGGAGAACAAGCGGATGGAGCGGATTCACTCGGCTGCGATGAACGTGCTGAAGGGAAAGTAAAAAAGAAGGCCAAAAAGGCCATTGAAAAGAAGAACGCTTCCACGAAGAAGCAAGTACAGAATTTCACGCCCCTGTCGTGGGCCGAGGTGTTTGCCAGCGAACAGCTGCCACCATTGCCCTCGCGGTTGCCCAAGATGGTTGAGACCACCATCTCGCAGACACCCGACCTGCTGAAGGGTACTGTGGCACAGACCATCCCTGTGGCTTACTCCATCTATCCGCGCGGCTTGAGCTTCGTCTATATCGACGGACGTACCCGTGAGCTCCGCATGAATTGTCTGCTGGTGGCCAAGGAAGGTGGTGGAAAGGAGTGTATCACGCTACCCATCAAGCACATTCTGGCCGAGGTGAAGGAAACTTCGAAGCGCGACCGTCGCCGTCTGAAGGAATTCAACGACAGGTACAACCGTGCCCGTCAGGACGAAGAGAAGCCCAAACGTCCAGACGATCTGGACATCCGCTGGTTGTTCCCCGACATTACACGTCCTCGTCTGGGTCAGGCTATGGAGGATGCCCAAAATGCCTTTCTGTTCCTGAAGCTGAACGAGCTGGAGGACTGGGACCGTCTGGAGGGTGCCAAAGGTCGTGCTAATTCGTTCTCGTTGATGAAGCTCGTAGACGATGAGGACAACGACTTCGGACAGGACTGCGTAGGTGCCCAATCAATTAATGCCGACGGCTGTCTTAGGCTCAACTATGTGGCTGACACAACAGAGCCCAAGCTTAAAAAGTACTTTAGATACATCCACGGTGAAGGCCCCGTTTCACGTCTCACCTTAGGCGGTATCCCGACCGTTGAAATTGGTGCGCCCATACCCGTCTTCGGCAGCTACGATAAGAAGTACGACGAGTCTATCCGTCCCTACATCGAGAACCTGAAGAAGGCTACGGGAGTCATTGTCTGCAAGCAGGCCCAGAAGATGGCTGAGAAGTTGAAAGCCGAGATTGACGAGTTTACGTCGAAGACACAGGACCGTGTGCTCGACACGCTCTCACACCGCAGCCTTGTAGCAGCCTTCCGACGTGCCTGCCTCATCTATGTGGCCAACGGAATGGTCTGGGAACCCGAGATTGAGTACTTTTGCCGCTGGTCGATGCAAGTGGATTTGTACCTCAAATACAAGCTCTTCGCTGATGATATCCGCGAGGCTACCGAAAGTGTCAAGCTGGTTACGCGTGGTCCACAAAGTCTGCTGGACAAGATTAACACCGACGAGCAGGGTGTGTTTACCTTTGACGAAATGGTACGCGTATATACCGCCGAGGGCAAGGGCAACGACGAGAAAAAGATTAAGAACACGCTCTCGCAGTGGAAATCGCGCGGCTACCTTGAAGACATGCCAGGCGGCAAGTACAAGAAGGTAAAGGCGAAAGAATGACAAATGACAGATGACAGTTTGTTAAAACAAGCAACAACGGCAGGCTCCCACATTCAGGCCCCTGCCGTTAAATGTTTTTCTGATTTCTTGTTTAATTCGCTGCCGATTCCACAAGTCCTTTCTCCATCAGAATGGGGAGGATGTTGGCAGCCGACTGGCGGTTGTGCTTGGCCTTAACAGACTTGTATCTTTCCAACAGAGGGGCGTCGTTGGCCAGCAGTTGCTCCATAAAATCGTCGTTGATGCGGGTAATGGCAGTCTTGCTTTTCTCGTTGGCGCCGCTGTCAACCAGGAAGCAGGCGAAGTCGCTCAGCTTGCCGTTGACAATGTCGCAGCCTACAGATGTGCCGAGTAGGGTAAGACTTAAAGCTGTGTTGTCTACTAAGACGCCGCCAACAAGTGTACCAACGCTGGCCAGTGCCGTCAATCCGTCAGTACGATATGCCAGGATGCAAAGCTTATCCTTGTCGTAGCGAACGGCCTGAACATATTTCGAGGTCTCAAGGCTGACATCCTTGTATCGCAGGTTGCGGCAGTTTACAAACAGCTGCTGGCCATACATGACGGCAAAAGCCTCTTTCTTCAGCACTTCGTCGCTCTGCTTGTCGCCGGTCTTGAAATACACGCAGTGGTCGCCGGTCTTCATCTGACAAACCTGTTGAGTGCGTCCGGCAGTCAGTTCGTCAACGGATTTCCAATTACCCGCCACGAAATCGTCGTAGCTCATACAATACTTTGCAACCTCGGCGTTAGCCATCATTGACACGATGCAGAAAAGTGCTAATACAAATACATTCTTTTTCATCGTTCTTATTTTTTTATTGTTATACTTCAAATTGTTGTTTTGTCGTTCTGACGGTGCAAAGGTATAGCTTTTTCCCGCATCTATCAACTTTTTCACCCCATTTTCTTCAAAAGATGTTGCGACAAGTGCTTGAAAGTCGGACAAAAAGGGGGTGTGAACTCAAAATATGTCTTATAAATAACGGCAGGCTACTCTATGTGTTGAGGCCTGCCGTTGTGGTTTACTGTACAATCTTGAATCGGACGCGAAAGGAATGTTCGTGTTCATCCCAGTTAGTGCCGAGCATTTCGAAGCGACCTATCTGGGCGGTGGAGCGGACGTGGCGCCCTATGCAAGGACAGACGTCGTAGTCGCCAATGCGAACCAGACGGATGGTGTCGGAAGCATCCTGGGGCAGGCGGTCGGCGCTGACCTCGGGGGGCAGTTCGTCGCGCGACACGAACTCGAAGGTAACGAGCAGGTCGTCATCGATGAGCTGTTGCATCTGGCGTTCAATCTCCTTTTCCTCCTGACGGGTGGGCTTGTGGTCGAGGTAGAAACTCATCTTGCTCTTCTTGCGCTC
>JAFXVN010000009.1 GCA_017524545.1 Bacteroidaceae bacterium
ATAATAAAAAATTAATGGACTATTATATTAATAAAATTGGTGGAACTGTTGCAATAGTACGTGATTCACACCAAAAAGATGACGATACAAGAAGCACAAGAGAAAGTAGATCAGTGGATTAAGACCTATGGTGTCCGCTACTTCAACGAGCTGACCAATATGGCGGTGCTCACAGAAGAAGTAGGGGAGTTGGCACGCATCATGGCGCGTAAATATGGGGAGCAATCGTTCAAAGAGGGTGAAAATCAAGACCCTGCGGAGGAAATGGCAGACATCCTTTGGGTGCTTATTTGCCTTGCGAACCAGACAGGAGTGGATTTAACAAAGGCACTTGAAGCAAGCTTCGAGAAGAAAACCCGTCGCGATAAGGACAGACACAAAAACAACACAAAACTAAAATAATATGGAAACAATCGAAAGAAGCAAGTACGAGCAGATGCTCGAGCAGTACAAAACGGACATCAAGGACAGCGATGTAGCAGCAAAAGTGGCAGAACTCATCGAGAAAAAAATGCCTGAGAATGACACGCTCGAAGTAAAGAAGTTCCTCATGGGCAGCGTGGAGTTGACCACCCTGAAGACAACCGACAGCGAGGAGAGCGTGCTGGCCTTCACGGAAAAGGTCAACAAGTTCGAGGACGCATATCCCGAACTGCCGCATGTAGCTACGATATGCGTCTATCCCTGCTACGCAAAGATTGTGAGCCAAAGCCTTGAAGTAGAAGGCGTTGAAGTGGCTTGCGTGAGCGGAAGCTTCCCTTCGTCGCAGGCATTGATTGAAATAAAGACCGTGGAGACGGCGTTGGCCTTGAAGGATGGTGCCACAGAGATTGACATCGTGATGAGTGTCGGCAAGTTCCTAAGCGGTGATTACGACACTGTTATCGATGAAATCAGCGAATTGAAGGCGATTTGCGGCGAACGGAAGATGAAGGTCATCCTCGAGACTGGCCTCTTGCCAAGTGCCTCCGACATCAAGAAAGCCAGCCTCCTCGCCATGTATGCCGGAGCCGACTACATCAAGACGAGCACTGGCAAGGAGAAACCCGCTGCAACACCCGAGGCAGCATACGTCATGTGCCAAGCCATCAAGGAATACTATGACAAGACCGGCATACAGATTGGCTTCAAACCTGCCGGCGGGTTGAACACCGTTCATGATGCGCTCGTCTATTACACCATCGTCAAGGAAGTGCTTGGCGAGAAGTGGCTCACCAACCAATGGCTCCGTCTCGGCACAAGCCGTCTTGCCAACCTCTTGCTGAGTGAAGTAGTAGGGGAGGAAGTGAAGTTCTTCTAAAAGGTGAAAAATTGAAAAGGTAAAAAGGTGAGAAGAACAACATGGTGCGAATGAACGGAACATTTGACCCTTTGAGAATCGTTTGTTTACGGCCAAAGGGTAGGGCGGACGAAAAGAAACGATTCTCAGAGGTCATGTTTCGATGTAATCATCTAAAGCAAAAAGACTTAAGCCACAAAACAATGACACTAATAAAGTTTGAAATAGATAACCTACATTCACTAGTTAAGTATTTTAGCTAACAAATACTCACCGTACAAACATACATTTATACATGAAGTACATTTATAGTATTGTGTTATTGTTTGGATTACTTGCGTGTTCTAACAATAACGATGTCGATGTCCCCCTGCCGAACGTAACCAAATTCAAGGCGGCGATGTCATAATTGAAGATATCAACCATGATGGAACAATTGATGATAGTGATGTCACAGAAATAGGTGAACTAAAGAAATTGGAATACGATTCGTTCTCAATTCTTTTATAACATAATCACCTGTTAAAACTAATTACCTCTAAGTATCATTATTCCAAATTATATTTGTACCTTTGCAGTCATAAAGCAAAGAATAAACAAACAAACATGAAGAAAATTACCTTTGTAGTCGCAGCTTTACTCACGAGTATGAGCTTGTCGGCACAGCTTCGGTTCGGCAATACGCCGGCAAATAACGAACCTGCCAACGATCTGGAGCGGAACATGCAGAAACTCATGATGGCAAGCGTGATGATTAACAACTTCTACGTCGATAGCGTGGACAGCAAGAAGCTTGTGGAGGATGCCATCTGCGGCATCTTGTCGAAGCTCGACCCGCACTCAGCCTACACCAACGCAAAGGACACGAAGAAGTTCACCGAGCCGTTGGAAGGCTCGTTCGAGGGCATCGGCGTGCAGTTCAACATGCTGGAGGACACGCTGCTCGTCATCCAGCCTGTGCCGAAGGGACCCAGCGAGCGCGTCGGCATCCTGGCCGGCGACCGCATCGTCAGCGTGGGAGACACCGCCATCGCCGGTGTGAAGATGAGTAAGGAGGAAATCATGCTACGGCTGCGAGGGCCGAAGGGTACCATTGCACGCCTCGGCGTGGTGAGGCGCGGCATCAAGGACACGTTGCGCTTCAACGTCACTCGCGACAAGATTCCCGTCAACTCGGTGGATGCCGCCTACATGGTGACGCCAACCATCGGCCTCATCCGCTTCAACAACTTCGCCCAGACGACGCACGACGAGGTGGTCAGCGCCATCAAGAAGCTCAAGGAGGAAGGCATGAAGGACCTCATCATCGACCTCCAGCAGAATTCGGGCGGCTACCTCCAGGCTGCAGCTGACATCGCCAGCGAGTTCCTGCCCAAGGGCGACATGATTGTCTATACCAAGGGACGCAGTGTGCCAAGCCAGGAGTTCCGCAGCACCGGCGGCAGTGCCTTCCAAGAGGGTAGGGTAGCGGTGCTCATCGACGAGTACAGCGCATCGGCTGCCGAGATACTCTCCGGCGCAATCCAAGACCAAGACAGAGGCATCGTGGTTGGTCGCCGCTCATTTGGCAAGGGTTTGGTGCAGCGTCCGTTCAACATGTTGGACGGCAGCATGATACGCCTCACTACGGCTCGCTACTACACGCCCAGCGGACGCAGCATCCAGAAGCCCTACGAAAAAGGGAAAATGCTTGACTATGCCAAGGATGTCATCAACCGCTACAACAAGGGCGAGCTGACCAACGAGGACAGCATCCACTTCCCCGACTCGCTGCGCTACCAGACGCTCCGCAAGGGACGCACCGTCTATGGCGGCGGCGGCATCATGCCCGACTGCTTCGTACCCCTCGACACCACACGCTATGCCAAGTGCTACCGCGAGCTGTCCGCCAAGAGCATCATCATCAATGCCAACCTCCACTACATGGACAAGAACCGCGAGGACCTGAAGCAAATCTATCCTTCTTTCCAGCTGTTCAAGGAAGAGTTCCAGGTGCCGCAAGAAGTTATCGACGGCATCTTTGCCGAAGGCGAGAAGCAGGACATCCGTCCGAAGGATGATGAAGAGCGACAGAAAGCAACCGACAACATCCGCCTCATCATCAAGGGACTTGTGGCACGCGACCTCTGGGACATGAGCGAATACTTCGCCATCATCTACGAGAACGACGATGTGGTCAAGAAGGCAGTAGAACTGCTGCAAAAACCTTAAAGCAATTCATAATTCACAATTCATAATTCATAATTAGGCTACGCCCTAAGTCTTGGCGAAGGAAATAATTATGAATTATGAATTGTGAATTATGAATTAAAAAGAATGATAACCTATAATACAATAAATGTGTCGATGCCCGACATCAGCGAGACAGAGGTCTCGGCATGGGTCAGGCAAGTGGCGGCTAAATATAATAAGGTAATAGGCGACATCAGCTACATCTTCGTGGATGATGAAACCATCCTCGACATCAACCGTCGCTTCATCGGACACGACTACTACACCGACCACATCGGCTTCGACTACTCGGAGGGCGATGCCCTGAGCGGCGACATCTACATCAGCCTCGACACCGTACGCTCGAATGCCAAGCTGTTCGGCGCGACATTCGACGAGGAGCTGCACCGCATCATCATCCACGGCCTGCTGCACCTCTGCGGCCTCCGCGACAAGACAGACGAGGAAAGAGCCGAGATGCAACAAGCCGAAGACTTGGCCCTAAGCCTCCCCCTGCCCCTCCCAAGGAGGGGAGACAACTATGAACTATGAATTATGAACTATGAACTGATTTTACAGTGGAAAATTTCGACATAAGACAAGAAGGACGGCAGAAGGAAAAGGACTTCGAGAATGCCCTGCGGCCGCTTTGCTTCGAAGATTTCAGCGGACAGCAAAAGGTCGTGGAGAACCTGCGCATCTTCGTGGAAGCAGCCAAGTACAGAGGCGAACCCCTCGACCACACGCTCCTGCACGGCCCTCCCGGACTGGGCAAGACCACCCTCTCCAACATCATCGCCAACGAGCTGGGCGTGGGCTTCAAGCTCACCAGTGGCCCTGTGCTCGACAAGCCCGGCGACCTTGCCGGCATCCTCACATCCCTCGAGCCGAACGATGTGCTTTTCATCGACGAGATACACCGCCTCTCGCCCATCGTGGAGGAGTACCTCTACAGCGCAATGGAGGACTACCGCATCGACATCATGATAGACAAAGGCCCGTCGGCCCGCAGCATACAGATTGACCTTGCGCCCTTCACGCTGGTGGGTGCCACGACCCGTAGCGGCTTGCTCACAGCTCCCCTTCGCGCACGCTTTGGCATCAATATGCATCTGGAATACTACGATGCCGAGACGCTCCGCAAAATCATCATGCGCTCCAGCGACATCCTCGGCGTGCCTATCGACACAGAAGCCGCCGGCGAGATAGCCAGCCGCAGCCGTGGCACGCCACGAATAGCCAACGCCTTGCTGCGCCGCGTCCGCGACTTTGCACAGGTCAAGGGCAACGGCCGCATCGACCTCGGCATTGCCCGCATCGCCCTCGAAGCCCTCAACATCGACCGCTACGGCCTCGACGAGATAGACAACAAGATACTGCTCACCATCATTGATAAGTTCAAAGGCGGTCCTGTAGGCATCAGCACCATCGCCACCGCCGTCGGCGAAGACGCAGGCACCGTCGAAGAAGTCTATGAGCCGTTCCTCATCAAGGAGGGCTTCATCAAGCGCACCCCACGAGGCCGCGAAGTGACGGAACTCGCCTACAAACACCTTGGGCGAAGCAGCCTCACGCCCTCAAAAGACGGCTACATACAAGGCGACCTCTTCTCATAAACCCAAATCGGTCATTAGGTGCTTCGCACCTGACTATTACACAAATTGTAACAAATTCATCCACTAATTATGATAAATTTCTCATAATTGGTGATCCATGTTTATCCTAATTTGTGAAACGCAATAGACACAAATGTCTAATGACCGATTTGAGTTAAAAGAGGATTGTAATTCTTGCAAAGTGTGTCTTTTCTAAAGAAGGGTCGGTGAACTTCATGTTGTAACCAATAGCAATTCTTTTGTAAACTTGAACGCCGATACTAAGGTCAACGCCTAAACGATGGTTTGTGTCTAATTCTGTTTCTTCTTCGTAAAAATTTTGCCGATTTCGGAATACAAGAATATAAGTTGGACGCTTTTTGTCTATTATGTCTAATTACTTTTTATTTATGCCATAGGCGTTATCTTATTGAACATTGAAAGTTGAATACTATGCTTCTAAAATTTCCTTTATCTTGCTGATAAGATTTCGTGCAGGCTCCAGTCTTTCTTTCAGTACCTCCGGCTCAACCTCAAAGACACAATTGTAGTCACTTTCTTCACGCATTGTCTGCAGTTGATTGTAAAGGCGGCCGTATTCAATCGGGAAAATGCCAGTCTTGATATAATGGAGATTGAATATGGCATGTGAGCCTTTGTGGGTGTTCACAGAATGACCGTCGTGAATAAGCAGTGCGTTAATGGCATGGAACACCGCATAGTAGAGACGATTGGCAGCACCGCTCCATTTGTCGGCTCTGACAAGGACTTCTATCTCCTCGTATGTTTCGAGAGCTTTCTTAAGCTCCAGTGAAACAAGAGTCGTGCGTTCGTCATTCGTCAAACTCATTGCAATACATATTTTTCTCGTTCCACATTCTTATAGTAAGGAAGAAAAGTCCAGGAGTCCCATTGCTGCTTGGCATATATTGCAGGATTGATTTCTTCACCAATGTCCCAGCCAAGCTCCCGGAAAGGATAGGTTACATCGTAGTCACTTGCCTCCAGCTTGGGCTTGTTCAGAAGAATCAATATATCCCAGTCCGAACCTTCGTGAGCATCGCCACGGGCACGGGAACCGTATAGCCAGACTTGCCCGTCAATCGGAACCACCTTCCGGCTTGTTTCTTTTATCTTCCGGATTATTTCCTCCTCTTTTGCCGTCATAATCCCGTTATATCATGCAATCTGTCTGCAAAGTTACGCTTTTTTCTTTGCATTCCAAGAAGAACTAAAGGAAAAAGTCACAAAAGGATACAAAAGCACGAATTGCACGACTTCACACGTTCCGTCCGCTCACTTAATACGCGAAGTGGCCTGACTTCACAGGGGAGGTCAGGCCACTTCTTTCTTATTCTCTTATTTTCTAAATTTCTTATTCTCCTATTCTGTCTTGAACAGGTCCTTGATGCCGCCGATGGAGCCGAGCAGGTTGGTGGCTTCGTAGGGCAGATATACGGTCTTAGTCTTGTCGCCTTCGGCCAGCTCCTGCATCATCTGGATGTACTTCTGAGCCAAGAGGTAGTTGGCGGGATTCGTGGATTTGCCAACGGCTTCGGTGATGAGCTCGATGGCCTTTGCCTCTGCCTCTGCCACACGGATGCGAGCCTGTGCTGCACCTTCGGCCTGTAGAATAGCCTCTTGCTTAGCTGCCTCGGCCTTGTTCACGATGGCTGTGCGCTCACCTTCGGAAGCCAGAATCTCGGCAGCCTTCTGACCCTCGGAGGTCAGGATTTGAGCACGCTTGTTACGCTCGGCCTGCATCTGCTTCTCCATAGCTGTGAGCACGCTGGCTGGAGGTGTGATGTCCTGCAGTTCCACGCGGTTCACCTTCACGCCCCACTTGTCGGTTGCATCGTCCAGAACGAGGCGCAGCTTGTTGTTGATGGTATCACGGCTGGTCAGTGTCTCGTCCAGCTCTAGTTCGCCGATGATGTTACGCAGGGTGGTCTGCGTCAGCTTCTCGATAGCGTTGGGCAGGTTGATGATTTCATAAGCGGCCTTGAAGGGGTCCATGATTTGGAAGTAGAGCAGAGCATCAATTTCCATCTGGATATTGTCCTTCGTAATCACATTCTGCTTAGGGAAGTCATAGACCTGTTCGCGCAGGTCGATGGTGCTGGTATAAACATAGCGTCCGTTCTTCAGAACCACAATGTTCTTGCCATTGTCGATGAAGGGGAAAATGATATTGAAGCCAGGTTTTAAGATGGTTCTGAACTTACCCAGGCGTTCAATAATCTTTGTCTCTGACTGTGGAATGATGAGCACAGCTTTTTTTAGGACAGTAACAACTAAGATTACAACAGCAATCGAAACACAAATAAATGTACTCATAGTTTTTTTGTTTAAATGGTTATAGTTATGATTGGTTATAAATTATTGCTTATAGGTTATTGGGCTTCTTCGTCCTTTTCTACGGTGATGATGATGCTTTCGCGCCCAATTACCTTGACTCGTGTGCCAACGGATATCTCCTCGTCGCCTGGAGTAACAGCCCTCCACTGGTCACCGTCTATGGCCACGTAACCGAAGCCGCTGGCAGGTATGGTCTCGCTGACACGCCCCTTGCGTCCCAAAAGGGCATCGGCATTGCTCACACGATTTTCATCGTTGCGATGCAGGTAGCGTAGCACGGGAGGACGTACCATCAACAGACTGAACAGCGAAACGACTGCGAAGACGCCCAGCTGCCAGTAGATGTTGGCGAAGGGTGCTATCAGCGCAGCTCCGGCTGCTCCGATGGCAAGACAGATGATGAAGAAATCGCCTGAAGTCAATTCGAGAATTAGGCCCAATACGGCTAATACAGCCCATAATTGCCACATGTTGGCAGTCAGATACTCAACCATATTCATTTACAATTTAACGGTTTATAATTTACTATTTATTTGCGATTTGACTTTTGAGTTACTTTGAGGCACTCCTCCAAAGGGGGAGCGGGGAGGGGGCTATAGCGAGAGAATGAAGTCGTCCCAGTCTTTCGACGAGCCTTTCTTTCCGAACACCTTCGAATAGAGGCGGCTGCGGGTAGTGGCGATGCTTTCCTTCGAGTGTGCCGTCAGCATGGCAATGTCCTTGGGCTGGAGGTGCGCCTTGGTGAGCAGGCTGACGTGCAGCTCGTGTTCGCTCATGCGGTAGAGGCTGTAGAGCTTCTCCGTGAAGCCTGTGTAGATGCTGTTCATCAGTTGGGTCAGCTCGCTCCAGTCCTGGTAGTTCAGGCTTCGGCCCGAGTTCAAACACTCCTGAATGCGGCGATAGATGTCGGAAGAGAAGATGACCGTCTCGGCCTGCTCGCGCTTGGCATTCTCGATGATGGCTACCTTATTATTATAGTCCAGCGCCAGCTTCTTCTCTTCTAACTCCAGTTTGAGCATCGAGTTCTCGTCGCCCAGCTTCTTGATGAGGTTCTCCAGCTCCGCCATCTTCTGCTCGTTCCCCTCAATGTCGAACTGTTCCTGCATCGCGCGTACCTTATCTAATCTTTCCTGCAGGGAGAGAATCTTGCGGCGGCTGTTCTGCACCGTCACGATGAAGAGCACGATGTAGATGGCTGTTCCAAAGATGATGAGGAACAATTCCCGAGAGGTCGTTATGGTCAGCAGTTCGTTCATGTTTTTGAGCTTTCGAGTGCAAAGTTAAGACAAAAAGATAAATGCTGCAAGTTTTTCGGTTTGCAATAATTTGCAGTTACTCTTGCGGTTTGCAAATGTTTGCAAGGACGCTTTTCTTGTATCGAAATAAGATGATATGGTGTCGTCAAAGTAGCACGTTAACGGGGAAAATCAACCAAGTAGGTGCGATTGTCGCGATATGTGTTGTAAGTGCTCTTGACGAGTCCGTTCACCACAAATCCGAAGCCTTTTCCGGGCTGATTGGAGAGACAGTTGTTGCAGATGTTGTGCAGCTTGATGCCGGCATTGCATGGAACTTCCATGCTGCTCTCTATTCGGATGTCGTTATTGAGCACATCATAAATGCCGAAGGCTGTGGCAAAGTGATTCTGCACATGGTCAGCGACCTTGTATGCGGCATAGCCGTCGCGCGTGCCGTTCTCGCTCATATATGCAGCCTGATTGGGTGCGTCGTAGGGCGTCTCACATTGGAAGAAATAGGTTCGCCCGTATTCACCGTTCCACAGCGTCTGGTATTGCTGGAAGTGCTCGTTGAAAAGGCCATACATTGTCACATAGTTGCCATTCACCACCAGTCCGTTGGCCGATGTGTTGACGTTCCATCCCACACTGCCTCCGACGCCATGATCGGCTCTCCAAATCCAAAAGTGGTCGCCGATGACATCGTGGCTGTTGATGATAACCACTTCATCCACATTCACATGACCGCTTCGGAAACCCCCTACACGGAAGAAGAGGTCGGAGAGTAGGGTAGGGTTCTTGGTGTGACGCACTTGCGTACCGCCTTTCGGACCTACTTGCAGCAGGGAATGCGATGAATAGTGGGCATCGAACATCAGCGAAGCGATAGTGACGCCATCCACCTCGTCCACCATGATGGCTGTCTCGCAACCTTCGCCGGGAATCAGTGTGGCGAAGCCAAGACCAAGCAGAATCGTGCCGGGACGCTCGATGTGCAGAGGCTCCTCGAGGGTGTACATGCCTGGCGTGAAGAGCAGATGACGGCCTGCCTTCATTTGGCGATTCATCTCGCTTGCGGTCGTCCCTGGTTTCACGATGAAGAAGTTCTTCTCTACATCTATTTCTTCCCCTTTACCCATCGACTTCCGGGAGTAGGAAAGCCCGCTGCTCTCTTGCCTCAGAGCTGGGCGAAACACTTTGTATCGGCCATTCTTGCCCATAAATAGGAAAGGCTTCTCGCGGATGATAGGAGTCGTGGGGATGAATGTCACATTGCCCCCTTCGTGCCAGTTATCACGATAAGTGGAGCGGTCCACATCTGCCCCCAACTCTACACCCTGAAAGCAATAGTTATACTTGATTTCCTTAAACTCCCCGCGACCTTTGTTCAGTATGCAGTTACGATAGTACCATTGCTGCTGGTGATTACTGCCCGCAGGAGCCTCAAAGTGGCAGTCGGCAGCAAATCCACCGCTTACCCAGCCGTTTCCCCACTGGGTGCGCAGAGTGCGGGTCGAGTAGATGCGACGCAAAGGAGCAGCCTGCGAAACAGCCCACTTGAAGGTCTCAGGCTCATCATAAGTTTCTGGACCGATGACCGACAAATTCTCTGCCGAGCGCCAGAAAGTGCAGGTACCATTGTCTCCCCCTAAAGGTGCGGGTGTATGGATGTTAGAAAGCTGTACTTCATAGGGCGTGCGTCCCAAACCAGCTATTTGCATGTAGTAGGGCACCTTTAGCAGTTCGGCCTTTCGATAGTCTCCTGGCAGGAAGAGGACTGCATAGCGGTTGCGGCTGAACTGGTCGTGGAACATCTTTTCGTGCAAGGCATTTACCGTGTCGGCAACGGCTTGCATGTCGTCTTGCGGACTAAAGATAAGCACATTAGGGCCAAAGAGTCCTTCGGCAATGGCCTGTAGCGAAAAGACCATCAGCAGGGTGATAAACAAGTGTTTCATTTGAGCAAGAATTTTATCTGCGTGCCAATCATCATTACTACCACTTGTTTGTTTATTCTGTTGTTCTTTATTTAGCTATTTTTCAATAACGGAGATTGTCAATTTATTGTACGTTTCCTTGGTCTCACCCATTATAGAGAATTTTACTCTTGATTCACTTACAAGATGTTTTGGGATTCCATTTGAAAGCAGCACGCCACTCTTTTTGTTGTCAATAGACATAGAATCAAGGAAAGCCGTCGCCAAAGCCCCCAAAGCCCCCGTTTCCTTAAAAAGTGAAGTAAATTCAGAGATTGCAGAATCTTTGTTCTCGTTGGATTCTTTCAAGTCTTTTTTGCTTAAATTTGCCTTTTCTGTCCGTTGATAGGCATATTCTCCTTTCGCTTCTGTTGCTAAAAAAGATGATGTAATAACAGCTTTTTCGTCACCTTTGCTGCTCTCACCAAGTTTCGTTGGCAAATCCGTAATAATAAAGTCAGAATACCCAGCCAAGAGCGTCTCTTCTGTCATAAACTCTGTCATCAATGCGTCAAGCATGGGTTTAATAAATTGTGTCACTCCAAGCATTGTGGAGTCTTCTTTAAGACTATCTGGAAATGATTCAACAATTGTATCAAATAAGCCGTCCCAGATTTCAGTTATTGATGCTTTCACTTCCTTAAAGTTTTTCATGCTTTTGGGCTTTCCGTTTTCAAACTGAATGATTGGAGGAACCATTTTCGACAATATCTTTGTAAAAAATTCTTCCTTGTTCTGCAAGAAACCCAGTTTAGGATCTTTTGATGTGGTGTAGTCAACATCGATTTTCGGATCAAAGTAGTTTAATTTCAGCAGAGCCTTTGAACCTTTAGCCTCAAGGACTATGATTTGCAATTTATTAGAGGATTTTGTAGAGGACTTTATGCCATCGCTTTCTTTTTCCATGAGCAGAGTGATGGTATCGTTTTTGTGGAAGCGATAGTTGATGGGGCTTTTGTCTTTTGCAAAACCGAAGAGGAAACAGCACAATAGTGCTAAGGCGAGAATTTGTTTTTTCATACGTTTGGAGTGTTAATTTGTTAAAATTGTACTCCAAAGATATATCTTTTTACTTTACGAATTACCTTTTTTCCCAAGTTTTTACATTAATTCCGAAGATTATCGTAAATTTGTGGTCAGAAGTCAATAAACACAATAACTACAATAGCATTGAGCAGCCGGAATATTCACAAAAGAATCTTTGTTTTCAAAAAACATAAATTTGTAGCATGGAAGCTAAAGACAAGATAACAGAGCAGTCCTCGCGATTCGACCATTTGGAACGGATGTCGGTGGGCGAGTTGCTGAGGCATATCAACGAGGAAGATGCGCTGGTGGCTGAGGCTGTGCGCAAGGTCATTCCTGAGATACAGGCGTTTGTGGAAGCTGTCGAGCCACGGATGAGGCAGGGCGGCAGGCTGTTCTATGTCGGGGCTGGAACAAGCGGACGGCTTGGAGTGCTCGATGCGAGCGAATTGCCGCCGACGTTCGGTGTGTCTGCGGACATGGTGATTGGCATCATTGCCGGAGGCGACAAAGCTCTGCGTCATGCAGTGGAGAAGGCCGAGGACTTCCTAGAAAGAGGCTGGCAGGACTTAGAAAAGTTTTCTCCTGCGGCACAAGATACGGTGCTTGGCATTGCAGCTTCTGGCACAACGCCATACGTCGTGGGAGCCGTCGGCGAGGCAAGAAAGCATGGTCTGCTGACGGGGTGCATTACCAGCAACCCTCATACGCCTTTAGCTGCGGCCGTCGAGCATCCCATCGAGACGATAGTCGGCCCGGAGTTCGTGACAGGTTCCAGCCGCATGAAGAGCGGCACAGCACAGAAGCTGGTCCTGAACATGATCTCGACCTCGTTGATGATTCGACTGGGGCGCGTCGAAGGCAACCGCATGGTCAAGATGCAGCTCACCAATGCCAAGCTCATCGACCGAGGCACACGTATGATTCAGGAATCCCTCGGCCTCAGCTACGACGAAGCTCAAAAACGCCTGCTCGAAACTGGCAGCGTGGATAAGGTATTAAAAACAAGTAAATAAAAAAAAATATGAACATTGGAGACAAAGCGCCTGAGGTTTTGGGCAAGGACGAGAACGGACGGGATATTCGTCTGAGTGACTACAAGGGAAGGAAGCTGGTGCTGTACTTCTACCCGAAGGACAATACAAGCGGCTGCACGGCCGAGGCTTGCAGCTTGCGCAACAGGTATGGCGAGCTGCAAGGGGCCGGCTATGAGGTAGTTGGCGTGAGCAAGGACTCAGCAGCCTCTCATTTGAAGTTCAAGGAGAAGCACGCTCTGCCTTTCCCCTTGATTGCCGATGTCGATAAGACACTTCTCGAGGCAATGGGCGCGTGGGGCGAAAAGACCATGTACGGCAAGAAGACGATGGGCACTATCCGCACCACCTTCATCATCAACGAAGAAGGCATCATCGAGCAAATCTACGCCGGCAAGCAGGTGAATACCAAGGAGCACGCCGCGCAGATACTTGGAAAGGAATAGGCTTACATTTTTTTCTCTTTGGTGTTTCCTACGTTGTGCTCCTTCATGAGCTGGCGCATGTTTTTCCGAATTGTGCCGCGAAGGCGTTGCTCAGTGGCGGTGAGCAGCGAGTCGGGATAGTCGATAGGCAGGATGCGGTAATTGTGGCGATAACCGTTGTCGGGCGGGCGGCTCACCCAGTAAAGGGTATAAGAGCAGTCGGAAAGCGAGGTCAGTGAGTCGCACTTTGTGAAGTCCAGCCGCACCATATAGCCGCCGTAGGTGTTGGGGTCGCTCTGGTTGCTCACAAGGTTCCCCATCGACCAAGCAATCAGGTTGCGCCCATCGTTTCGGAGTTCAAGAGGTTGCGCCACATGCGGATGTCCGCCAATGATGTAATCCACTCCATGCTCTAAGAGCCACGCCGCCATTTCTCTTTGCTCCTTCGAGGGCAACGTCTGATACTCTATTCCCCAATGCGGCAGGGCGATGATGATGTCAGGATTCATCGCGCGAGCCTTTTCGAGGTCGGCGGCAATCTCCACCGTGTCCATCAGGTTCACATGGCACGGCTCCGGCACAGGAATGCCGTTGGTGTCGTAGGTGAAATTCAGCAGGACAATGCGCAGCCCATCCTTTTCTAAAAGGTAGGGATAGTTTTCTTCCCGCTCTTCGATGTTTCTGTAAGTACCCAAGTGCTCCACCTTGAGCGAATCCATCATCTTCAGAGTACGTTCAAACCCTTTCCGACGGGTATCAACACAGTGGTTGTTGGCCGTGAGCATGATGTCGAAACCTGCATTGATGACACCTCGCAGGAAATCGTCGGGAGCCGAGAAATGCGGGTAGCCGCTGTAGGGCGGACCAGCCAGCGTCGTCTCAAAGTTGACGATGGCAACGTCAGCGCTTTCCACCTCGGCCTTTATGCCGGCAAAGCACTCCTCGTAGTTGTAGGAGCCGTCGCGCCTCCGGGCAGTCTTTATCTGCGGCATGTGCTGCATCAGGTCTCCGGCAATAAGCAGCGAAAAGTTCACCTCTGCCGGTTCCTTTGCGCTTTTACTGTCAACAACCAAACTGTCTCTCGCCTCTGAACAAAACGACGAGACTGTCACGATTGTCATCAGCACAGCAAGCAGAAGCCTTGTCAACATGATGTGGCAGATGTTTGGACAATTTCTTTTCATGTAAGCACAAAAGGTTTCATATCACCATCGACAACATGCTGAGGTCGGCTTCTTCGCCGACTACCCAGACGATGTCGCCCTGACGGAACTGACGCTTGGCTTGGGTGGCGTCGAGATGACCTTGCTCGTTTTCTATGCCTAACACCATGCTGTGATAGCGCGTGCGGAAGTCGGCATCTTGCAATGTTTTTCCTATAAGAGGACTGCTTTCGCTGAGATGAACAGAGATGATGGACATGCTGTGCTCGTCCTTCACATTTTCTTCGGGTTGCAGCAATTCCTGTTCGCTGCGAGCACGCAATGTCTCGATAGCTGCTGTGCCAGCCACTACCTCCAGTTCGTCGCCCGGATAGATACGATGGCTGCCGCCAGGGATGTTGATGCGATGACCGGCACGGATGATAGCAACAATGTGTACACGGTCTGTTTTGCCGAAATGAAGCTGGGCAAGCGACTTTCCTCCCCAGCGCGAGTGCTGCGGTACGCTGACGCGGGCTATCTGCAGGTCTTTGCCACGAAGCTTTCTGCTGTAACTGAGGGCTGCCTGTTGTTCCCTTTGGCGCAGGTTCTGCTTGAATGTGCGCTCCATGCGGATGCTCACATACTTCACACCACGGCTGGCAATCATCAGTGCGAGTATCGCCACGCTCATCAGCATGTTCCATACCCACCAAAGCGGAGAGACATATTCCACTACATTATATACTATAGAGAAACCTATGAGCACTTTCAAGAGTATGGCAAGTTCTATCAGCAATCTGTTGATGCCACCCAATCCGCGCAGATAGTGCACATTTCTGTTTCTGTTTTTACGGACGGTAATAGCCCGGATGCTTGGCGACAGCAGCAGCAGGGTGATTACACAGCAAACAATCAGCCCATATTGCTCGCCCATTGTGTGTTGGCACACAGGCAGAATTGTAGAATAGCAGAACATGGTCACAGCTGTGCTGATGGTCAGGAAAGCTGCCGTCTGATAGAACACCGCCGTAATGAAATTGCGCCAAGCCTTCGCCGTTGAGAAATTATAGCCGTGCATAGACTGCTGAATGGCGGCAGCTAACTCCTTACTCTTCTTCCTTCTCTCCTCTATCCTTGAATTGAAGATAGGTTCGATGCGGGCACTGACCTTTGGAGCTAATTTAATGCTGTAGGGTGTGAGGAAGGTGGTGATGATGCTCACAGCCACAACAACTGGATAGAGGAACTGGCTGGTGACGCCCAGCTCTTGCCCCAAGCCAGCAATGATGAAGGCAAACTCGCCTATCTGCACCATCGAGAAACCACTGCTGACTGCTGTCTTCACGTCGCCGCTTGTAACGAAGAAGCTCAAACTTCCGAAGAACATCTGTCCCAAAATGATGGCAAGCGTCAGCACAAGTATAGGAAGCCAGTATTCTATCAGCACAGAAAGCTCCACCATCATTCCGACAGACACAAAAAACACAGCACCGAAGAGGTCGCGCAGGGAGCTTACACTCTTCTCTATGTTCTCCGCTTCGAGCGTTTCGGCCAGAATGCTGCCCATCATAAAGGCACCGAAGGCAGGGCTGTAGCCCACTTCGGAAGCCGACACTGCCAACAGAAAGCAAAGGCCGACAGATACAACAAGCAGCGTCTCCTTATTTATATACCGCTTTGCCTTACGGAAGATGAGCGGCACAAGGTATATGCCCACCATGAACCACAACATGAGGAAGAATGCCAGTTCCAGAAGACTCTTTATCAGCTCTGTACCCTCGAAGGTTCTGCTCACTGCCAAAGCACTCAGCATCACCATCAAGAGGATGCCCAAGATGTCCTCCAAGATAAGCACGGAGATGACACCCGATGCAAAGGGCTTGCTACGGATGCCCAGGTCGTCGAACGCCTTGTAGATGATGGTGGTGGAACTCATGCTCAACATGCCGCCGAGGAATAGTTCGTCCATACTGCTCCACCCGAAGAACGATGCTACCATGCCGCCTACGCCTATCATGCAGCCCATCACCATGATGGCGGTCAATATGGGCTGCATGCCCATGCGCACTATCTTCTTGAACGAGAACTCAAGGCCAAGCGTAAACATGAGGAAGATGACACCAATGTCGCTCCATTCCTCGATGCCTTCAATGCTGCTCACCGAAGGCGTATAGGTCATGTGAGGTCCCGCCAAGAAGCCTGCCACAATATAACCCAACACAAGCGGCTGCTTCAATCGCTTGAAGATGATGGTCACAATACTTGCAACGACAAGTATGTAGGAAAGGTCGGTTATTAGCGGAGACACTTTTTTCTTTGTTTTGGGAGTTATGAGAAGAAGTTATAATGAGGAGTTAAAATAAGGAGTTATGAGGAGCCATTACCATTATTATATATAAAAAATCAAGCTGCCACAACATTTGGCTCTTCATAACTTCACATCATAACTCCTTATTTTAACTCCTCCTCATAACTCCATTTTATTATAAATTCACTTGCTCATTTCGAGCATCCTGTTGATGCACTTCACGGCTTTGTCTGCTGTTTCCTTGTCAACCTCTATCTCCGGCCACTCATAGCGGAGACAGTTGTAGAGTTTCTCCATCGTTATGAGCTTCATGTAATTGCATTCGTTGCAGGCGCATGTGCTGTCGTCGGGTGGGGCAGGGAGGAAGGTTTTCTCCGGGCAAGCCTGCTGCATCTTGTGCAGGATGCCGCTTTCTGTTGCCACAATATATTCTTTGGCATCGTCCTCCTGACTGAATTTCAAGAGTGCCGCCGTACTGCCCACTTTGTCCGCCACCTTCACAACAGGTCCCTTGCACTCTGGGTGCACAAGTATCTTCGCATCGGGATGGGCGGCCTTCAGCTCAAGTATCCTTTCGAGGCTGAACTTCTCGTGGACATGGCAGGCACCGTCCCAAAGCACCATCTGCCTGCCTGTGATGGAATTGATGTAGTTGCCAAGGTTGCGGTCGGGACCGAAGACAATCTTCTCATCCTTTGGCAGAGCATTCACTATCTGCATAGCATTGCCGCTGGTGACTACCACATCCGTGAGGGCTTTCACGGCTGCAGTAGTGTTCACATAGCTGATGACCGTGTGCTCGGGATGCGCCTTGACGAACTCGCCAAACTCCTTTGCCGGACAGCTCTCTGCCAGAGAACAGGTGGCATTGAGGTCTGGCACCAGCACCTTCTTGTCCGGGCAGAGTATTTTGTTAGTCTCGCCCATGAAGTGCACGCCGCACATCACGATGATGTCGGCATCCGTCTTGGCTGCCTGCTGTGCCAGTGCCAGACTGTCGCCCACAAAGTCGGCTATGTCCTGTATGGCTCCGTCTGTGTAGTAATGCGCCATGATGACGGCATTCTTCTCCTTGCACATACGACGTATCTCGGCCTTGATGTCCGTACCGGCCGGCACAGGTTCCGTCACATAGCCAGCCTCTTTCCACTTGTTGTCAACCATAATTATATTATTATTGATTTATATTTTTATTTGAAATATAATTCTAATGATGATGATGATGTGGCGTTGATAAGTTGATAATTAGGTGTCTGTTCCGTGGGTCTCAATGTTATCAACACGTTATCTACAGCATTTGGCGGGTTATTCACTCGGCTTATTCCATATTATCTCCTTATTGCTATAGGTTTATGTTTTCGGTGATGCAGAGTTGTCAACATCGTCTAACAATACGCAAAGTTAATACTTTTCCTTGATATGCTGTATTGATAACTCCTTTTTTTTGCGTTGAAATAAGTTTTATAACATTTGGGAAGTGTGAATAAACGGTGTGGAAGAGTCATTTTCCTACTTTTAGTGTGAATAAGTGGTAAACTATTAACCAAGTTATGAACATAAAATGTTAACTTTGTAAACAATTAAAGAGCATGTATAGAATGAGAAAGCTGAAAGTGACCGAAATGGGGCGCATGAGCGTGGAAGAATACAGGGTGTCGGAGAAGCAGCCTATTGTGGTGGTGCTCGACCATGTGCGCAGTCTTTACAACGTGGGCAGTGTGTTTCGCAGCAGCGATGCTTTTCGCATCAGTGGTGTCTGCCTTTGTGGCATCACAGCCAAGCCGCCGCATCCAGAAATACACAAGACAGCCCTTGGAGCCGAGGACAGCGTGCCCTGGCAATACTTCAAGCAGACAGAGGATGCCGTCCGCTGGCTGAAAGAAAAGGGCTATACTGTCCTCGCCATAGAGCAGTGCGAGGGCAGCACCATGTTGCAGGACTTCAAGAGAGAGGCGGACAGGAGGTATGCGGTCGTGCTGGGCAACGAAGTGAAAGGTGTGCAGCAGCAGGTTGTGGATATGTGCGATGGCTGTCTCGAAATACCTCAATACGGCACCAAGCACAGTCTGAATGTCAGCGTCACGGCCGGCATCGTCCTTTGGTACTTGTCGAAAAACAAAACGCAGCACGCTGAATAATTCTCTGCAGCATGATGCAAAACCCTGCGGAGCGAGCCACATAATTATTTTCAAGGCGTGAAAATGTATTTTCAAAGCTTGGAAATATATTTTCACGCCTTGAAAATATATTATCAAAGCTTGAAAATAGTTTTGTAGCCTGCCTAAATGAATTTTATAATGCATCTAAAATCATTATTAGGCGTGTTCTTAGGCTTTAGTAACACAGGGTAATTGTTCAGAGAAATGCGTTTTTCGCCTCAATTTGAGCTTTTTCTTTGTTTATAAGAAGAGTTTTTCTTAACTTTGCACCCCACATTATATATTATTATAGGGATTTTACAAAAGGGATAAGAGAACACATACTATGGAATTGGAAAACAAGATAGTGCAGGCGGTGGTGGACACAGTGGAGAAACTCTATGGGCAGCAGGTGCCTGAGAGAATGGTTCAGCTGCAGGAAACAAGGCCTGAGTTCGAGGGACAAATCACGCTTGTGGTGTTCCCCTTCACCAAAATGAGCCACAAGGCTCCAGAGGCCACGGCACAGGAGATTGGCGAAAAGCTCATGGAAAAGCTGCCCGAAGTGATAAGCGGCTTCAATGCCGTGAAGGGTTTCCTCAACCTCTGCATCAGTTCGCAGCAGTGGATAAGCATTTTGAAGGAAATATACGAGAACCCGAGCTACGGCTTCAAGCCCATTACGGAGGACAGCCCCCTCGTGATGATTGAATACTCGAGCCCAAACACCAACAAGCCGCTCCACCTCGGGCATGTGCGCAACAACCTGCTCGGCTGGGCTTTGGCAAAGGTGATAGAGGCAAACGGCAACCGTGTGGTGAAGACCAACATTGTGAACGACCGTGGCATACACATTTGCAAGTCCATGCTGGCCTGGCTGAAATGGGGCAATGGCGAGACCCCCGAGTCCAGCGGCAAGAAGGGCGACCACCTCATCGGCGACTACTATGTTGCCTTCGACAAGCACTATCGCGAGGAAGTGCGCCAGCTCGTGGCACAGGGCATGGACGAGGAAAAGGCCAAGCAGGAGGCTCCGCTCATCAAGGAAGCCCACGAGATGCTGGTCAAATGGGAGCAGAACGACCCCGAGGTACGCGCCCTCTGGCGAAAGATGAACGAGTGGGTGTATGCCGGCTTCGACGAGACGTACAAGGCACTGGGCGTCAGCTTCGACAAAATATATTACGAGAGCGAGACCTACCTCGAGGGCAAGGAGAAGGTGGAGGAAGGCCTGCAGAAAGGCTTCTTCTATCGCCGCGAAGACGGCTCCGTCTGGGCAGACCTTACGAAGGAAGGTCTCGACGAGAAGCTCCTGCTCCGAAGCGACGGCACCAGCGTCTATATGACGCAGGACATCGGCACGGCAAAGCTCCGCTTCCAGGACTATCCCATCGACAAGATGATTTACGTCGTGGGCAACGAGCAGAACTACCACTTCCAGGTGCTCTCCATCCTCTTGGACAAGCTCGGCTTCAAGTGGGGCAAGGACCTTGTGCACTTCTCCTACGGCATGGTGGAGCTGCCCAACGGCAAGATGAAGAGCCGCGAGGGAACCGTAGTGGATGCCGACGACCTCATCCAGACCATGATACAGGATGCCCGCCTCCTATCCGCCGACAAGGTGAACAGGCTGGAGGACATCACCGATGAGGAGGCGCAGGAAATCGCCCGCATCGTCGGCATGGGTGCCTTGAAGTACTTCATCCTCAAGGTGGACGCCCGCAAGAATATGCTCTTCAATCCAGAAGAGAGCATCGACTTCAACGGCAATACAGGGCCTTTCATCCAGTACACCTACGCCCGCATCCGCAGCATCCTGCGCAAGGCCGGGGTCCCGTTTGTTGCGTTGCCAACGCAACAAACGGAACTTGCCGAGAAGGAAATCAGCCTCGTCCAGAAGCTGCAGGGCTTCGAGGCAGCCGTGCGTCAGGCAGGGCAGGACTACAATCCCTCCTGCATTGCCAACTACTGCTACGAGCTGGTCAAGGAGTACAACCAGTTCTACCACGACTACAGCGTGCTTCGCGAGGAGGACGAGCAGAAGCGCCTGTTCCGTATCGCTCTCTCCGCTGCCGTCGGGCAGGTCGTCAAGAACGGCATGGGGCTCCTTGGTATCGAAGTGCCGGAGAGGATGTAAACAGCCCCCTCCCCAACCCTCCACAAAGGGAGGGAGTTCCTCGCTGTGCAATTATGAATTGTGAATTATGAATTATGAATTACTAAAGGGCAAGGTTGATTTCAACGCTATTGCAGTCGATGCAGGCTGTAGCGGCAACCCTGGTGCGATGGAGTATCAGGGGGTGTATCTCGGCAACGAGCAGCGCCTCTTCCACTTCGGTCCCATACAGGGCACTAACAACATCGGCGAGTTCCTTGCTATTGTCCATGCCCTCGCCTTCATCAAGAAGAATGGCTGGAACATGAAGGTCTATAGCGACAGCATCAGCGGAATGGCTTGGGTGAGGAACAAGCGGGCAAAGACCACCCTGAAGCGCGACCCGCAGACGGCTCAGGTGCTCGACCTCGTCATCCGTGCCGAGAACTGGCTCTGGCAAAACCCCAAGCACGCCGAAGTGCTGAAATGGAACACAGAAGAGTGGGGCGAAATCCCCGCCGACTTTGGGAGGAAGAAGTGAAAGTTGAAAATTGAAAGCAGAAAGTTTTGAAACGCGGAATACACTATCTTGAATATCTCTACTGCCACCTGCTCATTGTCTTTCTGATAGGCAGGATAGGTTTCATCCTGAACAACCGCTGCGTGCAGGAGCTGTCGTTCTTGGATGCTGTTGGGGCCTGTTGGCGCGGCTTCGTGGGGCACGACCTCATGGTGGCAGCCTGGCTGCTGGCCATCCCTTGGCTTGTAAGTGCCATCTCAAGCCTCTCCCGTCCCCTCCAAAGGAGGGGGGAACAGCAAAAGGAAGGCCAGGATGATTCTCCCCTCCTTTGGAGGGGTTGGAGGAGGCTTTCATATTTCTACTACATCCTCATGGGCTTGGTGGTGGCGGTCATCATCGTGGCCGATGCTGTGATGTATGAATACTGGCAGTTCAAGCTTGGAATGGTGGTCTTGAGCTATGCCTCTTCACCGGAAGGTGCCACCAACAGTGTCAGCCTCGGATATATTGTGGTGCGCGTCTCGTTGTTCGTTTTGCTGGCACTCTGGACGATAATCCCCTGCATCCTGCTCACCCCAAAGAAATTCCCCACAGGCCAGGGCGCAAAGCTCTGGATGCGCAACATCAGCATCATCTGGATTTTCCTGCTTGTGTCGGGAGTCTGCTTCATGCACCAGGGCGATGTCTATGGCAACCCGAAGGCTTTGCTTGCCAATCATGCAGCCGTCAATCCCGTCTATGCCTTCGCCAAAAGCATCCGTCTGGGCAATGACTATTCGGAACGCTATGACTATCTTTCCGAGGCAGACCGCGCCGACCTCTTCAAGGGTCTTTACCCCGAGCCAGCCGACGACATACAGGACACCCTGCTCACTTCGCAAAGGCCGGACATCGTTGTGGTCTTCCTCGAAGGCTTGGGCAGCCGTTTCGTGGAGGAGCTTGGCGGTCTGCCCGACGTGACGCCAGGCTTGAGCCGACTCATCCCCGAAGGCATCTTCTGGGAGAACTATTACAGCAACTCCTTCCGCACGGACAGAGGCACGGTCAGCGCCTTCAGCGGTTGGTTGAGCTATCCCGATGTTGGCCTCATGAAGCAGGTTGAGTTCCATAAAGCCATACCCTCCCTGGCCCGTTCTTTAGGGCAGCAGGACTATAAAACAAGCTACGTCTATGGCGGCACGATGACCAATATGGGCAAGCGACAGTATCTCGAGGACATGAGCTTCGAGAACATCTACGACGAAGCCGCCCTGAAGACCCTCTTCAACTCTCCCGTGGATTCCGCTTTAGGGAGCAGTTCAGAGGGATGTTCATGGGGCATTCCAGACAGCATTGTCCTGCAACAGGCCTGCCAGCTCGTGGGTCAATGGAAGGGCGGACACCACTTCCTTGTGGTACAGACACTCTCCAGCCACGAGCCGTGGGTAGTTCCTTATCACCGCCTCGAAGACGAGAAACTCAACGCCTTTGCCTATAGCGACTACAGCGTTGCCTGCATGGTAGATAGCCTCCGCAAGCTCCCAGAGTGGGACAATCTGCTCGTGGTGGTAATTCCCGACCACGGCTTCCTCTACAAGCAGAGCTATGACGACCCGGGCTTCTTCCACGCTCCTATGCTTTGGCTGGGCGGTGCCATTCGTGAACCTCGCAAAATGGATGTTCTGATGAACCAAAGCGACATAGCGGCAACACTACTGTCGCAAATGGGCATCTCCCACGGGGAATATCCGTGGAGTCGCAACGTCCTGAGCAAGACCTATACCTATCCCTTCGTCTATTCCAACTATCCGTCGGGCTTGCTTTTCATCGACAATACTGGCACAAGCATCTACGACATCAACGGCGACGCAACGATGCTGGAGCAACCTGCCGACAACGGCCAGCGCATCCTTCGCGCTAAAGCCATCCTGCAAACCAGCTATGACCAGTTATCTGGGATTAGGGATTAGGTATTAGAGAGAATTTGAATTGATAATTATGAATTAAAAAGGCATGATAAAGCAGTTTCTCGAGATAGTGAAGCGGTACTTCCGCCCATACAAGATGTTCATCGTGTGGTCCATCGTACTTAACTTCGTGGCGCAATGGCTCAACGTCTTCTCCTTCGTGGTGCTTATCCCCATCCTGAACATCCTTTTCAAGATAGACCAGAACGTCTATACCTATCAGGAATGGACTTGGAAGACACTGAACAGAGACCTCATCGTCAACAATGCGTATGCTTGGGTGCAGGAACTCATAGCCAGCCACGGTGCCTTCCTCACGCTCTGTCTGATGGGTGGCATCCTCGTCTTTATGACCTGCCTGAAGTGCATCGGCTACTGGGGTGCGTCGAACATCATGATGCCCCTGAGCACAGGCGTTGTGCGCGACATTCGCATGGACATGTACAACAAAATCATGCGACTGCCCCTGAGCTTCTTCTCGGCAGAACGCAAAGGTGACATCATCGTCCGCATGAGCACGGACATACAAATGGTGGAAAGCTCTGTGACCTCTGCCATCAGCACACTCATACAGCAGCCCATCGCCATCATCATCTGCTTTGTCACGCTCTTTACAGTCAGTTGGCAACTCACCGTATTCGTGCTCGTCGTCACACCGCCGGCAGCATGGCTCATGGGTACTGTTACCAAGAAACTGAAGAACCAGTCGGCAAGCGTGCAAGCCGGTCTCTCGGAAATCATGGCTCAGATAGAAGAGACACTCAGCGGTCTGCGCATCGTCAAGGCATTCATCGCCGAAGAGAAGATGGCGAAGCGCTTCAACTTCATCAACAACGAGTTTCGCAGGGGCATGATAAGCATGATGATGCGCATCAATGCCGCTCATCCTGTGTCAGAGTCGATGGGTACGCTCATTATTGTCATTGTGATGCTCTTTGGCGGTTGGCTGATACTGGATGGCAACGGATTCATCGATGCCTCCACCTTCATCTTCTATATGGTCATTCTCTACAGCGTCATCAACCCCATAAAGGACCTCACGCGCCAGTCCTATATGATTCCTATGGGACTCGCATCGATGGATCGCATCGACTATATCCTCAAGGCCGAGAACCCCATCAAGGAAATTGCAGACCCGAAGCAGTTGGACAGCTTTGACCAGCAGGTGGAGCTTCGTGACGTTTCCTTCTATTACAATGAAGGCCGCGACGTCTTGAAGCACATCAACCTCACTATTCCGAAAGGCAAGACCGTAGCCCTCGTGGGACAGTCCGGTTCAGGCAAATCAACCCTGGTGGACCTCATTCCCCGCTACCACGACGTCTGCGGCGGGCAGATACTCATCGACGGAAAGGACATACGCGACGTCCGCATACACGACCTGCGCTCCCTCATCGGCAACGTCAACCAGGAGGCCATCCTTTTCAACGACACCTTCTACAACAACATCACCTTCGGTGTGGAGAATGCCACAATGGAGCAGGTCATCGAGGCAGCAAAGATAGCCAATGCCCACGACTTCATCATGGAAACCGAAAAAGGCTACGACACCGTCATTGGCGACAGGGGCGGAAGGCTCTCAGGCGGTCAGCGTCAGCGCGTCAGCATAGCCCGAGCCATCCTCAAGAACCCGCCCATCCTCATCCTCGATGAGGCCACATCAGCCCTCGACACAGAGAGCGAGCATCTGGTGCAGGAAGCCCTCGACCGCCTGATGAAGTCGCGCACCACCGTCGCCATAGCCCACCGCCTCTCCACCATCAAGAATGCCGACATCATCCATGTCCTCTACGAAGGCGAAATAGTGGAAAGCGGCCAGCACGACGAACTCATCGCCAAAGACGGCTACTATAAGCGCCTCTATGACATGCAGCAGCTGTAACTTGCCATGCAATTCTGCAAATCGAGTTGCAAATTAGCAAAAATTATTTGCAAATCTGAAAGAAAAACATTACCTTTGTCATCGATTTAAGTCTTTTTAGCGTCATGTACATCAACAGGCAACTCAAGGAAAAGCTGCAGCAGATGACGAGCATATATCCCGTGATTACCTTGACAGGTCCGAGGCAATCGGGGAAATCCACGCTTCTAAAATCTTCCTTTCCCGATTATCATTATATTTCTCTGGAGGATATCGACCTAAGGGAGTTCGCCACTCGTGACCCACGAGGATTTCTTGCCACCTATCCAGATCACGTTATCATTGACGAAGCCCAGCGTGTACCGTCCTTATTCTCCTATCTGCAGTCAAAAGTGGATGCTGTTGATGACCCTGGTATGTACCTGTTGGCAGGCTCTCACAATTTCTTGTTGATGGAAAGCATCAACCAGTCTTTGGCAGGAAGAACTGCCGTCCTGAAACTGCTGCCTTTCTCACATGCGGAACTGCGCGACGGAGGCATTCTTCCTGAAAGTAGCAACGCGGAAATTTTCAAAGGAGCATATCCAAGACTCTATGATAAGCAGATTGCCCCAACGGACTATTATCCGTATTATATCCAAACATACGTGGAGCGTGATGTGCGTCAGATGAAGAACATCGGTGACTTGAGTACATTCATCCGCTTCCTCAAACTATGTGCCGGACGCATCGGGCAACTGCTTAATATCTCATCATTGGCCAATGAATGCGGTATTTCTGTTCCTACGGCAAAATCTTGGATATCTATACTTGAAGCCAGCTACATCTGTTATATCTTGGAGCCCGATTGGAATAACTTTGCAAAAAGATTGGTGAAAACACCGAAACTGTATTTCTACGATACAGGACTGGCCTGTTCGCTCTTGGAAATAAAAGACGCAGGTCAGATAGAAACACATTTTCTCCGAGGTAGCCTCTTTGAGAATATGGTCATTAACTCATTTATCAAGCAGGCATGGAATCAAGGCATGGAGGCAGATCTTCGCTTTTGGCGCGACAGTCAGGGGAACGAAGTTGATCTGCTTCAATATGGTTGTGAAAGCCCTGTCGCATACGAAATAAAATCCTCCTCAACCTATAGTCCCGACTTTTTCAAAGGATTGTCAAAATGGGCCAGCCTTTCAGGAGTTGCTACAGACAGTCTGAATGTCATTTACGGCGGGCAGACAAATCTTAACACATCACAGGGACACCTCATCGCGTGGTCAAATGCAGAACACGCCATGCCGTTTCCTTCGCATTCGACCCTCGCCAACAATATGAAATAGGCATCAACTTCAATCTGAAAAAACTCGGCATAGACGATTGGAAAGTCGTTAAAGAAAAGTGAAGACAAACACTTCTACGATATGTAACAACTATAGAATAGTATAAACGTTGATTACCATATGGCCAAAATCAGTATTATAATTATCACGCATAATGCACCATCTTATGTTGATGAAACCCTTACTACTCTGCACGACATAACAGCAAAAAACGACCTTGAAAAGTGCGAGATAATCATTGTCGATAATGCTTCTGGCTCTGAAACGAAGGACCTCTTGAAAAAGGCGAAGCAGGATGGACGAATCGATAAACTATTTTTCTCAGAGAAGAACACACTTTTTGCAGGGGGGAACAACATTGGTGTTAGTTTAGCTAGTAAAGACTCCGAATTGATACTTCTTCTTAATTCAGATGTTTCTATTAAAGATTCCGGGTGGCTACATAATCTTGTAAAATCCAAACAACAAGGAGGATATGCCGTCGCATCCTATGGATTATGCGAAACTCCCGATAGAGCTGATGGCTATTGTTTCCTGATAGACCGCAATTTATATGACAAGTATCACTTGGACGAAAACTTTGAGTGGTGGTGGAGTATAACAAAAATTCAATCTCAAATTCTCCAACAGGGAGGTAACATTCTTGCTTTAGGTAATCATAACCACCTATTGGTACATTATGGTGGAAAATCTGGCAAAGACTTTGTTGGAGCTAAAGGTATGGACATAAGTCAAGAGAAGGTGTTGGAGTGGTTTGATAATGCACCAGGCAGAGTCTTTTTCAGAGATGCTCAAAAAACAGAAGCAGAACTTTTGCAAGAAGTAGAAACTTCACTGAATAAGTGTAAAGCTCAGCTAAAACAGCAAACAAAAGAGTTATACCAAATACAACAAGAACAACAAAAGAATATCACAAAATACAAGAAATATAGGAGGGCTTTCAGAATAGCGTTTGCGGTTTCTATAGTGTCAGTGTGTCTGCTCGTTTTTGCTGTTTGTTATGTTTTTCTCTAAAAGCGGAGTATTGAGAATTTGTCACTAATACCAATAATCACAACAAAAGAAATGCACGGTTTAAATTATATCATACGAAAGTGGATTTACCACACACTTGACAGAGAAGAGAGTCCAATAAGACAAGGATTCAATTCATTGAAGACACAGTATAAGGAGTTGCAATCGGAATTATTCTCATTAGCTGATTGGCAACATAAGGAGTTGCAGTCGGAATTATCCTCATTAACTAACAGAATTTGCAATGAGACAGCCAACCCTAATTCTCTTTTGCATAAAAATCATTTTTATCAGCTAATCAGTCAGGAATACTTGCATCAGTATCATACGAAGCAGAAAACAAAGGACTACACCGATCATTATGTTAGCTATTGTTACGAGTCACCAATGGGGGTTGTCAATATTGGAGACTATATCCAGACCATTGCAACTGAGGAAGCCATTCGACAGTGTGTGGGGAACAACAGCGAGCAAGTAAAGTTCGAAACCGTTCAGAGGAACCGTCTTACCAGTCATCAGGGCGGCACATGCGTGATGCAAGGTTGGTATGAACATCAGCAGCTTACATTCTTGCCCGGACCAGATACGCGGCCAGTATGGGTTGGAACGCATTTTTGCTTTGATGCCAGAAAGATGATAGAATGTCTTTATGAAAATAGCAGTATTCGTTTTAAGGATATTGGATGTAGAGATAAATCTACAATGGCTTTCTGCCAAAGTTTGGGGATGACAGCTTATTTCAGCAGATGCCTTACTTTAACACTACCTAAACGAAATGCTGCTGAAACACAAAATGCAAATACCACATATATAGTAGATTGCCCAGACAAGATTATAGAATATCTGCCTACATCCATTAAAGATGGAGCAAAAATAATCAGTCAGCGTAACTGCAAATTTGAAAGCTGGATGAATTGGCAACAAAGTCGAATTGCAGCAGAACAATTATTGGTAGAATATAGGCAACATGCTAGATTGGTAGTAACAACAGCCCTGCATTGTGCACAACCATGTTTGGCAATGGGGATTCCCGTAGTATTCATTCATCCGGAATACAATGAAGAAGATAGATTTTCTTCCATGGATGGAATTCTCAAACAGTATTCCTTAAACGACCTAAAAGAGGGAAAAGTTAGATTTGATGAGAGCGCACCAGATATTGAGGATTTGAAATTTGCTCTCTTGCGCAACCTTGGCCTGTCGCTTAAGGAGAACTTGTCTGATGAAGAAGCTCAGGAATTATCAGAAGTAAGATCATTTATAGAACAATATAACATTTATAAACTAACATGATGCGTGGTTTTATTTCACTTTTACGAAAAGGAATTCAGAAAGTACCCATACCAGACAATTTCTCAGAAGAAAGATACATGACGGCTTATCCTGATTGTAATGGCAAGGCAAAAAGTCATTACAAAAAAGAAGGAGCTAAGCAAAACCGCATTATGTATGTAGATGATGATATGGGAAATCGTAAAACGACCCCTACGGAAGAGAAACCTCTTATTTCCGTCATAGTCACAAGTTACAATTACGAAAAATACATACCTGTAGCATTGGACTCGGTTGTAGCCCAAACCTATACTAACTTCGAAATTATAGTTGTAGATGATGGTTCCAGAGATTCATCTGTTGATATAATAAAAGCATATTCAGAAAAGTATCCACAGATTAAATTGTATATGCACGAAGGCAGAAATAATAAAGGTCTGCCTGCATCCATGCGTCTTGGTATTGAAAAAGCAACAGGAGAGTATGTTGCTTTCTGTGAGAGTGACGATTTGTGGACACCCAACCATTTGGAAGAAAAGATAAAAATAGTTAACCTCTATGAAGATGTTTCTATAGTTTCTAATGCAATCAAAATGTTTGGCGATGCTGAAGACATAAAAGCACGTGGCTGGGTGTGTCAACATATTCGGAAGTTACTTAAGCAAGGAGGTACCCCTATTGATTTAAGATATAATCAGAGTTTTAATTTTATCCCTACTTTGTCTTCCGTCATGATTAAGAGGGACCTGCTTCTGTCACTTGATTATAATACGCCAGTGCCAGCGTGGATTGATTTCTGGCTGTACAGACAGATTCTAATCAATCACATTCTCTATTTCGTCGATGAAGAATTGACACTCTGGCGTCAGCATAATTCATTCAACAGTAGGGAGAAATCTGCAAAAATCGTAGATAGTCTTCCTTCTTTCCTACAAAAAAGCAATCATCTTATCGGTTTATGAAAGTTCTATGGTTTGAAGTTACAACACCTTCCAGATACACAGGACAAGGTTTGGTCATTGGTGGGTGGCAAGACTCTCTTGAGAGAATTGTGCGCACATGTTCTGATATAGAGTTATTCATTGCCTTTGAATCACAATGGCCCCAAGAGAAGAAGATAATAGATGGCGTAACATATTTACCTCTAAATGTCTGTTATACGAAGAAAGAAAAAAAACAAGCAAAGACCACATGGGATGTGAATGCAGCTAAACTTGTACCTCTCATGAAGGAGGTGGTATCTGAAGTTGAGCCGGATATTATCCAGGTTTTTGGAACAGAGTGGCCTTTTGGACTGATTGCCAAATATACCGACATTCCTGTTGTCGTACATATCCAAGGGGCAATGGCTCCATATAATAATGCTCTGTTTCCCCCGGGCTATAACTTCCTGAATGTTGCAAAGGAGATAGGCTGGAAACATCCCAAACAAATTCTGGAGGCTTGGAAAAACTATCAATTTGACCTTTCTCGCACAGCGATAGATAAACAGGTTTGGGAGTCAGTCTCATTTTATATGGGAAGAACGGAATGGGATGAGGCTTTATCTGCCGTTATGCATCCGGGGAGAGAATACTTCCATGTTGAGGAAGCGCTTCGTCCCCAATTTACATCTGGACAATTTGTGTGGAAAGCCCCCAAAAGCCAGCATGTCAAACTTATTTCGACAGGTTGTTCTAATTTTTGGAAAGGACCAGACATGTTGCTAAAAGTTGCACATCTATTAACAAATCTTGGTTTAGAATTTGACTGGGATGTCGCAGGATATATGCCTGAATCCCTTCGACGGATAGTTGAAAAAAAAGAAAACTATCATTTTGAAGATAATCATGTGCATTTCCTTGGCTACATTCAGCCTGATGAATTGGCAGAGCGGCTATGTGCATCTACAATGTATGTTCATACGGCATACGTGGAAAACAGTCCTAATTCCATCTGCGAGGCTCAATGTATGGGCGTTCCTATAGTCTCAACGAATGTAGGCGGAATATCCACATTGGTAAAACATGCAGAACAGGGCTTCCTCGTTCCTGCTAATGATCCTTGGCAGATGGCACATGCCATCATGTATCTTGCTTCGGATTATGACATGATGATTCATTTCTCAGAAAGTTCGAAGTTTGTTGCAAAACAACGACATGATGACCAACACATCTTGGCACAGTTGCGACAAGTTTATACGACACTGCTTAATTTTTCCCATTTATGAAAGGCATGATGAACTGGTTGGCAGTTGCTGTGGAACACGACATCCAACGACAAAAGGACAAGCAAAAGAAAGAAGTACTGAAAAAAATACAGGGGAATCCTAACAGATTCGGTTTCCTTGGAGAATTCAATCAGATAAACTGTCCAGAATGTATTACAATTGGTGATGATACCTGGTTTGGAGAAGGAGCTTTTCTCACAGCATGGGATTATTTTGATTGTATTATTGACGGAAAGCCTCACAGACAGCATTTCAATCCTTCAATCGTTATTGGCAGGAATTGCCATTTCGGATATCAAAACCATATTACGTGCACTAATCATATATCCATTGGTGATAACCTCCTTACAGGAAAGTGGGTTACTATAACAGATAACTCACACGGTAATTCAACATTAGAACAGATGAAAATCGATCCGTTGAAACGTCCCATCGTTTCCAAGGGTCCAGTGTCTATCGGAAATAATGTGTGGATTGGTGACAAAGCAACCATTTTGCCAAATGTGACCATTGGCGATGGCGCGATTATTGCCGCAAATGCTGTTGTTACAAAAAAAGTTCCTTCCTACACAGTAGTAGCAGGGAACCCTGCCCGGATTATTAAAGCCATCGATAAATAAATATCTTTTATGACAGCAAAAGAAAAAAGAGTTATTGCTATTCATCTTCCTCAGTTTCATCCCTTCAAAGAAAACGATGAATGGTGGGGAAAGGGATTCACAGAGTGGACAAATGTCACCAAAGCAAAACCACGCTACGAAGGACATTATCAGCCTCATTTGCCTACTGATACGGGATTCTATGATTTGCGTCTTCCTGAATCAAGGAAATTACAGGCAGAATTAGCAAAACAATACGGTATCTATGGTTTTTGCTATTATCATTACTGGTTTAATGGCAAACAATTGATGGAACGTCCAGTGAATGAGATTCTCTCGTCAGGAGAACCAGACTTTCCTTTTATGCTTTGCTGGGCAAATGAGAACTGGGCACGTAATTGGGATGGTGGATTTACAGATGTTTTGATAAAACAGGATTATTCCGTACAAGATGATATGGATCACATGAGGTGGCTATGTAAGAATGTGTTTTTAGACAGACGCTATATTCGAGTTTCCGGGAAACCTGTTTTTGCGGTGTATAGAACCTCTCTTTTTCCAAATATCAAAGAAACCGTGTATGTTTGGAGACGGATTGCAGCAGAAGAGTTTGGAATGGAATTATATTTGATAGAAACAAAATTTCCAGGAGATATAGCGAATCGTAATTCTTTAACAGAAGGATTTGATGCCGCAATGGATTTCCAACCGATAGGAGTCATGGTATCAAAGATTCTGCGTGAAAAAGTAAAATTGCTTAATCCAAAGGAAAGTTCAGATTTTCCAGAAGTATATAACTATTCAGATTATGTGGATTATTGCAAAGCCTCAGAATTGCCTGACCGTTGTTTTCCCTGTGTTTCGCCAGGGTTTGATAACTCTCCACGACGTGTTGGTAAGACTTTCTTGTCTTTTACAGAAACATCTCCAGCCAAATATGGTGATTGGTTGATGAATGAATTATGTAGAGGAACAACTTTTAAGGATGAAGAAGAGAATTTTGTATTTATAAATGCTTGGAACGAGTGGGCTGAAGGGAATCATATAGAACCAGATATTAGATGGGAAAGAATGTATTTGGAAGAGACAAAAAAAATGATTGATTTATATAATGCAAAAGGCGTTCCTGCCGACTACGATATACGAAGGAAAAAAGCCTATGCGGTTTACCTTAGAAAACACAAAGATGAAATCCACGAAAAAGAAATGCTTCAGGAGTATAATCTTTGTAAAGATGTCATTAAGGCTAAATACAATTCTTATTATGTTGCAAAACAATATATAAAATCAAGAAGGAAGCATTTGTTACTCAAATACAAAATAAAGCTAATGTATAAATTAGTTTATTATAAAAAAGTGAAAACACTGTTTGACAAAAGCCATAACACATAAAATAATATGCCACAACCAAGTTTACCTTTCATAACGATAGCCATTCCTGCATATAAGACAGAGTATTTGGCTGAGGCTATACATTCTGTATTGGCGCAGGCTTATAGTGACTTCGAGGTTCTCGTCGTGGATGACTGTTCGCCGGGTGGGGTTAAGGAAGTTGTGGATAAGTTTGATGATGCCAGAATCAGATACTATCGAAACGAGGTGAACCTCGGAAAGAGCGACCCTTCGCGCAATTGGCAGCGTTGTCTTGAGCTGGCACATGGTGAGTACATCTGTATTCTGTGTGATGATGATATGTATGGTCCGGAGTACCTGCAGACTCTGATAACGCTTGTAAAAAAGTATCCGTCTTGTTCTGCTTTTCGCTGTGGTGTTTCTGAGATTGATGAGAGAGGAAAGACAAGAGGATACTATTCATTAGCTCCAGAGTTTGAAAGTGTTGAAGAATATATTTGGCATTACTTCAGTCGGAACAATCATCAAACGGTGAGCGAATGGATGTTGAAGACATCAAGGCTTAAAGCTATTGGCGGATATGTAGCTTGTCCAATGGCATGGGGGTCTGATTGTTCCACCGTCTATCTTCTTGCAGAACATGGTGGGGTTGTAACATCTCCTGTTCGTCAGGTGTTTTTCCGATATAGCAGTATAAATATCACAGGGCAGAAGTACAAGTTCGTACAACGGAAGGTTTTAGGGTGGCTGCACCAATGCGATACAGCGCGATATGTTTTGGACAGAAGTATTCATCCAGACAAAGAAATGATAACAGGTGTTGTTGAGCATGAGCGAAAACGTGAACTCCGAAAGCTGTTCAGGCATGCCTCTGCTTTAGAATTATGCTCGATGGTAAAAGAACATAAAAAATTCAAACTATCAATGCCGTTCTTTATTTTGATGATGTTGAGAAATCCACTTTGGCACATCATCGCAAAAAGAAAGAAGTAGCAGTCGCGCAGAAACATATTCAGAAATCACTTTCTGTATAAACAATGTATATTATTGAAATAAAGCAATGTTTTTTTGCCTAATACATTGTAAAGTGAGGAAAAAGGTGTAACTTTGTGGGCATAAAGACATGGACATCGTAATAACATACGTCAATGGACAGGATCCCGAGTGGCAGTCAGACTATGTCAATTGTGTCGGGAAAAGGGCTCTCACAAAGCGTTATCGCGATTGGGGGACATTGCCTTATCTGTTACGAGGCATTGAAGAGTGTATGCCTTTTGTGGAGAAAGTGTTTCTTGTCGTTGCTCGTGAAAGCCAGATTCCTGCATGGATAAACCACGACATTGTTCACATCGTATTTCATCAGGATATCATTCCGCCCCAATGTCTGCCCACTTTCAATAGCACAGCCATCGAGATGTTCATGCACAAAATCGAGGGACTCTCGGAAGAATTCATCTATTTCAATGATGACTTCTTTCCGCTGATGCCTTGCCAGCCAACCGACTTTTTCCGGGAGGGGCGGGCTGCGGCAAGTATGAAGTACCATCTGTTCACCTTCAAAAATCTGTTCCGTGTCCAGACAAAGCGTTCCGACCGCTTTGCCCGAAAAGCCGCAGGTGTCAGTTCAAAATTCTTCTATGTCCGTCCGCAGCACACCTGTGCACCCATGCTTAGGAGTGTGTGTGCAGAACTCTATGAAAAGAGCGGCTCTACAATCCTGGCTACCGTCACTCCCGTGAGAACGCGCAGGAACTGTAACCAGTATGTCTTTACCGACTATGCTTTCTTCACGGGACGTACATTCCAGCAGAGAATATCCAACAAGCATATTTCCCTATCAATAGCCACTCCCCAAAAGCTTGAGGAATCGATAGTCCATCCTACCAGAAAGCTTGCATGTATCAACGATGTGAACATGCAGGAAGAGAAGTTCCAGCGCCTGTATGCATGTCTGCACAGCGCATTCCAAACACGATACCCCAATAAGTCACGCTTTGAGCTATGACCAGAAAGAAACAGACGACAAAACAACGTGCGGGGACGTAAGAGTATCGCGCTTAGCAATACTTCGAGATATATACCATGAACTATTTATGTTTTATATTCAAGAAAGCCATTTCTGCTCATTTGCTTGTTCCTCTTTGGAAATCAAGAGAGGAGCGGAGATATTTGCGTAAACAGGTCGTGGCAAAGTTATGTGAGGCGTATGTGAGCGATTTGCCTGTGGTAGTTCCAAAAGATGCAATACCAGAGCGTTTACCCAAAGAATACATTTTTTCCATTTGGTTGCAGGGTGAAGATCAGGCACCAGGAATTGTAAGGTCTTGTTGGGACAGCATACGCCGGCATTGTAAAGAGGAGTTGGTCATTCTGGATGCAGAAAGTATTTGCAATTGGATAGACCTTCCTGAAGATTTTCTGAAAAGATGGCGGAACGGTAAGATTAAGCCTGCTCATGTGGCGGATTTATGTCGGGTGGAACTACTTTGGAAGTATGGGGGATATTGGATGGATGCCACAGACTATATGTGCCATCCTATGCCAGAGTTTATTACCCAATCCCAGTTCTTTATGTATATGGGCGACGACGATGACTACAGTCCGTTCATTCAAAACTGTTTTATCCGCGCCTTTGCTCATCATCCCCTTGTGGGGGCTTGGAGAGAAGTTATCCGCACATACTGGGAGCGGCACAGCAAAGCGTGCGACTATTTCCTGCCGCACCGCCTCTTTCGCCACATAGTGACGCATAATTCGGAGTTGTCCAAGATGTTCAACGAAATGCCTCACGTCAACCACTTGTGTACACATTCGGTTAGGTGGTGCGGCTACTGGGATAGCCCTTTTGACCAGGAGATGTTATCGTCTATGACAAGTGATGGCGCATTTCAAAAGTTGGAGTATAAGTCTGAATCTTCAAGGAACCCGCTTCCAGGAAGCTTTGCTGACTACTTTGTGCACGGCAAAGTGTAGCTTTTAAGAACTAAGAGTTAATTTTCTTCAACTTCCTTTTCAAGTATTTGTTGAAGGGAGTCCTGAAGTTGGCTATCCATGCTTTGCGCCGTTCTGGTTCAACATCCTTGTAAAGCTCGTCTGTCAGCCCGATGACAATCTCCAAACTCCGTATATGCTCTTTTAGGCTTCCTGAAATGATAAAACTGCCAGAGTTTGGATAGTAGTAGTAGAGCGGAAGCTTCAGGATGGTTGTCCTTTTTACATTCAGCATAATTGTGCCCCACCAGGGAACATCCTCGTATTTCACGCCTTCCGTGAATCTTGCCTTTTGGGCAAGCTCGGTTTTCAGCAGGCATCTCCAAGCCTGGCAGTTTCTGACTTTCCATTTCTTGATGATGCCTTTGGGGTGCCGGCTTTCCGTCGCGTGTTCAAAGATGTTTTCGGTAACAAAGTATGGTGGATTCTTGTAATGCCTATACCAAGGCTTTATGTCTCCGAGGTGCAGCTTATGCATCCATTTGTTAAGACGGCGGTACATGCGGTTGAATGTAAATGTGACCATGTCTGAGCCATCTCTTAAGGAAGCATGGAGGCAGATTTCCATTGTCTGCGGATGATACATGTCGTCCGGATCAAGAAACATGACGTAATCGCCGCTGACCATCTTCAGTGCGTTGTTCCGGGCTACCGCCTGTCCCTGATTCTTCTGGCTGACGAGGATAAACCGCTTGTCTTGTTCCTGATACTGGCGTGCGATGATTGCGCTACCATCTGTACTGCCATCGTCCATAAGAATTGCCTCCCAATTCTTGTGTGTCTGAGCCAGAAGGCTGTCAAGTGCGCGCCCAAGATACTTCTCTACGTTATATATTGGTATGATGACGGAGATTTTATTCATGAAATTATCGATTGTCTCCTTTTGCAAGTTTCTTTCTTTTTTTTGCCAACAGGTGTTGGAAGGGTGCAAGGAACCGTTCTTCCCATAATCGCTTCTTTTCGCCCGTGACGTTTTCATACACCTTTTTCGCTGCTTCTATGGCTGCTTCCATGTCGCGTACCTTGTGCTGCTGATTGGTGGAGATGACGTAGCTCTTCGGGTTGGGGTAGTAGAAGTAGAGGGGCAGGTTCAGTATAGTAGCACGTTGGATGCGGAGCAGCACCTCGCTCCACCAGGGGAAATCCTCGTAGTTGATGCCTTTGACGAATGGGATGTCTCGCACAGCATACGTTTTGTACAGGCATCGCCACACGCGACAGTGCTTCACAGCCCAGCGTCGATCTATGTCTTTGGGGTGGGAATATTCTGTAGAGTAGGCGAAGAGGTTGTCTGTTACGAGATAGTTGGGATGCCTGTAATACTTGTAATGTGGTGTCGGTTCTCCAAGGTGGAGGAAGTTACGGATACGACCAAGTAATCGATAGCTGTGGTCGTATGTAAAGCAGACGATGTCGGAGCCATCGCGCAGGGTGGCTTCCATGCAGAGCGACATCAGTTGAGGGTGCAGAAAGTCATCGGCATCGAGGAAGAGGATGTATTCACCCTGTATTTGCCGCATACCGGCGTTGCGTGCGTCGGAGAGTCCGCCATTTGGCTTGTGGATGACGCGGAACCTGTTATCTTTTCTGGCGTATTCATCGGCGATTTTTCCACAGCCGTCGGTGCTGCCGTCGTCCACGAGGATGGCTTCCCATTCCTTGTATGTCTGCGAGATGATACTGTCGAGCGCACGGCGCAGATATGGCTCTACATTGTATATGGGTACGATGACAGATATCATGGGTTCGACTTTTTGTGGCAAAACCAAGAGAAGTCTAAAAGCCTTCTCTTTTTGTTCATTGCAGGTCTGCTCAGTTCCCATTTCCACCAGCGGTTGTGCGACCAAAGCCAAATGTCAGGCTGACGATGTATTGTCTTCTCCAGCATGTGGAAGAAATGGGCAGAAAGTGGGAAGGGGCGGTTCTTCTCTTCTTCGGCGACAACCATTTCGCGGAATGTCAGACGATAGTGTCCTCGGCCAGTTTTCTCCACGTCAAGATAAACCAATTCGGCATTTACCTTTTGGGCAATCTCCTCTGCGCCAGGGGCGAAATAAGTCGTCTGGTTCAGGAATTGAATAGCGACTTTTGTTTTTGTGCTGGGGCTTTGGTCTTGGATGAACCCGCATAGAAAAGGCTCGCCTTCGCTATGCCATTTGAGCATGGTGCGGACGGTTTGCTTCATTTCTATCTGTTCGGTGTTCCAGCGGCTGCGGATTTCGTGCATCAGGGACGAGAAGTATTCGCTCTTGATTTGCTTGTATATCTCGGCGCCTTTCTTGGGCTGCTTGTATCGCACGCAGACTTCCTGATACCACTCCCAGCAGCCGCAGTGCCCCAGCAGCATGAAGATGTTCTTGCCTTCGGAAGCTATCCGTTCGGGCAGCTCGCAGTTCAGGACTTCCACGCGGCGGCGCATCTCTGCGTCGGAGATGTTGAGGCACTTGAAGGCTTCGATGAAGACGTCGCACAGGTTTCGGTAGAAGGCTTTCTCTATGCGCAGGATTTCCTTTTCGCTCTTTTCGGGGAAGGAGCAGCGGAGGTTCTCGCGGACGAGTCGCCGCCTATACCTTATTATATAATATACGATGGGGTAGGCGATGTCGCTCAGCACATACAGGACGCTCAGGGGCAGTCCTGCCAGAAGCCGCATGATGTGGTGTTTCTTCTTTGTCCCGTTCTTGTTCAATGCTGTTTTGTTCTGTTGGCAAGGGCAAAGGTACGAAGAAAAAGTGAAAAGTGAAGAGTGAAGAGTGAAAAATTAGCCGCTTTTGTGCATAAAGTGACGGAACAGGGCTGTCCGAAGGTGTCGGGCAGCCCTGTTTCCGTTTATTCGAGCCATGGGGTGAGGTAGTCTGCGAGTGGATGTTCACGGAATGCTTTTTCGAGCTTTCGGAGTGCGCGGATATGGAGGGTTGAGGCGCGTGCCTTGCTGAAGCCAAAGCCGTTGGCAATCTCTGTGAGGCTGCGGCGTTCGGTGCCGAGTCCGTAGAACTGCTTGATGATTTGCCGTTCCTGTGGGGTGAGGCATTGCATGGCGTCGTCGATGCGTCGCAGCTGTCCGGAGCGAAGCAGGTCCTCGTCGTCCGTCTCTTCTCTGAGGGTTTCTTCCTGCAGGCTCTCGGCAGTCCTGCCTCGGTGTATTGCCATGAACATCATCTTGCGGCACCAGTGTCTGGCGTATGTGGCGAAGCTGCAGTTGGCATCCTCATCGTAGCGCATGGCGGCTTCGCACAGGCCGAGGCATCCTTCCTGCCGCAGGTCTTCCAGGCTTACGCCGCAGTCTTTCATCCGCCAGGCCATCGCGTATGCCAGAGGGATATGGTTGGTGACGAGCAGACGGCAGCTGTCCGTGAGTTCTGCCATCTTGGTTTTCTGTACATCTTGTCTCATTTTCTTTACTTTGTTTGGTTAGGAAATGAGACAGCCGGCTGTCCTTTGTCTGTGAATTCGCAGGCAAAGGTACGTCAAGAGTCAGAACTAAGGAAAGGAATGCAAGTTTTGCGAGCGCTTATAACAAGCGAACAAACGAGTTGCAACAGGAACACCAGCAGAGCGTGCCGCCCTATTCTTCTTCTTCCTTTTTTATGATGAAGAGCTTGTCGTTGCGCCGCACTTTGGTGGCGAGGGGGATGCTGATGTGCCAGCCCTGGCGTGCCGTCTGGACGGGTTTCAGGTCGTAGCGTATCTCGCCGACGGTGGCTCGCAGGGCACCGGTTGTGGGGCCTGTCACCAGAATGTCGTCGCCCACCTGCAGTTCGCAGGCTTCTATCTTGAACTCCGCTACCTGCAGCTTGGAGTAGTAGCGCACCGCGCGTCCGCAGAGCACCTTGCGCTCTGTGGCTTTCGAGCCGTGGCAGTCGTTCCACTCCATGATGGTCTTGCCCAGGTAGTAGCCGTCCCAGAAGCCTCGGTTGAAGACCCGTGCCAGCCTCTCGTCCCATTCGTCGAGCCTTTTCAGGAACACCTCCTTGCCCTCGTCGGGATTGGCGAGTGTGTCGATGGCTTCGCGATAGCATCGCACGACGGTATCGACGTATTCCGGTCCACGCGCACGTCCCTCTATCTTGAAGACGCGCACGCCGGCCTCAATCATTTTGTCGATGAAGCGGATGGTCTTCAGGTCGCGCGGCGACATGATGTACTTGTTCTCGATGTCGAGTTCCGTGCCGGTTTCCACGTCCTGCACCGTATAGCGGCGGCGGCACAGCTGCATACACTCGCCTCGGTTGGCGGAGCGTCCCCAGTTGCTCTGGCTCAGGTAGCACTTGCCGCTGATGGCCATGCAGAGCGCACCGTGGCAGAACATTTCGATGCGCACCTTCTTTCCGCTTGGGCCGCAGATGTCCTCCTCCTCGATGGCGCGGTGTATCTCCGCCACCTGCTCCATGTTCAGCTCCCGTGCCAGCACCACCACGTCGGCAAACTGTGCGTAGAAGCGCAGAGCCTCCACGTTGCTGATGTTCAGTTGTGTGCTCAGGTGCACTTCCTGTCCGATTTCCCGGCAGTAGAGCATCACCGCCACATCGCTTGCAATCACGGCGCTGATGCCTGCGGCTTTGGCGGCATCCAGGATGCGGCGCATCAGGTCGAGGTCTTCGCCGTAGATGATGGTGTTGACCGTCAGGTAGCTCTTGATGCCGAAGCGTCGTGTCTCCTCGGCAATGCGGCGTAGGTCATCGATGGTGAACGTGCTGGCCGAGTGCGCCCGCATGTTCAGGTTCTCTATGCCGAAGTAGATGCTGTTCGCCCCTGCGCGTATGGCGGCAGCCAGACATTCCGGCGACCCCACAGGGGCCATTATTTCTAATTCATAGTTGACTTTCGTCGAGCTTTGCTTCATAGATCACAATTCAAAATTTTTCGCCTCGCACAGATGCCTGTGCGAATACAATTCAGCTGCAAAGGTACAACATTTCCTTCACAATTCACAATTCAGAAACCAGAATTATATGTAAGGCGGCAGAAACACAGCATGTGTTGCTGTTCTCATATCATACATACGAAGCTTGTTTCTCCAAGCACGCCATTTGCGGATTGTAGGTATAGCCCACGATGGTTCCGTCCATGATTTTGTGGATGATGGCGTCCACGACAGGAAGAGGCACAATAAACCATTCCTGTGGTTGATGCCCAATACCCTCGTTATCGAAGACTGTAACTTGGAACTGCACAGGCTTCAGCAGCTGGTGTATGATGTCCTCGAACTTCTGGGAGTGCAAGTTCACCACCTTATATGTCGCTACAATCTTGACGGGTGCCATCAGATAGGTGGGTTCGTTCTCGGCGTTGCCGTAGCCTTGCCTGTCTGCAGGTAATGAATATCTACGATGTTGTTGCTATTCTGTTCCATGATATAATTATTTTTCACTTTTCACTTTTCACTTTTCACTGTTTGTCGTACCTTTGCCCTCAGAAATCATTCGCTTATGAAGATGGACTATAAGATTCTTAGCTTTGTTATCTTCTGCGTGGGCAGTGTGGCTGATGCTTTGAAGATGAGTGCGAAGGATGTATATCATCGGATGTCCGACGGTGCAATCATCTCCGACTACATCGTTCCTTGCTATGACGTGTTACATACGTTCTCGCGTGAATACATTGTTGAAGACCTTGTAGATTTGATGAACAAGAAGGGCGTCCTGAAAGCAGCATGAGATTCTATCATACCTCCAACACTATCGTGTCTGAACCTGATGTTCGCCATTCGCGCAAGCATCTGGACTTTGGCCTTGGCTTCTATCTCACCCCTTTGGAGAAGCAGGCTCGTGATTATGGACTGCGCTTCATTCGTCGTGGCGAGCCAGCAATCTTGAACATCTATGAGCTTCCCGATGAGATTGCCGACATCAGCCGCAAAGTCTTTCCTGCATACGATGGTGAATGGCTTGATTATGTCACTGCTTGCCGTAAAGGTCTGCCCCATAAACAATATTACATCATTGAAGGGGGCATTGCCGACGACCAAGTCTTTGATACCGTTGACCTTTATCTTCAGGGCATCTACACTCGTGAGCAGGCACTTGACCAACTGCAATGGAAAAAGCCCAACCATCAACTTTGCATCACCTCTCAGCGAGTGATTGACCACTTCCTCCTGTTTGTTGAATCTGTCACCTTGTAATATATGCAAGCGAATCCCATACTTCTTCAACGCAAATACGCACGTATCGTCAAGTTGTTTGCAGAGCAGACAGGCTTGACCTACGAACAGGCTTTGGACTTCTTTTATAATTCCAAGACCTTTGAACTGATTAGTGAAGGTGTGGCGGATATGCATTGTTTTAGCGATGAGTATTTGGCTGAGGAGTTGGCAATAGAGAGGGAAAAGCAATAGTCATTCTTTCTTTGTCATCTTTTCGTAGAGTCTGAAGAGGCATTCCTGTTTCATAACTAAATTATTTTTCACTTTTCACTTTTCACTTTTTGTCGTACCTTTGCCCTCAGAACTATAAAGCACTTGGCATTATGACAGCATTGGCAAAGCGTATATCAGAGACTCCCATGGCTCCATATACGACACTTTTAAGAACGATGAGTCCTCGCCACAAACAGATTGTGGTGACATTTCTCACCGAGTCCATGAAGGAGGGTAATGACACAGAACCTGCGTTGACCGAAGAGGAACGCAAAAGGGACTTGATGTCTTTGGCTGGCTGCTGGGCAGACGACCCAGAGGATGCTGCCCGGATGGAAGCTGCCATCAAGGACGGTCGCAAGAATGAATATATGTTATAACCGGCATCAATGATTCATCAATAGCGCAACCCCTCCCCGTACCCCGCAGCATAGGGAGGGGAAACGCTTTTCATGGAAGAAGACAAATATGAAGAGAAGACTTTACGTAACAGCCCAACTCGCCCTTTTCGCCCTAACTTCTATTTGGGCACAGGGGAAGTTCTACATCTACAGTCAAGGAGAGCTGATGTACTCTGCCAGCGTGGAGACGGTGGACAGTATCATCTTCAAGGAAAGCAGCCGTCCCGAGGCCGACATCCTGGATGTGGTATTTAAGGCCGACGGCACCGCAGAAGATGTCTCGCCGATGAAAAACAGGGTGGAATGCCCGGCTAAGGGCGGCCTTACAACCTATTGGAACAACACCTACAAGCGTTATGTGGCCAGCTTCAGCAACGACTGGGGCGGCAATGTCTACGGCTACTACAAGGTGGACTATACGAACAACACGCAGATACAACAGGCACTTGCCGACGGGCATTCGCTTGAGATTCTGGTGATGGGTGACTATTCAGGAACCATTCCCAACGTGGAGGCAAAGCCCTTCAGCTCGATGCAGTCGGGCGGCACGGGCTTCCTCATCAGCACCACCAGCGGCTCGCGCCAGAACGAGCTCACCTTCCTGCCCAATGTGAGCACCAGCGGCAGCAGCACATGGCGATGGACCACGAGCGGCATCGTGCCGAAATCACGGACGTACTACCACGTCATCGGCGTGTGGAACAAACAGGAAAAGAAGTCATACATCTATGTCGATGGCGAACTACGCAAAACCATAGACGCCCCCGGCTCGTATATTCACCCGACAAGTGGTGCCACTTGGTTCTGTCTGGGCGGCGACCCCGCCAATGCCACCTCTGCCCAGTCGGGATGGAGCGGCGACCTTGTGTTGGCACGTATCTACGACAAGCCGCTCGAACCCTCCGAGGTGGCTGCGCTCTGGAACGAGGTGGCAAAATTCCAGGCCAATGCCGAGCCAGACATGATAACGGACATCAGTTTCCTTTCTGGCATGGCCGTCAAAGCTGGCAGCTACTACGCCATTGAGGGAAAAGGCTTCGCCGAGGGCGACAAACTGAACCTCATTCCGGCGGTCACAGAGGGCAACGGCTTCACGGTCGATGTGGAAACCACTGGCGACAACGGGGTGCGCTTCCAGTTGCCGGCAGAACTCACCACAGGCACCTACCGCATGGTTCTCGTGCGTGGCGAGAAGAAGCAGGACTTGGGGCAGACCTCTTTCAACGTGGTGACGACAATGCCACGAGGCTGTAAGGTGATAGCCCATCGTGGCTATTGGGACATTGCAGGTGCGGCACAGAACTCGCGCCGTTCGTTGCAGAATGCTCTCGACCTCAACATCTATGGCTCCGAGACAGACGTCTGGATTACCTCCGACGGTTGCATGATGGTCAACCACGACGCGACCTTCAACGGCGTAAGGATTGAGACCGCCACAGCAGCAAAGGCCCAGAGCCTAACGCTCTCAAACGGCGAGAAGATGCCTACGCTGGAAGAGTTTCTGGAAATGATGCAGGCGTCCGATAGTCCCACAAAACTTATCATCGAGATTAAAACCCATTCCTACGCCTCACGCAACCTCGCCGCCGCCGACAGCACGGTGAACATGGTGCGCCGCATGGGTCTGCAAGACCGCGTCGAGTACATCGCCTTCAGTCTTGACATCTGCAAACGGCTCGTGCAAAATGATCCCGATGCCTGCGTGGCTTACCTGAACGGGGACATCTCCCCCTCCCAGTTGCATGAGTACGGCATTACGGGACTTGACTACACGGCAGCAAACTATCGCAACAATCCATCGTGGGTGACTTCGGCTCATTCACTGGGGATGACCACAAACGTGTGGACCATCAACAGCGAGTCGGAAATAATCGAGATGAACAATATGGACATCGATTTCGTCACCACGAACAACCCCGAAGGGGCAGCAAGGATTCTCCGATACTATGAGGATGCGCAGCAATAATGTAACATCTTCCTTTTTCCCTGCAACATAACACATATTACCAGCTTTCAAAGGGGACTGAAATCAATCCTTGTTGCAACTTCCAAAAATGGGACTCCCATTTTTACAGTATCACAGTCCGACAGCTTGACTAACCAGTTTTTCAAAAAATACAAAAAGAGGAAGCGCC
>JAFXVN010000078.1 GCA_017524545.1 Bacteroidaceae bacterium
ACCAAATAATCAAGGGGAAAAAAGTCGGAGGAAGCGAGGTAGATGATGCATGTGTGATGGCTATATGCCGCAAGTGATGTTGTCATCTCTATGACCTAACGTTGTCAGAGATATGCTATGGTCTGGTAAAATAATTTATTTTACTGACCAAAATAATTTATTTTACCGACTAAAATAATTTATTTTACCGTGCAAAATAATTTATTTTACTTCACGAGAAGCCACAAATGACAACGTTAAAGGCCACAAATGACAACATTAAAGGCCACAAATGACAACATTAAAGGCCACAAATGAAGAGACAAGAAGCCCTCTTTACCACTGGATAGTGATATAAACGGAGGGAAGAGCCTGATGTTCAGGGGCATTTTGGCTGAAGATTTGCTTGAATTGAATGTTGCTGACGAACAACTTAGTGTTTGCGGAAGTCTTTCGGAGAGATGCCCTTCTTGCGTGAGAAAAACTTGCTGAACGATGGCGTGTCGGCAAAATGGAGTTGGTCGGCAATCTGTGTGATGCTGAGTGATGTGGTTTGAAGCAGGTAGGAGGCCTCCATCAGCAGGTGCTGGTTGATATAGTCGATGACGGTACGGCCGGTTACTTGGCGAACTACACGCGAAAGATAGACGGTTGAGATGTTGAGTTTCGAAGCATAGAAGGCGATGTCGTGATGCTCGGCGAAGTGTAGGGGCAACAGCCGGAGGAAGCCGATGAAAATCTCTTCTACGCGTGGAGGGACATTGTGGGTGGGCATTGCCTTGTCTTGCGCATTCTGAAGGTCGAGCAGGAAGACGGCATAGAGCATGCGCAGGATTTCGGTTTTATAGATGTGGTTGGAGTGCAGATAGTCGCGTATTTCCCTCATTTTCTCGCCCAAGCGTAAGGCGTCGTTATGCGGTAAGCGCAACTTGGGCTCATGGAGTTGCACAAGGGGGGCGTAGGCAATGTGAACCAAGTCGTGCACGATGGGCGAATCGATGGTGACATGTTCGTCGGCCAGCAGGCAGATGCCGTGATAATCGCTGGAGGCGGCAATGATGGTGACGGGCAGTCCTGGCGAGTACATATAGATGTCGTCGGGCAGTAGGGTGAGTTCACGTCCGTTATAGTCAATGGTGAGGCAGCCTTCCAGCACCAGCGTGAAGGTATATGCGGCTATGTAGCCGTGGGTTTCGTTGGCGCGGAAGGTGATGTTGGCGTCGGTCTCGTTGCAATAGATTTTTCCGTCCCATTGCTCCACGGGCTCTTTGCCGTGCATTTTGATCCAAGCTTCTTTCAGACTATACATTTCATTTGCAAAGATATAACTTTTTTCCGACATTGTATCGTTTCAGACAATTTATGTATCATCTCATCTTTGGATATCGTGCAAAATAATCGTAATTTTGCCGTCGTTAACAATTAATTATAAACAAATCAGAATTATGGACAAGCAGAAATCAATCGAAGCATTACAGTTTTTTGCAACAGGCCTGACAGAAGGCGCACTCGTACATAAACTTCAGGGACAGATTTTCAAGGCTCAGGGATTTGAGAAACTTGGACAGAAGTATATTGACCACTTCAACGAGGAGATGGGATGGGTGGAGAAATTCACTGAGCGCATCCTTAATCTCGGCGGCGATATCAAGTTCGACGGCGCCAAGAGCCGCGAACTCATCAGCAATCCCATTGAGTATATCAAGGCCGACCTCGACATTCAGAAGGCTGGCGTGGACCTGCTCTACAAATGCTGTGAAACGCTGGTGAACGACCCCACCACCTATGAGATTATGGTGGGTTACTTGAAGGACGAAGAGGAAGATCTCTACTGGAGTCAGGGCGCTTTGGAGATGATTGAGTGCATTGGTGCTCAGAACTGGCTGATTAAGCAACTTTAATAACATTCTAACAATCGAACTATTACACACTATGAAAGAGCAAGTATTACAAGCTATGCGTGAGGCTGGCAAGCCCGTCTCGGCAGGTGAAGTGACAAAAGCACTTGGAGCCGACCGCAAGGAAGTTGACAAGGCTTTTGCAGAGTTGAAGAAGGAGGGTGCCATCGTTTCACCCGTCCGCTGCAAGTGGGAGCCCGCCAAGTAATTCTCCCTTTGGCTTAAGCAGTTTCCCGATGAATGGTGCTGCTCAATTCTTCAAAACGGGTAGGCAGGTCGGCTTGATAAGGCGAAGAGCTGAAAGACGCTTGAGCCTGCCCCCCTTTTCCTTAAACAAGAACTAAAAGAAAACGACGATGACTAAGTTTAAATGCCCCTGTAAGTATACATATGATCCAGAAAAGGGCGACCCCAAACAGAACATTCCACCAGGCACAAAGTTTGAAGACTTGCCCGACTCATGGCGTTGCCCCCGCTGCAAACGTAAGAAGGAGAAATTTGTACCTATAGAAGAATAGTCATGATGGAAGATTCCAAAACTCTGGATTTGGCTGCCTATATGAGTGGCAGCATCCGCAACATCATGGCAACGGCCTATAAAAACGTACTGACGAATCCGCGTGAAGCGAAATTCGCCTATAGGATGCAACGGTTGTTTGAGAAGTCGGAGAAGCGTCGGAGAAAGGTGTTGGAAGAAGAAGGGCTGGAGATACCGCCATTCCTCATCAGCAGCATCTCGACCACGTGCAACCTGCATTGCAAGGGCTGCTACGCCCGCAGCAACGGCATTGCCGAGGATTCTGAGGACAACCGTAAGCAGACGCTGACTCCACAACAATGGCGCGACATCTTTACCGAAGCTGCTTCATTGGGCATCAATTTCTCGCTGCTGGCTGGCGGCGAACCGATGATGCGCAAAGACATCTTAGAGGCCGTAGGCGAGGTGAAGGACATGATATTTCCCATCTTCACCAATGGAACTCTCATCGGACCTGCCTACATCGAGTTCTTGCGCAAGCGGCTTAATCTCGTACCTATCATCAGCATCGAGGGAACGGCTTTCGGTACCGATGAGCGGCGCGGGCAGGGAGTGTTTCGTAGGGCTATGCAGTCGATGGAACTGCTGAAAGAGGAGGACCTCTTCTTCGGCACCAGCATCACCGTGACGACAGAGAATCTGGCACAAGTCACATCCAAGGAATTCATCGACCAGCTACGCGCTTATGGTTGCAAGATAGTGTTCTTCATCGAATACGTCCCCACGGAGCCAGGGACGGAGCATTTGGCCTTCGCCGACGAGCATGTGGCACAGATGGAAGCAGTATTGGAGGAGCGTCGAAGGGACTATTCGGACATCATCTTCCTCTCCTTCCCAGGCGACGAGAAAGCCCTTGGCGGTTGTCTGGCTTCAGGACGTGGCTTCTTCCACATCGGTCCTGACGGCTCGGCAGAACCTTGTCCCTTCTCTCCCTTCAGCGACAGCAACGTGGCTGAGCTCGGATTGCGTAAGGCTCTTCAGTCTCCTTTGTTCCGCAAGATACGTGCTGCCCGCGCCCTCGGATGGGAACACACCGGCGGTTGCACACTCTTTGAGCATCGCGATGAAATAGAGGAAATGATGAACTAAAACAAAATAAACTATGACAAAAGCAATTCGTTATTTTACAAAGTTCGGTCATTCGGCGAAAATGGCAGAAGTTGTGAGTGAGGTTACGGGCGTAAAAGCCGAGACCTTATCATCACCTATTACGGAGCCTATAGATGTGCTCTATCTTGGCTCTGGTGTCATGCTTGGCAAAATCAGTAGCGATATGGCAGACTTCATTCGCACCCTCACTCCCGACAAGGTGAAACGTGCCATTTGCTTTGGCTCGTGTGCCATCATTAAGTCACCTGTGCCACAGATGCGCAGACTGTTGGAAGCACAAGGTATTACGGTCGACGAGCGTTCCTTCACCTGCAAGGGTTCCATGGGACCTCTGTATGCTGGGCATCCCAATAAGCAGGACTTAGAAGAACTGCGCCAATTCATACAATCAACCATTTAATCATTTATAACACTATGGAAATCAAAGCAGTAAAATTCAGAAAAGACGGGTTCTACACCCAGCCTTTCGTCTTTGGCGGTGAAAGGCTACGGGTAGGCGAGCAAGGCTCGGGAATGGAGGGTATGGAGAAATTCGACAAGAACATACGCTATCGCGGTAGTCTGCAGAACTATCTGATTGACACGGGCAGCGAGGTGATTCTTGTGGATACGGGTATC
>JAFXVN010000079.1 GCA_017524545.1 Bacteroidaceae bacterium
AGAAATGACTCGCTGATTTCATCTCTGCCACAGTACGGATATAGTCAGATCCTGAGTGAATCAGGTAGAGGTTTTGGGTTTCCGGTGTTCTATGAGCCGATTAGTAGTTACCAAGAGGAACTGACGAAGAAAGGCAAACGGCATATAGAAATAAGTGTGGAAAAAGATAATGACACCTTATTATTTGTGATTGAGGTATCCGCCAATGGTAATTCATCCATTAGTTTGCGCTCTCATGGGCGGGAACGTATTTCGTATTTTGGTTATATCATGTTTGATTAACACTCAGTACACAAATGCGGTTCTTTTTGCACTTGGCACTTTGTGAGGATGTCTGCAAATAAAACATAAAATCCCGATGGTCGTGATTGATTGTCGGGATTTCTTTGTACCTTTGCATATAAATAAAATATAGACGATATGGAAACTCAGATATTGAATTTAAAAGAACCGTACGAATACATCTGCTGTAATGGACGTGTGGCGCTGCATATTGCCACATTGATAGTGTATGAGGCAAAGGTGAACGAGGATGGGGAGTATGAGTTGGAAACGCACAGCCATCCAGTCGTAAGGAATTTCAGCACGCCAAGTGGCACGGTGTGGAACAAAGCCGAATTGCGCGACTGCGACATACTCTGCCGTGAGGACAATCCGCAGATTTCGCTGCGAAAGTTCCGTCAGATTCTGAGCCGCTACCCTGAGAGCTATGAGAATGTGTATGAGGGCAAGGGAGAAAGCATCAACCCCGTCTGGAAGAAAGACCTTGAAGATATTGGCATCAAGATAGCATGGCCAGTAGGCGAAGATGGTCAGGAGCATTTTAAGGAGTTCAAAGTAAGGCTGGAAGTCAAGCCCGACAAGCATTGTCCCTATCTCTGTACTGACAGATGGACGGAATTCTTCTTTTATATTGAAGCAGATGATTTGGATGAGCTGAAAGCCCAATTGATTCACAAGCGCGACTGGTACTACTATGTGTTTAAGGAGCACGACTTTGCTATCCGTTTCACGTGCGACGACAAGCGCTACGAGAGTCTTATCAAGGAGGTTAACGACACGAAGGCTGAGAAGTACTAAGCGCAATGGCATTTTCGGCTATTCAAATCATAGAACAGCAAGCCAACGCGTATTTCGACAACTTTGCCAACACGCTCGACGATCTTCAACGTCTCTACAACGAGACGGGTGACGTGCAGGCCTTGGAATGCCGCAACCGTTTGCTGGCCCGCTATCAGAGCAAGCCATATTGGGGTGATCCTGCATCCGACAATAATGGCAAGTCTGAGGGCTGGGTCTTCATGCATGGTGATCCGGAGTCGAGCCCCAAGACAAGACGTGGACGCAAGAGCCATGCTGGCGAGAAGGTGACGAAGGCCTTTAAATATAATGTACGCGATGTGCGAGTGGCTAACAAGCGACTCACGATGCTTTATAATGCGTTGCTGGCATTCGGGTGGATTCGCGAAGATACACAGCAGCAGACGTTCATCGATTTGTTCAGTGGCGGCGATTGTACGCACAGAATCGTGTGGATGGACGATGTTAACACGCTCGCTGACTTGTTCCGCCGTCTGGTGAGCGTTGAGAAGCTGGTGGCCGTTCAGAGTCCCTACGGCCTTTGGCAGATGGTGGACGGCCACTTCTGGGAAAAGGAGGGCAACAAGGCTTTCGGCAACCAGCGCCTGCGCAAGACGCATACACCACAAGAGAAGTCGCGCCATATCAACTATCTGGTGAACATCCTGAATCCGAGGTATACGGAACAGCAATTGATGGAGATGCTGATGGGAGAGATACCTGAGGAAGACGGAGAGTCGGCGTAGGGTCAGTCGGCGTTAATAAGTGCCGAGTCGGCGCCCTGACGAAAACGCCGAATATTTTTTGAAAAATTTTTCTGCTATTCGCAGACAGCTCTGAGTAGAGGGGTTGTCTGCGATTTCTTTTTGCCTCTACCCCGCCTTTTTCAATCGGCGTTAATTCCATTTCGCAATTAATGCCGCCTCCATTTACATTGTTACTATAGAAGCACCTCTGGCGAGAGGCACACACTTCGAAAGCGTTCTTTGACATGTTGAAACAACAACCGCACGGGTAGGCCCGGGCGTACACAGCACATACACGTGCGTACCTTAGTTATTCTAATCCATGACTGATGCACAACAACAAACATTAATAACAATTTATCCCCCGCTGAAAAGGCAGCGGGATGCTGAGTGAAGTGAGCAGAAGGAATCTCATGAGACAAGCTGGCCAGCGTTTCAGATGCTTCTTCCTCGCTAAACTCACACAACAAATGAAAACTACCATTCAAATTTTTACAAGTGAAATTTTCGGCGAGATTCGTACTTGCCAAGTTAATAATCAAATTATGTTCGTGGGCAAGGATGTGGCTACGGCGCTGGGATATGCCAAGCCACGAAATGCACTTGCAATCCACGTAGATAGTGAGGATAAGAGCACCGCCCCGATTCAGGGCCCTGCCTATGAAACCCGTGTAACACTCATCAACGAGTCGGGACTCTACTCGCTGATTCTCTCTTCCAAACTGCCACAGGCCAAAGCCTTCAAGCGATGGGTAACCAATGAGGTGCTGCCACAGATTCGCAAGACGGGCGGCTATATCCCCACGAAGGATGCACAAGGCCGACAGCTCTCCAACGAAGAGATTATCGACCGTGCCGACGTCATCATAGGTCGCACGCTGCGCATGCTGAACGAGGATGCCGAGGACACGCTAACTGCTACGCAGGTGGCGAAGACATTCAACATGAGGGTCTATGACTTCAACGCCGTGCTGCGCGACATGGGCATCCAGTATCGTCGCGGCGGACACTGGAACATCTCTGACGACTTGGCTGACCGTGACTATGTACGACTGAGGACACACGTGAGCTATTCGCTGAAGGGCGAGAAGAAGGTGAAGGTGTATATGACGTGGACGCTCAGCGGACTGCGCTATCTGAATTCTAAACTTGGTTATCCTAATTTCTAAACATTATGAGTACACACATGATTTATTACAAGGACGGGGTGAAAATGATGCGCCCCGTCCAGAACCGTGAGGAGTATCTGGCTCTGCGTAATGGTGGCGAACAGCAGCAGATATTGAAAGCTGTTCGTTCGGGCGATGAAAGTCGGAAGTCGCAGTTGGTACAGATGAACTATTCTTGTCTGCCGAACGACGACGGTACACTGAAAGGCAGCAAAAGGATGAGTACCACGGTGGGTATGGACATCGACCATTTGACGGCCGAGGAGATGCCGGTAGTTCGCGAAAGGATTCTCAGCAAGAAGGACGAGCTGGGACTGCTGATGCTGGAGGAGAGCGCC
>JAFXVN010000080.1 GCA_017524545.1 Bacteroidaceae bacterium
ATTAGGGATTAGAGATTAGGGATTAGAAATTAGGGGATGAAGTCGTACCTGAAACTCATAGCAATACTGCTGTTGCCGCTGGCATTCGTCATCTGGTATGCCTACAGCCCTGTGGAGATACCCCCACCGGGCTGGAAGTTGAGCAAAGCTTCCAACAGCCTCACCCCAACCCTCTCCAAAGAAGAGGGGGACAGTATCTCCCAAACCTTCTCCAAAGGAGAGGAGGAGGCTACCGCGCCATTCACCCCTCCTTCGGAGGGGACGGGGGAGGCTGTTCCCGACACTACCGCCCATCACATCCTCTTCTTCGGCGACTCGATGGTGGAAGGGCTTCTGCGACGCATGAACTGCTATGCCTTTGCCAACGGATACAAGATGACGAACGTCGTCTGGTACAGCTCCACCACCGAGATATGGGCGAAGACCGACACGCTCCGATACTTTATAAACAAGGTGCAACCCACCTTTGCAATGATTAGCATTGGTACGAACGAGCAGTTCGTCAAGGATGCAGCCGGGCGCGAGACCTACATACGCCAGATACTGAAGGAGCTTGGCGACACGCCTTTCATTTGGATTGGCGTTCCGGCTTGGAAGGAAGACACCGGCATCAACGACCTGACGAAGAAGGTCGTAGGCGAGAGCCGCTACTTCGACAGCCGTGGACTCACGCTGCAACGCGGTCGCGACCGAATGCACCCCACCTTCAGCGCGGCAAGTCTCTGGATGGACTCCGTTGCCGTTTGGATGTCAAGCCCATCGACAGCCCACCCCATCCGCATGGACAAGCCGACCGACGGCAGAAAGCACACCTACAAGACCTACGCACTGCAACCGATTAGGGATTAGGGAATAGAGAATAGAGAATAGAGATTAGGGATTAGAGGATAAATTGTAAATAAACAAGATGTTATTCACGACGATACAGTTCTGGGCGGCATTCATTGTCTTTCTCTTCCTCTTCGCATTGCTGCGGAAGACGAAGCGCGAGCTGCTCATGCTCTATGTCATCGTCGCCAGTCTCGGCTTCTTCTACCTGAGCAACCGCTGGCTGATGCTGTTGCTGCCTGCCACAGCCCTTGTCTCGTGGGTGCTGACGGAATGGATGTCCGAGATGAAGGGAATGGGGCGCAAGGCCATGCTTTTCCTCATCGTCACCCTCGACCTGCTGCCACTCCTCTTCTTCAAATACGGCCATCCCTTCTCCGAGCTGCTGGGACAGATGCTCGCCACGAACTTCTCGCTGCCAAGCATCGCGTTGCCCATCGGCATCTCCTTCTACACCTTCCAGGCCATCAGCTACACGGCAGACATCTACCGGCGCGACTTCCGCCTCAAGACCACCTTCCTTGAATACTTGCTCTACCTGTCCTTCTTCCCGCTCCTTTTGGCAGGCCCCATCACACGCGCCAAGACCTTCTTCCCGCAAATCAGACGGGAGCCCCCCGTCAGCGAGCGACTGCTATACTTAGGGCTGTGGCTCGTCATCCTTGGCATCGTCAAGAAAGCGATTGTTGCCGACTACATAGCGCAGTACAACGACTGGATATTTTCTGCGCCGGACGCTTATTCTGGCTTTGAGTGCCTGATGGGACTCATTGGCTTCTCCATGCAGATATATCTGGACTTCAGCGGCTACAGCGACATCAGCATCGGCATCGCCGCCATGATAGGCATCCGGCTGCGCGAGAACTTTGCCTTCCCCTATCGCAGCCGCAACCTCACGGAGTTCTGGCGCCGCTGGCACATCTCGCTCTCCACTTGGTTCCGCGACTACCTCTACATCCCCCTTGGCGGCAACCGCCACGGCATGTTCTGCACCTGCCTCAGCCTGCTTGTCACTATGATAGCGGCCGGCATCTGGCACGGCAGCACCCTGATGTTCCTCATCTGGGGCGCACTGCACGGCATCGGGCTTGCCATCCACAAACTCTTCCAGCCCTTCCTGCGCGACATCCGCGACAACTGGCTGACCATTTCCGTCTCGCGCATCATCACCCTCTGCTTCGTCATCCTCTGCTGGGCATTCTTCCGTTCGCCCGACCTCGACACGGCGCAGCAACTGCTCACCTCCATCTTCACCCGCATGGATTTGAACTATGCAGAGACGTTCTTCGCAGCCCGCACCACCTGGTGCATCCTGCTCGCTGCCAGTCTCTTGTCTTTGTTCGTAGGAGAAAAGCTATACCGCCATGCCGAGGCGAAGTTCATCCATTGGCCCTGGGTGATGAAGCTGCTCGCTTTCCTCTGCGTCGTGCAACTTGTCATAGAGTTGCACACCAGCGACATCCAGCCCTTCCTCTATTTCAGTTTCTGAAGGTTAAACTTAATAACTGAGGTTTCGCAAGAGTTCAACTTATAGGAAGTCGCTCCCATCCCATAATTTTTCACTTTTCTCTTTTCTCTTTTCACTTTTTTGTTGTATCTTTGCACTCGAAATAATAAAAGAAACAGAGATTCAGGATTAGAGATTAGATTTCCTAACTCTTAATTCTTAATTCTTAACTCAAGAAGGTCATGGCACAGAAAGAACTGCAGCTCAAATACGGCTGCAACCCCAATCAGAAACCTTCGCGCATCTTCATGGAAGAAGGCGAACTCCCCATCGAAGTGCTCGGCGGACGGCCAGGTTACATCAACTTCCTTGATGCACTGAACAGCTGGCAGCTGGTGAAGGAACTCAAAGCAGCAACCGGCCTCCCTGCGGCAGCAAGCTTCAAGCATGTTTCCCCGGCTGGAGCCGCCGTGGGTCTGCCTTTGAGCGACACACTGGCACACATTTACTTCGTGGATGACATCAAGGTGCCGCTCAGTCCCATCGCCTGTGCATACGCCCGGGCAAGGGGTGCAGACCGCATGAGCAGCTACGGCGATTTCATCGCCCTAAGCGACACGTGCGACGAGGCGACTGCCCTCATCATCAAGCGCGAAGTGAGCGACGGCATCATCGCACCCAGCTACACGGACGAAGCTTTGCAGATACTTCGCGACAAGCGCAAGGGCACCTACAACATCATACAGATTGACCCCGACTATGTGCCCACCCCCATCGAGCGCAAGCAGGTGTTCGGCGTGACCTTCGAGCAGGGCCGTAATGAAGTGAAGCTCGACGACCCGGCTCTCTTCGAGAACATCCCCACCGTCAATAAGGACTTCCCCGCAGAGGCAAAGCGCGACCTCATCATTGCCCTCATCACGCTGAAATACACGCAGAGCAACAGCGTCTGCTACGTCAAGGACGGTCAGGCCATCGGCATCGGCGCAGGCCAGCAAAGCCGCATCCACTGCACACGATTGGCAGGAAGCAAGGCCGACATCTGGTGGCTTCGCCAGAACCCGAAGGTGATGGCGCTGCCCTTCATCCCCGGCATCCGTCGTGCCGACCGCGACAACACTATCGATGTCTATATCAGCGACGACTATATGGATGTCCTTGCCGAGGGCGAGTGGCAGAAGTTCTTCACAGAAAAGCCCGAGCCCCTCAGCCGCGAAGAGAAGCAGGCTTGGATAGCAAAGAACACAGGCGTTAGCCTTGGCAGCGATGCTTTCTTCCCCTTTGGCGACAATGTGGAGCGTGCCCACAAGAGCGGCGTGCAGTACATCGCCCAAGCAGGCGGCAGCGTCCGCGACGACCACGTCATCATGACCTGCGACAAATACGGCATCGCCATGGCATTCACAGGCGTAAGGCTGTTCCACCACTGATTTAGTTCATAGTTCATAATTCATAGTTCATAGTTAAAGCTATTATGGCTAAGTACGGCGGTGACGACATAGACAAAGTAATCCAAGAAGGCATTACTTTCCGAAGCGGGCCTAAAGGCGGGTCGAAGAAGGACGAAGCTAAGGTAAAGACCAAGGCTAAGAAGAAGCAGTACATCACGGGCGCACACGGCAGCGGCGCAGCGAAAAAGAAAGCCGACATCCGCCGCCAACGGGCAAACAGGCATAAATGAGATTAGGGATTAGAGATTAGAGCGTTATACCGTTATCACGTTATCACGTTATCACGTCATCACGAAACAAAACATAATAAACCATGAAGCGTTTAATACAACCACTGATTATTTTCTTTGTACTTTTCACTTGCAGCTTTGCATCCGCACAGACAGAAGTTGAGCCTTTCGTGCCGGGTAGCACACTCGAAGGTGTCTGCTACTACCTGCCGCGCACGGCCTTCCGCGTCACCGTCATTGCAGAGAAGACAACCATCCGTCCCGGCGACTTCCACAAGTATGCCGACCGCTACCTGCGCCTGCAGGACGTTCCTACGGAGGAGAGCGTCAGGTGGAACCTCAAGAGCATCACTCTGGAACCTTTCGGCAAGCCAGACAAGGACAAAGCATACAGCATCAAAATAAAGAGCAAAACCGTGGCACCGCTTGTCGGACTTAGCCGCGACGGTATCTTGTTGAGCATCAATTGCGATGCACAAGAGTCCTTCCTGCCCGACCTGCCCAAGCCCGAAAAGGGAGCGGCACCCGAGAATCCACGCAGCTATATGACGCAGGAGATACTGGCTGCCGGCAGCTCCGCGAAGACGGCGGAACTCTGCGCACAGGAAATCTACGACATACGCGACAGCAAGAACGCCCTCATCCGTGGCGAGGCCGACAACACGCCCAAGGACGGCGCACAGCTCAAGCTCATGCTCGACCAACTCGACAAGCAGGCAGCTGTCCTTGAATCGCTCTTCAGCGGCACCACACAGACCGACACCGAGGTCTTCTCCCTCTTCTACGACCCGCAGCAGGAAAGCGACCGCGACATCCTGTTCCGCTTCTCGCAGAAGCTCGGCGTGCTGGATGCCGAAAACCTGGCTGGCGAACCCGTGGCAGCCTCCGTCAAGGTCTTGGAGACCATCCCCACGACTGTTCCCTCGGAAGAAGCTGCCAAGAAGCGTGCCAAGATGGAGCACGGCGTCTATTACAACGTGCCTGCCCGCACCAAGATAAGCATCAATTATGGCGGCCAGGAGTTCGTCAACATGGAGACTCCCGTGGCACAGTTCGGCATCGTAGAGATACTCTCCAGCACCCTCTTCGACAAGAAGACCACCACGCAGGTCACTTTCTTCCAAGAAACAGGCGGCACAAAAGACGTAATGGAGTAACAGACCGTCCTCACTTTTCCGTTTCTCCTGACAACATTGTCTTCAACGCGAACTACAAGGCCCTTATTGGCGTTGTATAAACCCAAGATTTGGGATAAAATTATTTTCACGGCATGAAAATAATTTGTTTGTTCGTTCTGAAGAAGTTTATATTGTGTCTGGAGAGAGTTCCATTTATGGCAAAAATCGTTTTATCTGTTGCCAAGAACAGTTCTTCCTGAGCATTAAAATGCCATTTCCTGCAAATAAAGTGTTATTTTTTAGATAAAAGTAACGTAAATAATAAATAATGTGTATCTTTGCGAGAAATATGCGAATTTACAACTTTACGCAGCAAATACAGCAAACACAAAATATAAACCATTTTTATTAACTTAATTAAACAACAATGAAAAAGTTATTTACTTTAGTCTTTGCGCTCGCGTGTTTATCAAGCGCGAAAGCCAGAGAGGTTTACCTCGTTGGTGATGCTACACCCGCAGAATGGGAAATTAGCAGACTTGACAAAACAAAGATGACAGAGGTTAGCACCGATGTCTTTGAGTGGACTGGCATCTTGTTCAAGACAAAAAGCGAAGGATTCAAGATTCTTACTCAAAGGGATTGGAATCCTGCCATTCATCCTTCTACTTCTGGTTTAGCCATTAACACTGCTGGCTCTGATGTTACTACTTATTCTAACGAGCAAGACACGAAGTGGACTATTTCAGAAACTGCAGAATACCTGATTCGTGTGACTTTTGGAGAAGAGAATGTTACAGTTGAGTGTACGAAAGTCAGTGATGTCGTAACCGATGGCTTCCTCCAAGTCTCTTCTGCTGATTTGCTTGAAGACTATACTTTTAAGCAGAACAAGGGTTGGATTGCTACCGCCGACCAGAAAGTCGCTTTGACTGCTGATATAGACTTGAGTAGCTTCTCGACATGGACTCCTATTGGGAATGATACCAATAAGTTCCTTGGCACATTTGACGGCAAAGGGCATAAGATTAAAAACATGACAATCGATGGTTCCAAGGATCAGCAGGGCTTCTTCGGTGTAATTGGTGCCGGAGCAAATATCAAGAACCTAATTATCGATGCCTCTTGTAACATTACAAGTACTGGTGGTGCAACGCTTGCTGCTTTCGCTGGTTGCTGCAACAATACGGGCACAATCACTTTCGAGAACTGCGGTAATGAAGCTAACGTAACTGGTCAAAAGCAGAACAACGCAGCCTTCCTCGGATGTAACTATGGCGGCAACACAACGCTTGTCTTCAACAACTGCTACAATACAGGTAATATCAGCGGCGGCTGGGAGAATGGTGCATTCAGCGGCTGGTGCGGCGGCGGTGCCACATTCAACAACTGCCACAACATCGGTTCTGTCACCGAGGGTGAGACTTGGGCTCGTGGCACCAAGAGCATGAGCAACTGCTATCAGTCAGTTGGCAGCGATAATGGCGTCACAAAGGTAACTGCCGAACAAGTTGCTTCCGGCGAACTCTGCTTCAAGTTGAACGGCGACCAAAGCACTATTGCATGGTATCAGAACATCTCTACTGGCACAGTTGATGCCTATCCCGTTCCTTTCGCTACAGGTCATAGCCAGGTATATGCCAATGGTGAGATGAACTGCGATGGTACCGCAAAAGAAGGAGGTACTCTCACCTACAGCAACTCATCTACTTCTGTCATTCCTGATCACGAATTCGAGAATGGCTTCTGCAAAAATTGTGATAAGTATTTGGAGAATGCTATGACTGCATCAACCGACGGCTGGTATGTCGTATCTGAACCTTGGCATCTCCGCTGGATGGCTCGTTCCGTTACCGAGCATAACGACACTTACGGCACAGCAAACATTAAGCTGGATGCCAACATCGACTACACAGAATTCAAGAGCGAACTCTTCGGTAAGGACCAGTCAACAGCCTTCAAGGGCGTCTTCGACGGTCAGGGACATACAATTACCATTGATGTTGTCAACAATGGCACAAGCCGCACTGGCCTCTTTGCCTACATCAAAGCAGCTACCATCATGAACCTCATCGTAGAAGGCAGCGCTACGTCTGCCGGTCCTAACTGCGTTGGTGGCCTCGGCGGTCGCTCCGACGGCGATGGCACTCTCATTGAAAATGTCGTCGTGAAGACTGCTGTCAGCTACACTGGCACAAACGGTGACGCTACTTGTGGCGGCTTCTTTGCCAACATGGAAAGTCAGGTAACCCTCAAGAACTGCGCATTCGTCGGTTCTATCAAAACTGGCACATCCGAAGGCAATGGCGGTCTCGTTGGTTGGGCTGGAAGTGGCAGCAACAATAAGTACATCAACTGCTACGTTGCTCCTGTTGAATACACAAAGAATGGCAATAGTGCTGAGCTTGCACGTAACAATCCTTCTACTACTAACTGCTTCTTTACCAGCACCAACGATGCAAAGCTTGCTTCCGGCGAACTCTGCTACTTGCTGAATGGCGACCAAACTGACATCGCATGGTATCAGAAGCTGGGTGTTGATCAATATCCTATCCCATTTGCAAAGGAAGGTGCTCAGGTTTACCAGAACGCAACATACTTGTGCCCCAACAAGATTGAAGGTCCTGCCACATATTCTAATAGCTCAGAGTCAACAATTCCTGACCATACCTATACAGACGGATTCTGCGAACACTGTGACAAGGCAGATGTCAATTACCTGCCTCTCGTTGGCAGTGCTTACGAAATTGACAATATGTACAAACTCCGCTGGTTCTCCTGTATCGTAAAGGACGGAAATGTAGAAGCAAATGCAAACCTGACAGCAGACATCGAAATGGAGTCTGAAAACCAATACGGATACACTCCAATCGGCACTACAGAACATCCATACGTTGGTCATTTTGATGGTCAAGGTCATTCCGTAACACTCCGCATCAACAATCCCGGCTATGACTATCAGGGTCTCTTCGGTGTTGTAACCGACGGCGTAAAGATTGAGAAGGTGATTGTCAAGGGCTTTGTTACTGGTAAAGCATACGTTGGTGGTATTGTCGGCGGCACAAACGGCGGCAGCAGCAATGCGAAGAAAACAGACATCTGGTATTGCGGTAACGAAGCTACCATCACTGCTAACGGCAACAATGGTGCCGGCATCATCGGTGTGAACATGAATAGTCAAGCATCCATCATCGTTACCAGCTGCTACAACACTGGCAACATAACTTCTGCTGGCGAAGGCGGTGCCCTCTCCGGTTGGCTCGGCGGCGGCTGGTCTTCTGTCCGCAACTGCTACAACAGCGGTATCATCAAGAATGGCGAAAATACATCTAAGGCCTTCGGTCGCAATAGCGGTTGCTACTTCACAAACTGCTACTACACAGAGACAAGCGGCACAGACAACACATCTGAAAATACTGCAAATGGCAAACCTGCTATGGTTGCCGATGCAACTCTCGCTTCCGGCGAACTCTGTGTTAAACTCGGCGAAGCATTCTATCAGACACTTGGCACAGACGCTTATCCTACCACCGAATTCTCAAAGAAGCCCAATGTCTATGAGATTGCTGTAGGCGAAGCTGGCTATGCAACCTTCGTTCCCAAGAGGAACATCATGGCTATTCCTGATGGTGTAGAAGCATACGCTGCACAAAATGGAGTAAATGAACCTGGCTTCGTTTATCTGGCACCTGTTAATGAACTTCCTGCTGACAATGCCGTTATCGTTAAGGCTAATGCTGGCAGCTACTACTGCAACAGCACCGACGAAGAAAAGACTCTTGGCGTAGCTAACGACCTGACCTTCTCCGACACAGAGATTGCCGCCAACGGCAGCCAGTACGTCCTTGCAAAGCCCGAAGGACAAGAAGTTGGTTTCTATCAGGCAACAACCGGCACAATTGCTGCCCGCAAGGCATATCTTGAAAGCGCAAGCGGCGTGAAGGCCTTCTACTTCGCAGGCGACGATGCCACATCTATCAAGACAATTGACAACGGTCAACAGACAACGGATTCCGCCATCTACAATGTTGCAGGTCAGCGTCTGAACAAGATGCAGAAGGGCATCAATATTGTAAACGGAAAGAAGATTTTCTTCTAATCAAAATAACTAAATCAAAAATTCAAAATGCTTTTCTCCTATTCCCTCCCCTTTTGAGGAGGGTTAGGGAGAGGGGCCGAAGATAAGTACAAACTGCCATACCCCTGCTTGCAGTTCCCTCCCCTTTGGGGGAGGGTTAGGGAGAGGGGCGATGTATGCAATATATAGCACCATCTATCAAGATTGAAGAGGCTCAGGCAGTTCATATGCTGGCAGTGAGCCTGGCAATCAACAACGACACAGAAGTTGATGGCAGCGCAGCCCTCACGAAGGAAGACGCTGCTTGGGACATTTGGGACAAAGAATAAGCCCCTCCTCATCCTTCCCTACGTCGTGATTGGGTAGTCGCTCCCCTTTATGGGGCCGCAATGACATCCACCTATTGCTGTAAACGCCCCAGTCACCCCGAGGAGAGGGAAGCCATAAGCAATCCCCGAAGTGCATCGCGTGCTTTGGGGATTACTGTATATAATCAAGTTTATTGACATGAGAAGACAACGAAAATGCACGAGAAATCCACTTTTCGACGTTCATCTATCACATCTATCACTCATCTATCAATCTTGAAACCCTGATAAATGAAAGTGATAGATGTGACAGATGTGATAGATGTTTTTTTTAATTAGAAACTTGATTCTTTGATTTCTGCATGAGAATGGTGATAGTTTCTTGTATTTAATTTGCCAAAACAATTTCAGTTAAACACTTTTTTCTATCAAAATAAACAAATATAATAAAAAGATGGTAAAAAGTTTTGACAATAATCTAGAAAAAGCTAACTTTGTGAGAGAAATTAAGTAATTAATATATGTTAAACCAACAAACATTAACCCAACTTTTTATTAATCTTATTACACAAACCATGAGAAAAAATCTATTAAATCTGTGCATGACCGCCCTATTGGGCCTTGCATCCACAACAGCATGGGCTCTTTCCGAAGTGAATGGAGTCTATCAGATTGGTACTGCAGCCGACCTCAAGGCTTTTGCAGAACTTGTGAACGGAGGTGATCTCTATGCCAATGCCATCTTGACGGCTGACATTGACAAGGGCACCGACAATTACAGAATCGGTACTAACGGCGATTATCATGGCGTCTTCGACGGCGCAGGTCACACCATTACCTACAACATCACCTTAAATGAGAATGGTGCAGGACTCTTCCGCAATATCGGTACACATGGCGTAATCAAAGACCTGAAAGTTCAAGGCACTATCACAACCAATGCGCAGTATGCCGGAGGCATTGCCGGATGGAACAGCGGTCGCATCCTCGGATGCTATGTTGACGTGAACATCGTCAGCTCTAAGCAAGGCGACGCAACCGATGGCGGCATGGTAGGTATTGCTTATTCCGGTGCTCTCATCGAGAACTGCCTGGTTAAGGTTGACCTCGACGGAGCAGCTACAGAGAACTGCGGCGGTGTCGCAGGTTGGGCTAATGACAAGATTAACATCGTCAACTGCCTTGTTGTCAGCGACGGCAGCACCATCAACACCTCAAACGGTGCCAGTGCCAACATCGCCCGTAACGGCGGCAACCTGAGCACTGTTAACCTGAGCACCTACAATTCGGACCCTTACAATAACCGTCCTACAGGTGCCAACTACAACAACTATGTCACCAACCAATGGGGCAGCAACAACGCCACAGAGGTTGTGCCTCTCGCAGACCTCGCTGACGGTAAGATTTGCTATCAGCTGAACACCGACCAGAGCAAAATCAATTGGGTGCAGAACATCGGCACAGACCCATTCCCCGTTCCCGCAGCTTTCGGCAGCACCGAAAATCAGGTTTATGCTTCTGCTGCAACAGGTTGTAATGGTAAGGGTGACGGCCTCACCTATACCAACACCCCCAGCAATGTTGTAAATACACCACACACCTTCGACAAGTACGGCATCTGCACCACTTGCGGCTGCTTCAACTTCGACGGTCTCGAGTTTGATGCTGCGGACAATGCCGTCCTGATTAAGAGTGCAGACGACCTTTATCTGGCAGAAGGCTGGAACCGCGTAGATAACGGCTTCAAGCTGAACATGAAGGTGACAAACGACATCGTGTGCATCGCTCCTGAGGGTCAGCAAATCTTCAACTCCTCCAACGCTGTGAAGGGCAACTTCGATGGTCAAGGTCACACCATTACCATTGGCCTCTCTGATATGAGTGTCACTCGTTGCGTGGGCTTTATCCCCGACCACATCGGCAACTTCGAGAACGTCATCTTGCACGGCACGATTAAGACAAAGGCTGATCATGTCGGTTCTATCTCCGGTCATGGTAGCCAGAAATTCGTTCGCAATGTCTTCTCTGATTTTACCATTAACACTTCCAAGACAGGCGACAACACATCAGGCGGTCTCTTCGGTATCGCATACGGCGTGAAGAGTGTTGACAATTGTATATATGCAGGTAGCGTCAATGGCGTAGAAGGCACAACATGTATCGCCGGCTTCTGCGGCTGGGCAGATGGAGCTACTACTTATAACAACTGTGCTTTCCTCGGAACGCTCAACAATGCAGGCGGCGACTCTCATACCATCTCCCGTAACAACGGCCAGATAACCTGTAACAATGTTTACAGCCTCAATGAGTACAACAACTCCGATGCAGGCAAATACATCAAGACAAATACCGAAGACATCGCAAACGGTAAGCTCGCTTTCCTCCTCAATGGCAGTCAAACCGGCGTGGAGCGCTTCTATCAAGTGATTGGTACAGACCCAGAGCCTATGCCAATAGCAAAGGAAGGCGGCATTGTTTATGCAGTTGCTGCTAATTACACTTGTGATGGTACACCCGTGGGCGACGAAATCACATACAGCAACACTGCTTCGGGAACATTCCCGCCTCACGACTATGTGGACGGCTTCTGCGCCAATTGTGGAGGAATGCAGGAAGGCTTCATGTCTCCCGTCGAAGGTTGGTTTGAAATTGGCACACCTGGACAGTTCGCATGGTGGAGCAACTATGCAGCCGAAAATCCAAAGAGCAATGCCCGTCTGACTGCTGACATCAACATGACTGGCTTTAACCAGCACTATGTTATTGTCGGTAGCGCAGAAAAGTTATTCACCGGTCAGTTCGACGGCCAAGGCCATACCATCAGCAACCTGACAATCAGCGGTGGCAACTACGCAGGTATGTTTGGTGTTATCGGCAACGGTGCTGACATCAAGAACTTTGTTCTCGACAACACCTGCTCAATCAGCGGTGCTTCATACGTTGGCATCATTGGCGGTACCAACGGCAGCGGTAAGGTCTATATCACCAATGTTGGTAACGAAGGTCCTGTTACTGGTACTGGTGCTAACGTGTCTGGTATCATCGGCGTTGACATGCTCGGCTCTGCAGACATGTTCATCACCAACTGCTTCGTAGTAGGTGCCATCAAGGGCGCACGCGAATCAGCTACTATCTGCTCTTGGTCAAGTGGTGGCTCTAAAGTAGAGAACTGCTATAGCATTGCTACATTGGAAGGCAAATACGGCGACGAAGACTCCTTCACCCGCGGTAGCGGTGCTTGTGTCAACTGCTACGAGATTGAAGGCGTAGGCACACAGAACAACAAGACTGGTTCAAACAAGACCAATCTCATCACAGCTGCAGAAGTTGCCAGCGGTGCACTCTGCTACAAACTCAACGGTGAGCAAGGTGGCGTAGAACGCTTCTATCAGAAGCTTGGCGAGAGCGCAGATGCTCATCCAAGGTCTATTGCAAAAGCAGGTGCACTTGTCTTCCTCGCTCCTGATGCTTATCGTTGCGACGGCAAGCCTCTGGGTGATGTTACCTATACCAACACAGACCCCTCTGCCGCTTTCCCAGACCACCAGTTCGATGCTGACGGCATTTGCACAGTCTGCGGTGAACTCGAAAAGGATGCCGACGGCTACATGAAGATTATCAATGCCAATTCTTTGGTGGCATTTACTAGAATCGTAAACACCGACCTCAAGACTGCTACTAAGGCTCGTATGTATGCCGATATCGACATGACAGGTGTTACAGACTACTATCCCATCGGTGACGAAGGAAAGCTGTATGTCGGTGAGTTCGACGGTCAGGGTCACATCATTAGCAACTTTGTTCACAACAACGGCAGCTATGACTATCAGGGTATCTTCGGTAGAATCGGCGACGGTGCCGACATCAAGAATTTTGTTCTCGACAACACTTGTTCCATCACTGGCAAGGCATTCTGCGGCGTAATTGGTGGCACAAATGGTAGCGGTACCGTTCATATCACCAATGTTGGTAACGAAGGTAACGTAACAGGTTCCGCCCAGAACATTTGCGGCATCATTGGTGTTGACATGGGTGGCTCTGCAACAATGTTCATCACTAACTGCTATGTAACAGGTGCCATCAAGGGCGCTCGCGAATCTGCCACTATCTGCGGTTGGTCAAACGGCAACTCTGTTGTCAAGGATTGCTACAGCACTGCTACACTGGAAGGTAACGATAATACCTTCACTCGTGGTGGTGCCCAAATTGACAACTGCTTCGAGATTGAAACCGTTGGCACACAGGCATACGTAGGCAAGGTCACAGCTGAGGAAGTTGAAAACGGTGCTCTCGCATATAAGCTGAATACTCCTGTCTTCGGTCAGCTCATCGGCACAGATGCTCATCCCGTATTCAACGCTCCTGCAGTTAGCTATGTAGGCGAAGCTGGCTATGCTACCATGTACGACACTACCACTGGCTATGAGTTCGCTGGCGATGTCGAGGCTTATGTTGTTACTGCCAGCACAGCACCAGGTTATCTCAAGCTCACAGAGATTGATAATGTTCCCGCTGGCACTCCCGTTGTCCTGAAGGGTGGCTACTACAACAAGATTGCTGCTGACCTGCCTGCCATCAACATTGCCAATGAGCTTCAGGGCACAGACGTTGACACCGCTGCCGACGGCACGATGTACATCCTCAGCAAGCAAGACGATACTGTTGGCTTCTACAAGGCTACAGGTACAATCCCCGCTGGCAAGGCTTACTATCAGAGCACAAGTGCTGTGAAGGCATTCTTCTTCGCAGACGACGATGCAACAGGCATTGAGACCCTCTCTAACTCTCCCTTAAAGGGCGAGAACATCTACAATGTTGCCGGCCAAAAGCTGACTAAGGTTCAGAAGGGCATCAACATCGTTGATGGCAAGAAGATTATGGTAAAATAAGAATATAGTCATGAAGAAGACATATTTGATTCCTGCCATACAGGTGGAAGAGGCTCTGGCAGCACAGATGCTGGCAGAAAGCCTGGCAATCAACAGCGGTAAAGCCGTTGACGGTAGCGCTGCATTGACCAAAGAAGACGACAGTTGGAACATTTGGGGCGACGAAGAGTAAGTCCCAACCCAACAAACATACTCATGCCCCTGACCGCGAAATGCTGGTCAGGGGCATTTTTTGCCTATACAGCAGGCTGCAACATGCACATAAAGACATGTAACATGCCAATAACAGCACAAAGAGAGACATTTCCTTATGAATTATTGCATATCTGTTAAATTATATGTAATTTTGTTGTGCAATCGTAAACTATAAACAATAACTGACCATGGTAAAAAAGAATTATTTGATTCCTGCAATGCAGGTTGAAGAGGCTCAGGCAGTACAGATGCTGGCAGAAAGTCTGGGAATCAGCAAGGACAAAACTGTTGACGGCGGCGACGCACTGACCAAAGAAGACGTCGACTGGGACATGATTGACGAAGAATAAGCCGAAGCGCCACACCGTTCAACAGGGAACAAACTCTCGAATTACACAATATAAACTTCCCCACAGAACGGTATAAAAGTCTATCAGACTCGTTACATAATTATTTTCAAGCCTTGATAATATATTTTCACGGCTTGATAATATATTTTCAAAGCTTGGAAATATATTTTCAAGCTTTGAAAATAGTTTGTAAACACGCTCCGTGAAGTTTTATGGCACACTGCGAAACGTTTTGCAGCACGCCACGTAAATATACGAAAGAGGGTGCGTCAATTCAATTGACGCACCCTCCTTGTATTTATCGGAAACGCTGTTATCAGTTTCTGCGGGATGCAGAGTAGTTGATACGCAACGCCCAAGATTTACGCAATACCTCCTTGATGTCGGTAATATAACCCATCTGCGTGTGCTGGTCGGCCTTGATGCTGATAATCTGCTCGGCCTGGTTGGTCATGCCCTGACGTTCTGCTGCCACGAAATCCATAACCTCACGTGCCTCTGCATAGCGGTCGTTGAGCTGAATACGTGTGCTGCTACCCATCTGAGCACGCAGATTGTCTGTCGGAGGACCAACGTAGATGAAGGAAACCACAGATTTCTTCTCGAGCTTCTCCAACTCCGTACCTGCGGGAATGACGAACTTAACCTTCAATGTCACCTCGCGCATGGTCGTTACCATCATGAAGAAGAACAGAATGGTGAAGATAAGGTCGGGCAGAGATGAGGTGTTCATCTCCGGCATCTCACGACTTGCTTTTTTCTTAAATCCTGCCATTGTTAGTCTCCTCCATACTTTTTAGGTTCAGCCTCAGAGATGTTCTGGGGATAGTATTTCTTTATTGCGTCCTTCTCCTCATTCTTGAGGTACTGGAACTCGCGACCGAACTTCTGCTTTGCCAATTCGTTTCTCAACTCGTTGTAGGCAGCCACCAACTCGTTCTGAACCTGGAAGTACATGTTGTAGGGCGTACCACGGTCGGTCTGAACGCTGATGACATGCTTGTCTGTCACGAAGCACTGACCCAGCAGGTCGATGTTCTTAACGTGCTTCTCGGGCAGCTTGCTCAGGTTCTGCTCGTTCTTCACGAACTCCTTGACACGGTTGCGAAGCTCCTGGAGATTACCATAGCCGCTACTCATTTCGTCCTTAATCCACAATTCACCTGATGCATTGAGGCGGACGTAGAGTATGTTACGGCTCTTGATGTCCATGGTGGCATCCTCCTGGTCTGGTTCTGGCGGCTTGGGCAGGCGGCGTGCCAGACCCATGTCGGTGTCCATAGAGGTGGTAATCAGGAAGAAGATGAGCAACATGAAGGAGATATCAGCGGTTGAACTGGTGTTCAAACCTGGCATCTTCTTTTTCTTCTTTGCCATATCTTTCTTGTTTTTAGTCGGTTTACTTACTTGCGCTCTTAGTCATGATACCTGTCATGCTGACAACGACAGCAATGGCAGCTGCCACGAAGAGCACGCCCATGCTGACACAGAACACATCAACGACAGTTACCCAGCCACCAGTGGTGACAGTGCCGTCGCTGGCGGTGAAGTCTGCTTCGCCCAAACCAAGTACCCATCCAATGACGAGTGACACGATGGTGAGGCCTGCAGTGAACATGGTAATCTTACCGCCGGGAACGCCGGTGGTGGCAGCGGGGTCGTTGCCCTTGCTGCTCTGTGCGCTGCGAACCACCGACCATACAGTGAGTGCTGCCGTTGCTGCTACGAGCACGTACATGAGCCACATGATGACGTCGGTGAGCAGAGGCTGGTTGGTGTCGCCAACAGGATTGTCATAGCCGATGGTCATAAACGCACCGAAGCACACAACAATCAAGATGACGCAGCACAGCAGCACACGACTCGATATTTTCTCAATCTTCATAGTTCTACAAATAATTAAGAGTTAAGAGTTAAGAATTAAGAGTTAAGGAAATGTAGTTTATTCTCTAATCACTAATCCCTAATCCGTATTACTTCTTGCACTTGTCGCTCTTAACGCACATAACGAGCAGTTCCTGAGCGGCCTCTTCCATGTTGCCGGTCAATGCCTCAACCTTGGCGAGGATGTAGTTGTAGAAAATCTGCAGAACCAGAGCCACGATGATACCGAAGATGGTGGTAATCAAGGCGACCTTCATACCGCCTGCAACGACTGTGGGGCTGATATCACCAGCACGCTGGATGTCGTCGAAGGCCTGCACCATACCAATCACAGTGCCCAAGAAACCGAGAGAGGGAGCCATGGCGATGAAGAGGGTAATCCAAGAGCAGTTCTCCTCGAGGTAAGAACCCTGAACCTCAGCTTCCATGTTGATGGTGCGCTCGATGGTACCGATGTCGTTACGGTCAGCACTGTCAAGGCATTCCATTGCCTTACGGCTCACCTGTGCTACGGGGCCGCGAGTAGCCTTACACTTGCCGATGGCATCAGCAATCTTGCCAGCAGCTACGAGGTCGGCGAGTTCCTTGGTGAACTTGCGGGTGTTAATCTGAGCGAGAGTCAGATAAACAACGCGCTCGATACAGAATGCGAGACCCAGAACGAGGGCGATGGCAACCAGAGACATGAAGCCTGCACCACCCTCGATATACTTTGTCTTGAGGGTCTTGAATACGCCTTCATTCTCTTCCTCCACGATGGGAGCAGCTTCGATGGTCTCGTCCACAGCAGCGGTGTCAACGGCAGCAGAGTCAACAGCAGCACTATCCACCTGCTCGGTAGCAGCAGCGTCGTCTTCCTGAGCCATTACAGATGATGTTGCTCCAAATGAGCAAGCAGCAACCATTGCAATAATTGCAAATAACTTTTTCATTGTGTAGTTTGTTTAGATGTTTATGATTTTGTTTGTTTATTTGTTTTCACTGTGCGGAGAGAGCGAGATTCGAACTCGCGAACCAGTTTTGCCGGTCACACGCTTTCCAGGCGTGCCTCTTCAGCCACTCGAGCATCTCTCCATTTTAGGGGTGCATTGCCTCCCGATGTGTCTTACTTTACGCTTTTCGGTCACAAAAATATCTATTTTTTCTTATATTACCATAGCTTTTGGGCAAAAAGTTTCTGTTTATGCATGTTTTTTGTTGTTTTACGTGCCTTATTGCAGCTTCAAACGCGGAAATGTGCGTTTTACGTTGCTGTTTGTGACTGCTTCGACATGCTCTTCACTTACATTATATATATGTGCCACTTTTCGGAGCACTTCGACCACAAATGCGCTCTCATTCCGTTTCCCGCGATGGGGCACAGGAGCGAGGTACGGGGCATCCGTCTCGAGCACGATGCGTTCCAGGGGGACAGTGGCCAGGACTTCGGGCAGTGTGCTCTTCTTGTAGGTCAGCACGCCGCCTATGCCGAGCACAAAGCCCGAGAACTGGAGAAGCTCCTGCGCCTCCTCCACCGTACCCCCGAAACAATGGAAGATGCCGGTGAGTTCCTCATGGCAATACTCCCTCATGGCCGCGACAAGCTGTCGGTGCGCGGAGCGGGAATGAATGACGAGCGGCAGCCGATGCCGGACAGCCCACCCTATCTGTATGCGGAAGGCATCTTCCTGCTCGCGGACGGTCGTCTGGTCCCAATAAAAGTCGAGCCCCACCTCGCCTACAGCAATGTAGGGATGATGGGGTTCTTCCAGAAGCTTCTCCATATCCGCAAGCACCTGCCTGTAGGCGGCAGGGGCAACGTCCTCGGGATGCAGCCCGAGCATAGGATAGCAATAATTGGGATGACGGCGGCAGAGGTCGAGCATCGGCCCGATGCTGGCGGCATTGATGTTGGGCAGGAGGATTTTCTCGACACCGGCCTGACGCGCACGCAGCACGACGTCCTCGCGGTCGGCATCGAACTCGGGTTCGTAGATATGGCTGTGCGTATCAATCATGCGGTTTCTCAGCTCTGACGACCCATCAGTTCAAGTGCTATGCCGCGAAGCATCTGCTTGCGCTCCTCGGGCAGCCGAACTTTGTTCAGACACGTTTCCGCCTCGGCGTAGTAGGCACCCATGCGCTCCTGTGCCATACGGTCAACACCGATTTTGGTGTAGAGCGCAGTGACAGCCTTTATCTTCTCGTCGGGATTGCAGTCCTTGCAGCCAATCCACCGCTGCAACTCGGCGCGGTCGGCATCGGAGGCGTGGAGCAGGGCATTGATGAGCATGAAGGTCTTCTTGTCGCAAAGGATGTCGCCGCCTATCTTCTTGCCGAAAATCTTGGGGTCGCCATAGACATCGAGGTAGTCGTCCTGAAGCTGGAAGGCAAGTCCGAGGCATTCGCCATAGCGGTAGAGTGTCTGTGCCTCCTGCTCGTCGGCTCCCGCCAGCATTGCGCCAATTTGCAGGGCGCAGGCCAGGAGGACAGAGGTCTTGAGGCGAATCATCTCGATATACTCGGCCTCGGTGACATCGTTTCGCGTCTCAAAGTCGATGTCGTACTGCTGCCCCTCGTCTATCTCTGTGGCTGTCTTGGCAAAAAGGCGCATGACGGCCGGCATCTTCTCATCGTCGCACTGCATCATATACTGGAAAGCGAGCACGAGCATGTTGTCGCCGCTCAGGATGGCAGTGTTGTCGTCCCACTTGCGGTGCACACATGCCTTGCCCCGACGCACTTCGGCCTTATCCATGAAGTCGTCGTGCAGGAGGGTGAAGTTGTGGAAGATTTCAAGACCGAGGGCTGGCATGAGGCACGGCTTGACATCATCACGGTAGAGATTGTAAGCCATGAGCATGAGCACAGGGCGGATGCGCTTCCCACCAAGCGAGAGGACATAGCGGATAGGGGCATAGAGCCCTTGGGGTTCGCGCTCAAGGGGGAGGTCGGCGATGGCATCGGTCACCATCTGGAGGAGTTGTTTGCTGCTATACATTATTATATATATAAGAGGGTTTGAGGAAGATAGAAGAAGATAGAGGGAGATAAAAGAAGATAGAAGAAGATAGCTTGGGCTTGCTGAAAGAGTATTGTCCTCTATCTCCCACTATCTTCTTCTATCTTCCTCTATCTTCTTAAGACAAGTCTTTAGTTCAGACGGAACATAACAGGCAGGGTGAAACGTGAACGCACGGTCTTGTTACCCTGACGTGCGGGCTTCCACTTCGGCATCATCTTCACGACGCGCTCTGCCTCCTTGGTCAGATTGGGGTCTGGAGAGCGAACGGTCTTGACATCGACGATGGAACCGTCACGGTTGACCACGAAGTTCACGATGACGCGACCCTGGACGCCCTGTTCCTGGCAGATGCTGGGATACTTGATGTGCTCGCTCAGCCACTTGAAGCACTCTGCGTCGCCACCGGGGAACTGAGCGTTCTCCTCTACCATTTCATAGATGCGGTCATCATCGTCAGCCTCAACCACAGGACCCACGGGACCCGTCACAACAGCTGCGCTGGGAGCACCAGTACCTACTACTGCTGTGATGGCCTGGTTGTTTTCCTCGGCTGTCTCAATCTCCTCTTCGGGAAGTTCGGTGTCGTCCTCCACCTCGTTGATGAATTCCATCACCGTAGGAGCCGCTGCTGGAGGAGGTGCCACCATTTCCTGCTGCTGGGTGATGGGAATCATGTCCTCTTCCATTCTGAAATCATAAATCTTTTCATCCTCGACCACCTTCACTTCACGCTGAGTGTACTCGAAGGCGACGAACATTACGGCGAGTGCCAGGACATATCCAATCAGGATGTTGGTCGATTTCTGACCCCGCAACTCTTCGTTTACAGTTTTGTTAGCTTCCATGTCGTATTTAGTTGTTTTTGTTTTCAAATAACATAATTAGTGCCACAAATTTACATCATTTTTTTTATTCAACGTGCAAGAAAGAGCCTTTTTTTTCCTTTTGGATGCAATTTTGTGCCCATAATGTCCGTTATTGATATAAAAAGCCTTAACTTTGGACTCGATTTATGAAAATAAAGATATATACACGACGTTTTCTGCCCTTACTCCTTGCGACCAGTATCATAATGGTCAGTGGTAGATGGTCGATGGTCAATGCGCAAGAGAGCGGCACGGTGTTTAATTTCCTGAACCTGCCAGTCTCGGCCCACTCGACCGCGCTTGGAGGAAAACTCATCTCCCTGGTGGAAGACGACATATCGCTTGCCATGCAAAACCCGGCCTTGCTGACCGGTGTCAGCGACAAGACGATAGGATTCTCGTTTATGAACTACATGCAGGGCTGCAACACAGGTGCCGCCGCCTACGGACAGCAAGTGGGGGCACGCGGCAACTGGGGCGTGCAGGCACAGTTCGTGGGATATGGTTCGACGAAGGAGACACTGGTGTCGGGCGAGATTGTGGGCGAGTTCAAGCCTCTCGACCTCTGCATCGGCGGCCAGTACAGCCACCTCCTGAGTGCACGCTGGGCGGGCGGCGTCACCGCCAAGTTCATCTACTCGCACTATGGTCCTTACACCTCCTGTGCTTTAGCTACGGACTTGGGACTGAACTATTTCGACGAAGCTACGGACTTCTCTTTCTCCATTGCCGCACGCAATCTCGGCGGACAGATTAAACGCTTCGGCAACACACGCGACCCGCTGCCGATAGACCTCGAAATTGGCATCACGCAATCGCTCGGACACGCGCCCATCCGCATATCGGTCACGATGGTTGACATGACGCGCTGGACCTCGGACTACTATTTCACCACCGGCGACGAGGTGAAGCCTGGCAGCATCTTCATAAACCACTTCGTGCTGGGTGCGGAGTTCCTGCCCTCCAACAAGTTCTACATCGGTCTGGGCTATAACTTCCGCCGTGCCTACGAGATGAAAGCCGCTGGCTCGTCGCACGCCGCTGGCCTGTCGTTCGGAGGCGGTGTCAACCTGAAGCGAATCAAGTTTGGCTTTGCCTACGCAAAATACCACGTCAGCGCCCCCACCCTGACCTTCACGCTGGCCTATAATTTCCAAAAAGACAAGTAAGCCCCCTGCCCTCTCTCGGGTGAGAAAGAAAAATGTTCAACATTCAATGTTCAATATTCAATGAAACTAATAACGATTGCTATCGACGGCCACTCATCCTGTGGCAAGAGCACAATGGCCAAAGACCTGGCCAAAGAGATTGGCTACATATATATTGATACGGGCGCGATGTACCGTGCCGTGACGCTTTACGCCCTGCAGAACGGTTTGATTTCGGAGGCAGGCATTGACGAGGACGCTTTGCAGCAGCACATGCCAGACATCATGATAACCTTCCAGCTGAACGAAGAGACGGGGCGCCCCGACACCTACCTGAACGGTGTCTGCGTGGAGCGCGACATACGCACGATGGAGGTTTCCAAGTTCGTCAGCCCTATCGCCACACTTGGTTTTGTCCGCGAGGCGATGGTCGATTTGCAGCGTTTGATGGGCGAGGCCAAAGGTGTCATCATGGATGGCCGCGACATCGGCACAGTCGTCTTCCCCGATGCCGAGCTGAAGATATTTGTTACGGCAAGCGCCGACGTACGCGCCAAGCGCCGCTACGACGAACTCATAGCCAAGGGCGAGACATGCAGCCTCGACGAGATTCGCGCAAACGTCATTGAGCGCGACCGCATCGACTCCACCCGCGCCATCAGTCCACTCCGCCAGGCAGAGGATGCCATCGTGCTCGACAACAGCAACATGACCATCCCCGAGCAGAAAGCCTGGCTGCTGGAACAATACCACAAAGTGGCTGGGCAGTAACCTTTGTAAGGTCTTGGCCTCGTCAGTTGAAGAGTTTTCTGATATCCGTTGTCAAGAAATCTTCCGCACGGATTCCTCCATCCCCTACAATGAAAGCGTGGTTGGGATGATACAACCGCTTGAAAACATCAAGCCCCTCCGTATTCTTCTCAGCATCGCTCTTCACCTCTATAGCAACAACAGCCCCCTTTTTGCGAAGGATGAAATCCACCTCGTGACTATGGTCTCGCCAGTAGAACACCTCTAAGCGGTGTACGAAAGCCTGAGTGACAATCCATGCGCCAATGCCTGACTCGAATATGCTTCCCCACTCTTTTCTGTCCATAATGGCCTGTTCGAAGGTGTGCGGATTGTAAACCATCTTCAGGGCATTGTTATAGACCTGGAGCTTAGGGATGCTGGCACGTCTTCGGGCTGTGTCAATGCTATATTTCTGCAATCCGCAAAGCATTCCGCTTTCGCTGAGCAGATTGATGTATCCTGCCAGAGTAACGGTGTTCCCAGCATCCTGCAATGAGCCGAGCATCTTGTTCAAGGACAACAACTTGCCAGAATAGGATGCGCCCAGTTCGAATGTCTGTCGCAGCAAAGCTGGTTTGCTGATAGGCGTGTTCATCAGAATGTCCTTGTTGATGGTCGCATCGATGATGGCCGACTGGATGTACTGCTCCCAACGGTCAGGGTCGCTGACCAACTCTGCCGCTCCGGGATAGCCGCCATAGTAGATGTACTGGTCGAGCGTGAATCCAAAGCAATCTCGCATCTCAGGGTAACTCCAGTGCGTCATGCGTATTTCCTCAAAGCGTCCTCCAAGAGATTCGGAGAGTCCCTTCTCCAACAATACTCTACTGCTGCCAAGTAACAACAGCTTTATATTCCTGTCGTAGAAGGTATCATCGTCCCATTCCTTCTTCACCACCTCGCTCCAGTTGGTTACCTTCTGGATTTCGTCGATGACAAGGATGATGCTCTCCAGTCCTTTACTCTCCTTCAAACTCCGCACGGCTGCCCAGCAGTTGGACACCCATCCTGTATTGCTGGCAGGAACATTGTCCGCAGAGAACAGCTGATATGGCACATCCAAATCCTGAAGGACTTGTTTGACAACGGTGGATTTCCCCACCTGCCGAGGCCCCATCACCACCTGAATAAACTTTCTTGGCTCTTCAAGCCTGCTTTTAATTGTCAGGTATTCAGAACGTTTGTACATGTCTTTACATTTTACTCAGTGGCCTGAGTATTTTTACTTAGTGCAAAGATAGGGAGTTTATCTGACACTGCCAAATATAACGAAGACTTTTTCATGCTTTTAGGGAAAAAGAAGGAATCCTCACCGTGGAGTTATGTTATGCTAAAAATCTTTATCGCGACTGGCCTATAATTCAGAAATAAGTTGTAACTTTGCAGCCATGAAGATAGAAATTGACCAGGGTTCGGGCTTTTGCTTCGGTGTGACGCGCGCCATCGGCAAGGCTGAAGAGGAGCTTGCAAAGGAGGAACAGCTCTATTGTTTGGGCGACATTGTTCATAATGGCAAAGAGTGTGACCGCTTGCAGCAGATGGGATTGGTGACAATCAACCATGAGCAGATGCGGGACATCCACGATGCAAAGGTTCTGCTCCGTGCGCATGGCGAGCCGCCCTCGACATACGCTCTTGCCCGCGAGCGTCACATCAACCTGATTGACGCCACTTGCCCTGTGGTGCTGCACCTGCAGGAAAGGATCAAGAAGGAGTACAAGACCCACCCCACCCCTCCCTTAAAAGGAGGGAGTTCTGCGCAGGAAGTCTCCCCTTTAAGGGGAGATTTAGAGGGGTCTTCCAAGCAGATTGTCATCTTCGGGAAGAAGGGACATGCCGAGGTGATTGGCTTGGTGGGGCAGACGGAAGAGACGGCCATCATCATTGAATCGGCGGAAGATGTCTGCAAGCTCGACTTCAACCGCGACATCTGCCTCTATTCGCAGACGACGATGCCGCTCGACGAGTTCCGCAAAATTGTTGAATACGTGCAGCAGCACATCAGCCCGGAGGCCACCTTCACCTATTACGACACCATTTGCCGACAGGTGGCCAACCGTATGCCGAACATCCGCAACTTTGCCCTCAAGCACGATGCCGTGCTCTTCGTCTGCGGCAAAAAGAGCAGCAACGGGCGCGTGCTCTTCAATGAATGCAAGGAGGCCAATCCGCGTTCCTATATGATAGACACAGCCAGCGAAATCGATGTCCGCTGGCTGGAAGGTTGTGAGTCGATAGGCATTTGCGGTGCGACAAGCACGCCCAAGTGGCTAATGGAGGAGTGCAAAGTACGCATCGAGGAGCTGCTTGGCTGCCACGAATGATGTGCGTTCGCCGCGCAGCACACCTTGCTCTGCAGCTTGCAGCATGTCGGCAATCGTCGGGTTGTGGTAGAAGTTGCCCATCAATTGTTCGTTGATGCTCTCGTACATCCAGTACTTCGCCTGTTCGGCACGCCGATAGTCGAAGTAGCCGCTCTTTTTCACGAAGTCGAAATAGCTATAGACCATATCCCAGACCTCTTTGATGCCATAGCCGTAGAAGCCACTATAGGTAAGTACCTGCGGTGACCATCCGCTTTCGGGTAAGGGGAAGAGCTGTAGCGCGTTGCGGAAGTGTGTGGCGGCAAGCTGGCACTTATCGACATTGCTGCCGTCGCATTTGTTGATGATGATGCCGTCGGCCATCTCCATGATGCCGCGTTTGATGCCTTGCAGCTCGTCGCCTGTGCCTGCGAGCTGTATGAGGAGGAAGAAATCAACCATCGAGTGGCAGGCCGTCTCGCTCTGTCCCACGCCTACGGTCTCGACGAATATCTTGTCAAAGCCTGCTGCTTCGCAAAGGATGATGGTCTCGCGCGTCTTGCGAGCCACACCGCCCAGGCTGCCTGCCGACGGGCTGGGGCGGATGAACGAGTCGGGATGAACGCTGAGTTTTTCCATGCGCGTCTTGTCGCCCAGGATGCTGCCTTTGCTGCGCTCGCTGCTGGGGTCGATGGCAAGGACGGCCAGCCGTCCGCCGTACTCCTTGAGCACATGGATGCCGAACTCGTCGATGCTGGTGCTCTTGCCTGCACCGGGTACGCCGCTGATGCCAATGCGCACGCTGTCGCCGGAATGTGGCAGACATTTCTCGATGACTTCCTGTGCAATGGCCTGACGCTCCGGGATAGTGCTTTCCACCAATGTCACCGCCTGTCCAAGGATGGTGATGTCGCCCTTGAGGATGCCTTCCACATAGTCGGCGGCTGTGAGTTTGCGTCGAGCAAAACGATTGCGGTTGAGGTGCGGATTGACGATAGAGACTGGCCCCACGCCGCTGTTCACAGTCAGACCTGCATATTCGGGATTATTCTCGGGATGTTCCATGTTGAAATATAATTATAAGGAAGTTAAAGAGAAGTTAAAGGGAAGTCATCACAGTCTCCGACCGCTTGGAAGTTAAAGGGACAATACCAATGGGCGCTTCCAAAAAACTATCGTCCTTTTGACTTCCTTTCCATTCCTTTTAACTTCCTTTAACTTCCATCATTTTTAACGTCTACATTAATGTATTGTTTTGCTTGCCTTGGGGCGTCTGTGATGAGCATGACGCGCAAACGGCCTTTGCTCTTACGGAGATAGCGGGCTGCAACGCTTATCTTCAGCTTGGTGCTCTTGCCCGGACGTATTGTGCTGTCAGCAATCCTGACGCTGAGAGCTTTGTTGAAGACCTGCACTTGCTGTATGTGCAGATCGCTCTTCCCTGTGTTAGTCAGGAGGACTTTATGGCTGACCTCCTTCTTGCCGCTCAAGGGTTGCATTTCGACCGACGACTCACTCACAGAAAGCTCCGGGGCATTGGCAAGTGCCTCTTCGTCCATATCGGCGAAGCTTGGCAACAGGATGGCAGAGACGAGTATCTCATTTGCCTCGCCAATCTTGTCGCCCAAATAGCGGGAGAGGTAGATACTGGTCTGGTTGAGCCCTAATCCATTGAGTTTCTCGCTGTCGAGCATGAGATGTATGGTGCCAGCCTTGCCGGCAGGAATGTCTTCGGGTTCGCATTTGGCAGAGAGATAAGGCGGCAAATGCATCAGTTCTGGCCGGTAGGCAGTGCGGTCGGTATTCAGGACGCGCAACTCTGCCGTAGGACGGTCGCCTCGGTTGACATCCTCAAACTCCACGATGTTCGTCATCAGCCGCACATTGCCAAGGTCGATAGGGAACTCGTCGCTGTAGTCTTGCACTTCGGTCACAACAGTGCCCTGGATGGCAATGAAGGCAGGCGTGTCCGAAGCATCGGTCATCACCTCTACCTCTTTATAAAAAGAGCCTAACAGCTTGGCATCGAAAGTTAGCGAAATCTCGCCGCGAGAACCTGGGGCAATCGAGGTCAGGGGAAACGAGACATTGATGCAGCCGCACGAAGCCTTCACGCTCTTGATATGCAGAGGTTTGTCGCCCTTGTTCGTAAAGCCAAGACCGAACTGGCGGGGTGTTTGGAAAGCCACTTCACCCACCCTCTTGATGTCCGTGTCGGGCACAAAGCGAGGCTGTGCCATCACCATTGAACAGAACAATGAGGAGGCAGCAAGAAGGAGAAAGAAGACTATAAAGTGCCGTTTCATGTCTCTGCGCTTGCTTTTTTCGTTTAGAGATTGCAAAGATAACTCATTTTTGTGACAAAGACAAGCCTTAAGGCAAAAACATCTTCTCACGTTGCATTTTTAAGGTCGCACACACATTATATAATATATTTTCGCTATATTTGCAACGGAATTAAAGCCAACGACATCTAAAGCACAATATATGGAAGTCATACAAAGTTTCACAATTGACCACACACATCTGAAGCCCGGCATCTATGTGTCGCGTGTGGACAAGGGATTCACAACATTTGATCTGCGCATCACCGAACCCAACAAAGAGCCAGCCGTTGCGCCTGCCGCCATTCATAGCATCGAGCATCTGATGGCGACATGGTTCCGCAACTCGCAGGTCAAGGACGATGTGGTTTATGTGGGTCCGATGGGCTGCCTCACGGGTATGTATATCATCATGACCGGCGAGTACTCCATCGAGGACATGCGCCGGCTCACCATCGAGTGTCTGGAGTGGATGCTCACGCTGACCGAGGTTCCCGCCACGACACCCGAGACCTGCGGCAACTACTTGCTCCACGACCTTCCCATGTGCCATTGGGAATGCCGCCGCTACTTAGACCGTCTGAAGAACGATTTCCACTCGGAATACACCAAGCTTCAAATCACCCTCAGCGATGGCCGCACATTCGCGGATGCATAGGCCATCGGCACAAAGTGTCTTGCACATTGAACACACTGGGGGCACAAAAGCGCCATGTCTTACACAAAATGTTCAACAGAAAAGACACATTTTACACCTAAATGTTTTGCGCATTGAACACTTCTTCATATCTTTGCAGCCAAGAAAGAATTATTTGTTATGGAATCACTGATTAGGAGGCATCTGAACAGGATGCAAACCGTGAACCTTGATTTTGTCAGAGGTATGATGGACAGCATCGACTGGAACGAACGACTTGTGATGATTAAGGGTCAGAAGGGCGTTGGCAAGACAACCCTGATGACGCAACGCATCTTGCAAGAGTTCGGTCCGACGAATACGACCGATGTGCTGTACGTCAGTCTTGACAACATCTATTTCAGTACGCATCGGCTACTTGATTTCATCGAACAATTTCATGCAATGGGCGGCAAGTATCTGTTCCTTGATGAGGTGCACAAGTATCAGGGTTGGAGCCTTGAAGTCAAGAATGCGTATGACGAGTTTACCGACATGAAGATTGTGGTGAGCGGCTCTTCCTTGATGAATCTTTCAGACGGCGAGGCCGACCTTTCGCGACGCTGCATCCCCTATTCGATGCCGGGCTTGTCGTTCAGGGAATACTTGCAGTTGTTTCACCAAAAGGTTTTCAGGAGAAGGACGCTTGAAGAGATTCTTACAGATGGCAACAGCATTTGTGCAGAGGTGAATGCATTGATTCGTCCGTTGCAACTATTCTCCGACTATCTCCAATACGGCTACTACCCTTTCCTAAAAGAGGGACGGAACAATTACCACGTCCGCATCGAGAACATTGTCAACATAATCTTGGAAACGGAACTGCCGCAACTGAAAGGGCTTGATGTGGGGAACATCCGAAAGATTAAGGCACTCCTTGGTATCCTTGCATCGAATGTGCCATACACTGTTGATACTGTGAAGCTTTCCACAATGACAGGGCTTTCAAGAACGACCCTCCTGCAATACCTGCAACATCTCAGCGAGGCAAGTTTGCTTCAGCTACTTTATTCGGATGTCACCAATGTGAAGCGGTTGCAAAAGCCCGACAAAATTTATTTGCATAACCCGAATATGATGTACGCGCTTTCGACGACACACGTCAACAATGGCACGCTGCGCGAATCGTTTTTCATCAACCAGCTTGCATCAGAGCACGATGTGGAATATAGCAAGACTTCGGCAGACTTTACCATTGACCACAAATACACAATTGAAGTTGGAGGACACTCTAAGGACGGCAAGCAAATTGCCAATGCCAGCAACGGCTTCATCGCATCCGCAGACGAAGAATATGTGCTTGGCAATAAGATTCCTCTCTGGTTGTTTGGTTTCCTTTACTAAAACTTAAACCCATAAATATCATTCGCTCATGCGTCACTTACTATTATCTTTGATTGCTCTGCCAGCATTGATGGCAGCGGAAACGATAGACGTCAACAAGATTCGTCTGGCTGGTCCCTACCCTATGACCAAGCCATTGATGACCGACACACTTGATACGGAAGGGAAACCGATTGACCTGGATGAGGTGTATATGGACAGCCCCCTCCCCGCTCCCCCTTTGGGGGGGTGCCTCAATAGCCCTTTGCCTTTCGCACTAAACACTCCCCCAAAGGGGGAGCTGGAGGGGGCTCTCTATTTCGCTTCTTTCACCATGCAGAACACGGGCTTTGCCAAGGGCAAGGTCAATGTGAAATGTGAGAGCAAGCACAAGCTCTTCATTGATGGCAACGAGCAGGGCGGCGACTTCGAGTTGGTTCCCGGCAGGCATGAGGTGAGCATCAAGCTTCTCGTTAAACCTTCCCCATCGGAGGGGGCTGAGGAGAGCTTTGACACGCTTCGCCTCTCTGTGGATTGTGAGCAGCCCATCGAAATCAATCCCGATGGCAAGCGTTACTGGACAAATGCCGACATGATGCACGGCGAACGCATCAATGGCGTGGAGCTCTCCAGCTCGGCGAAGTACGTCCGCATCCGCAGGAGCATCACCTACAAGGGTGGCGAGACAGGAAGCAAGGACATCTTCATCGACCTCGCGACAGGCAAGGAGTTCAATCTCGACGGCTTCCAGTACTGGCTCCCTGAAGGCGACCGCTATCTGCGTTCTTATCGCGAGACGGAGGGCACTTGGTGCTACGAGACGGTGGACCCCAAGACGGGTGAAAAGACTTTTGTAGGCAAATACACAGGCAAGGGACACGCCTACCCGACCAGGGACTTGAAGCACTTCCTCGTGACCATCGACGAGAAGGTTCCCGAGGAGAAGAACAAGGACGTGCATCAAATCCTTGAACCCGATGACCGTCAGCCAGGCTATCGCAACCGTCGCAACTATTCGCTCTACGACATCGAGACTGGCATCACCACGCCCATCACCAAAGGCGCACGCAATGTCTATGTCATCCCGAACAAGGATGCGAGCCGCTTTCTTATCTCGCTCCACGAGGAGAAGCTAACGGAGCGTCCCTTTGAGTTCACCGACTTGCTCCTGCTCGACGCAGCCACAGGAAAGGTTGATACGCTGGTTCGCCACGACGGCTTCATCGGCTCGTTCCAGTTCTCGCCCGATGAGAAATATGTCTCTCTGACAGGAAGCCCAGAGGCTCTCGGCGGCATAGGCAACACGCTTCCAAAAGACAAGATACCCAGCAGCTATGAGTACGAGCTGTTCCTCATCGACCTTGAGACAAAGGAAAAGCGCTGTCTGACGCGCGACTTCGACCCGTCCGTCACTGGGTATCAATGGTCGGAACAGGACGGCATGATTTATGCCCTATGCGAGAATAGAGACACAAAGAGCCTCTATCGCATAGACCCTACCCAACCTCCCCTTAAAGGGGAGGAGAGTTCCCTCCCTTTAAGGGAGGGTCAGGGTGGGTCTTTGCTCTTCCTCTCCGAACCTTATATATATAGTAGCTTTAGCCTTGCAAAGGAGAAGCCCTTCCTGGCATACATTGGCGAGAGCAGTATGAGCACCGACCGTTGCTGGCTGCGCGACCTGAAGACGGGAAAGGAGAAAGTGCTTTGCGACCTCAACCCGACTCGACTCAAAGACATCCAGCTTGGCGAATGCCGCGACTGGAACTTCAAGGCAGAGCGTGGCGACACCATCTATGGCTGCTACTACTTGCCGCCATTCTTCGACGAGACGAAGCAATACCCGATGCTTGTCTATTACTATGGTGGTTGCTCGCCTGTGGGGCGCTTGCTCGACAGCTACTACAACTATCAGGAATGGGCAGCGATGGGCTATGTGGTTTATGTCATCCAGCCTTCTGGTTGCAGCGGTTTCGGTCAGGAGTTCGCTTCGCGTCACGTCAATGCCTACGGCGACTTCACGGCCGACGACATCATCCAGGGCACCAAGCAGTTCTGCAAGGAGCATCCATACGTGAACGAGAAAAAGATTGGTTGCATGGGTGCAAGCTACGGCGGCTTTATGACGATGTACCTGCAAACCGTGACCGACATCTTCGCCGCAGCCATGAGCCATGCCGGCATCAGCAATCCTGCCAGCTATTGGGGCTATGGTTATTGGGGCTATTCCTACAGCACGACTTCTGCGGCACATTCCTACCCTTGGAACAACATGGAGCTTTACAGCGGACACGCCCCGCTCTTCAATGCCGACAAGGTACACACGCCTATCCTCTTCATGCACGGCGGCGCAGACACCAACGTACCCATCAACGAAAGCATTCAGATGTTCACAGCCCTCAAGCTGCTTGGACGGGAATGTGCCTTTATTACCGTCGAGGGCGAAAACCACCACATCCTCAACTACAACAAGCGCATCCGCTGGCACGACAGCATCATGGCTTGGTTTGCAAAGTGGCTACAAGACGACCCGACGTGGTGGAACACAATGTATCCTGAGAAGAATCTGAAATAGATATCTCATTTGATTCTGCAAGATTCTTGTTTTTATTGGAAAATCGCTAACACTGCAAAGCGTTATGGACACGGTTGAGGTACTAATTTCATCTGTTTTAGAAGATATAAGGCAAAAGGGTTATTCGCGCATTCAGCCTTTTGTCGTTGGCAATGTGGAAGAAAGAATGAGGCTTTTTGCACAGGTCAATGATATATCTCTTGGCGGTGATGAACTCTATATGAGTGCCAAGCAACTTCAACATTGTCTGCGTGCCTCAAAAGGAATCAAAGGTCTTGCTGTTGACGATGCAGATTTGATAAACTTTCCAAAGAGCCGTTTCCAGATGAATCTATATTACGATGGCGAATGCTTTATCTATACAGACGGGCACTCAAAATTTATCATCCACCCCAATTATAAGATGAAAATAAGTCGTGGACTTGTGACGCAAGTGAATTTCATTACAGCAACAAGGGTTAAAGACCCTGCAGAGTTTACACTGCCCAAGTATCGGAAAATATAAAAGCTGGCCAACACGTGACCAGCTGTAATTGAGCGAAGGAAACCAAGCGGCAAGGTCGAATTGCTCATCATCTCCACAGGTTTTGCCCTGCGGCCATGCCACCGTTCCGCACATCGTGGCTCTACTTGGTTTTCCCCTTCCGCGTTGCAAAGATAGGCTTTTTTATCTTCTCTGCCAAACTTTTCCACGTTTTTCTTTGTCCGTAATGTATTTAATCGTAACCTTGCACCGCATTCCTTAGGGAATGCATATCATATTTGCTCAATTTCTCCGACGAACTTGCACCTCAAACGAGATTATAAGAGCAAACCTAATACGTATTGGAGTATGTGCTTTAGGTGCAGACTTCACCATAACGTATTAGGGGCAGTGCAAGGCCCGTCGGAGAATATGGCGGGTCTGCTCTTTTCTTATGCCCATAAGTTCTTGGACAAGCCTAGCGGCAAAGCCGAGAGAGTGCTGGCTCGCAGAAAGAGAATGGACGGTAATAACTAAAACAAAAAGGATATGAAAAGGAAGCTTTTACTTGTACTGATGACACTTCTGCCAATGGCAGTGTTGATTGGACACTGCGCGTCTTAAGTTTCATACAAACCAAAGTAAAAACACTATCCTGCAGGGAACAAACTCTCGAAAAACACGATATAAAGCCCCCCATAACACGGCATAAAAGTTTTTTAGGCTCGTTACATAATTATTTTCAAGCTTTGAAAATCTATTTTCAAGGCTTGATAATATATTTTCAAAGCTTGATAATATATTTTCACGCCTTGAAAATAATTTGTTAACACGCTGTGTGAAGTTTTGTAGCGTAGAGAATAGGCTTTTTTGTTTAATGAAATGAATAAATTCGGCAAGATATTTGCACATTCATTAAACAATCCGCGATTTAGTCTCCCCGTGGTAGATTCTATTTATTCTATTTCTTTCAAGAATTAGAGAATTTAAGAATCTCTCTTTTATGGTAAATGCTTGTACAAAGAGAACATAAACAAATGACTTTCTCCTTTGGGCTGTCGAGCTAAAACTTCTCAAAGTCTCTAATTCTTGACACGAGGTAATTATTAGAACACGCCTTGTGTAATTTGTTGGTGATTGTGATAATTTGAGATTCATGTTTTGTTTGCCGCCGATGAACAGAAAATGCTGCTTTTGTTTGCTGGCATCAAATAAAAGTGCTATCTTTGCCCATATTTTTCATACGCTATAGGGAATAGGATTGATTATGAGCTTAGAAGATAAGATAGGTTTCAACGAGGTGCGGGCGATGTTGCACGGCTATTGCCTCAGTCCTATGGGGCATGAGCGGGTGGATGCCATGCAGTTTGTCGCTGACCATGAGGGCGTGACGACTTTGCACCAGCAGCTTGCCGAACTGAGTTACATCTTGCAGACCTCCACAGAGCAGCCCGAACAGGACTTCTTCGACCTGCGAGAGGAGATTCATCGCATCCGCATCGAAGGCACATACCTCGAGGAGCAGACGCTTTGGGAACTGCTGCGTGTGCTGCGGACGCTTCATGCGTGGGTAAAGACCGTCCAAGCCCCCTCCCCGCTCCCCCTTTGGGGGAGTGCTACTGAGCAGCGAGGCAACGGGAATGAGGCACTCCCCCAAAGGGGGAGCGGGGAGGGGGCTTCTTTCCCTGCCCTTGAGAAGCTTGCCGAAGGTGTCTTCACCTTCCTCACCGTCGCACGCCGCCTGGAACAGATACTCGACAAGTACGGACGCATCAAGGACGAGGCAAGCCGAGAGCTTCTGGCCATCCGACATGAGCTGAAACGTGCAGAGGGCAGCGTCAGCCGCACCCTGACGAACATCCTCAAATCGGCACAAGCCGAGGGCTTGGTGGAGAAAGATGTCACGCCTGCCATGCGCGACGGCCGTCTGGTCATCCCTGTTGCACCGGCCTTGAAGCGTCGCATCAAAGGCATCATCCACGACGAGAGCGCGACAGGCAAGACGGTCTTCATCGAGCCGGCTGAAGTGGTGGAAGCTAACAACCGCATCCGCGAACTTGAGGCCGACGAGAAGCGAGAGGTCATCCGCATCCTTCGCGAGTTCACAGACCAACTGCGTCCCAACATCAAGGAACTGCTGCGGGGCTTTGAGTTCCTTGCCGACATCGAGTTCCTCATTGCCAAGCACCACCTGACGAAAGCCATCGGAGGCCTCTCGCCGGAGATATATTCCACGCCGCTCATCGATTGGTTCGACGCACGGCATCCGCTTCTTGAAGCCAAGCTCCGCAAACAAGGACAGAAGATTGTGCCGCTCTGCATCGCCCTGACCAAACGGCAGCGCATCCTCATCATCAGCGGACCGAATGCTGGCGGCAAGAGTGTATGCCTGAAGACGGTCGGCTTGCTGCAATACATGCTGCAATGCGGCCTGCCTGTCCCGATGGCAGACGGGTCGAGGGCTGGCATCTTCAGCCAAATCTTCATCGACATCGGCGACGAGCAAAGCATCGAGGACGACCTGAGCACCTACAGCAGCCACCTCCTCAACATGAAGCGCATGATGGCTGGCTGCACGCCGTCTTCCCTATTACTTATAGATGAGTTTGGCGGCGGCACGGAGCCTACGATTGGCGGTGCCATTGCAGAAGCCGTCCTGAAGCGATTCGTGGAGAAGGGAGCCTTTGGTGTCATCACGACGCACTACCAGAACCTCAAGCACTATGCAGAGGGCACGCCTGGTGTGGTGAACGGCGCGATGCTCTACGACAGACAGAAGATGGCGGCACTCTTCCAATTGCAGATAGGCAACCCTGGCAGCAGCTTTGCCGTGGAGATTGCCCGCAAGATAGGCATCCCGGAGGATGTCATTTCCGATGCCACGGAACTCGTGGGCCGAGAGTACGTCAATGCCGACAAGTATCTGCTCGACATTACGCGCGACAAACGCTATTGGGAGGGCAAGCGGCAGACGATTCACTCGCAGGAGAAGCAGATGGTGCAGACCATCGAGCACTACGAGAAGGAGATAGAGGAACTGCGAGGCAAGCGCAAGGAAATCATTCGCGAGGCAAAGGCAGAAGCGGACAAAATCATTGCCGCAGCCAATGCTCAGATAGAGAACACCATTCGCGAAATCAAGGAAGCACAGGCAGACAAGGAACGCACGCGCTCTGCACGCCAGCAGTTGCAGACCTTCCGCGAAGAAGTTGGGCAGATGAGCCAGGAAGAGCTCGATGCCTACGTCGAGAAGAAACGCAAGCAGATAGAGGAACGCAGGAAGCGGCACCAGGAGAGGCAGGAAAAGAAAAAGAAAGAGGAAAATGAGAAAATAAGAGAATTAGATAATAATAAGTCCCTAATCTCTAATCCTCTAATCCCTAATCCTCTCACCGTTGGTGACTCCGTCCGCATCAAGGGACAGACCACTGTCGGCACCATCACAGCCATTGAGGGCAAGCAAGCCACCGTCACCTTCGGCGTGATGCGAACGCTGGTTGACCTCAAGAGGCTGGAGGCCGCCCCCGTCCCCTCCCAAGGAGGGGGGAACGGCGAGAGCACTCAAACAGTAGTGATCAGCCGACAAACAACGGAGAGCATTCGCCAGAAGCACCTCGACTTCCGGCAAGAGATTGATGTGCGCGGAATGCGTGCCGACGAGGCATTGCAAGCCGTCACCTACTTTATCGACGATGCCCTTCTAGTCAATGTCTCCCGCGTCCGCATCCTTCACGGCACAGGCACTGGAGCCTTGCGGCAAGTCATCCGTCAGTACCTAAATACCGTGCCCGGCGTCGTCTCTGCCCACGACGAACACGTCCAGTTCGGCGGCGCAGGCATCACAGTCGTAGAGTTTAGATAATTATCACTATGAAAACGTATTTACCAACTTTTGTTGCCCTTATGATGAGCCTTGTCGTAAAGGCACAGGTCACCGACTACCAGAACTGGATGTCGCAGCTCGACGATGATGCGTTCGTCTGTCAGCTCTCAATCCCCGGCGCACACAACGCCTGCACAAGCTCCTTCTCGGGATGGAGTGCCATTGGTGGAGCCGTTGCCGGAAAAGTCCAGACCAAGTCCGTGCAGGAGATGCTGTCGCTGGGTGTCCGGCTCTTCGACCTTCGACCCAACAACCAGCTGAACATCTATCACGGCATACTCCAAACCAGCTCCACCTTCGACGGCGTGATGGGACAGCTGCGCGACTACGTCACCAGCCACCCGACAGAGTTCTGCATCGTGCTCATCCGTCACGAGTCGGAGGGCGACAGTGGCGACGACAACTTCGCCGAAAAGATGCAGCAGAGTCTGGCAAGCTTCAGCAACTGCCTTGTCCCATTCCGTCCCAACCTCACCGTCGGCGAAGCAAGAGGCAAGATTCTCTTCCTCAGCCGCGACACCTACAACGGCCCCATATACGGCGGAATGGTCACAAACTGGCGCGACAACCAATCGGAAATCGGCAACATGCTCGGTGCACAATGCTACGGTGCAGAGACATACAAGTGCCCCCTGTGGGCGCAGGGCTACTACGAATACTCCGACATCACGGCCAAGAAAAGCGTCATCGAAGCCATGCTGAGCAAAAGCCACTTGCTCGCAGGCAAGTACGACTACACATGGGTCATCAATAGCTTGGACGGCTATCCAAGCAACGTCACATACACCAACTCTGCCACTCAGGACAACGCCAAGGCCTGCAATGCCTACCTGCAGCAGCTCCTCGCCTCTGGCAGCTACGACGGCCCCACTGGTCTCGTCTTCATGGACTACTGCTGCGACGGCGACGGCAGCGGCTACTACGGACTGAGCCTTACGAAGCAACTCATCAACCATAACTTCCGCTACACCATGTCGAAGCAGGGCGACCCCATCTGCGATGCAAGCGGCAGCCTCTACGTCGCTCCCAAGGGGCAGGACATGATGTGGGAGGCCAAAACATACAGCGTTACAAGTCCGACAAGCGCCAGCGGGGCAAATGCCGTCTCTGGCCCCTCTGGATGGTTCAACCTCGACTTCGACGACTCCGCATGGGAGACAAGGCGCTACCCGACAGGCTCAGGCACGAACTCTCCGTTCTTTTCCGCATGGGACGGAGAGTACAACGTCCTCTTCATCCGCCGCGAGTTCTATGTTGACCACGACCCAAGCATCGACACCTACACGCTCTACTTCTGCCACGACGACGACTGCAAGATCTATCTCAACGGCAAACTCGTCAAGAGCGAGACGGGCTGGACTGCCTCTTACTCATCCAACAGAATTGCCTCTACCAGGCTGAACATCGGGCGCAACGTCCTCGCCATCCGCCAGCAGCAAAGCACTGGCGGCGCATACTTCGACTGCGGCGTGCTCCTCAAAGAAGGCGCCAAAGCATCCTGCAAGCTCACGAGTAACAAATGGCACACCTTCGTCGCACCAGGCCACAATGTTGATTTCAGCACGACCAATGTCAAGGCATATAAGATAGTGGGAATCGCGGAAGGCAGCATCCCGTATGCGATAACAGAAGAAGTCGCTGTTGTGCCAGCCGACGAAGCAGTAGTCGTACGCTCTGACAATGGCGCAGGCACCTATCAAATACCAGTCACCGGGGAGGCTAACCCTCTCGAAGGCAACCTCTTGAAAGCAGCCCTTAGCCCGCTCGACGTGACACAAGGGAACAGCATCTACTGCATCGACGACCAATATGATGTCTCTGCCTTTTTGCCTGTAGCGGCAGGCACTACCGTGGATAAGGGGAAAGGCTACCTCGACCTAAGCAGTAGCAATGTCAAGCCAGCCTTTATCCTTCTCGACCCCAACGATGACCCGACAGGCATCTCCGAAGCCAAAAGCTCCATCGGAAAGCAAAACCCAACGATAGTCAACCTCGCCGGTCAGCGCATGAGCAAACCTCAGAAAGGCATAAACATCATGGCAGGCAAAAAAGTTTTAATCAAGTAACGAGAAAGGGTTAAGCTAAGACCAACTGATAACGAACAATGACAAACATCAACGATATACAGTTTGGAACGTATCGATAATATCCGCCAGATGCACTTCTCTCGCAATCCCAAGATTGCCGAGTTTATGCAGCAATACAAACTGGTGAAGGAATTTGGCGAGGGTGCCGATCGTATGTTCCGCGAAATGGCAGAGGCGGGCAATCCTGCTCCCGAATACAAGCAAGTAGAGTTTATGGTCAAGGTTCGGCTTAACTCTGCACTGAGGGAAGAGAATGAATCCTCAATTACCCATAAAACCGAAGGGGAACCATACGACAATGAGGGGAACGAAAAGGTTAATGAAGCAGAAAGGGTTAATGAAAAGGTTAATGAAAAGGTTAATGAAAGGCAAAAGTTAATCATATCTGCCATATCTGAAAATCCATATATAACGCAAACCGAACTTGCCAAAACACTTGGAATCTCAGTCGTTCATGTTAATAAAAACATGAAGAAGCTCCAAGAACAAGGCCTCATCCATCGTGTTGGTTCTGACAAAGGTGGCCACTGGGAGGTCATTGAGCAAAACGAAAAAGGAAGGGAGTGAGATGGAAGTAATAAGATGATTTTGAAACAATAAGGGTTATATGAATAATTCTCTTTTCAATAGGATGGAGCTGTTGCTTGGGGCAGAGGCGATGGTGCGAATACGGAGCAAGCGCGTTATTATATTTGGCGTGGGAGGCGTTGGAAGCTGGTGCGCGGAGTGTCTTGTGCGCGAAGGCATCATGCGCCTAACACTTGTGGATAGCGATGTAGTTTGCGTCACCAACTGCAACCGCCAGCTGATGGCCACGACCAAGACCATCGGCGAGCCAAAAGTCGAAGCATTGAAAACGCGATTGCTTGAAATCAATCCCGAAGCCGACATCCTTGCTTTGCAAAAGAACTACAGCGAAGAGACTGCGGATGACTTTGAGATAGAGACATACGACTACGTCATTGATGCCATCGATTCGCTAAAGGACAAGATAAGTCTAATAATAAAAGCGGCCTCCCCCATCCCCTCCAAAGGAGGGGTGAATTGCCGCGACAAAGCCCCCTCTCCTTTGGAGAGGGCTGGGGAGAGGCTGCCTGTTCTCTTTTCTTCCATGGGTGCCGCTTTGCGCATCGACCCCACGAAGATTCGCGTCTCGGAGTTCTGGAAGATAAAGGGCGATCCGTTGGCAGCGGCTATGCGTTCGGCTATGCGACGTAACAAAACCTTCCCCGCCCGCAAGTTCCTTTGCGTTCATAGTGAGGAGCAGCCCCTACCCAACCTCGGCACTGCCCTACAGGACGGCAGCCAGACATTCCGCAAAGTGCAGACAAACGGCTCCCTCGCCCACATCACAGCCATCTTCGGCATGACCCTCGCCGGCCTGGTCATACAGGACATCTGCAACAAGACTTGAAATTGTCCCGTTTGTTGCGATAGCATCGCAACAATGGCACCCACGGCCAGAAACACAAGAAGCCCCGAGACATCTTCCGATGCTCGGGGCTTCTCTCTAAAAAAAACGGCGGCTACCTACTCTCCCACGGGTGTGCAGTACCATCGGCGCGGGCGGGCTTAACTTCTCTGTTCGGAATGGGAAGAGGTGGAACCCCGCCACTATAACCACCTGAATAAGGGTTGACATAGCAAGCAAAAGCA
>JAFXVN010000081.1 GCA_017524545.1 Bacteroidaceae bacterium
CTCTCTGTTCCCGAGATTATGACCATTATGATACTGTTCCACAATTCTGGATACCGTTGCCTGAAGCATTTCTATCTGAATGAGGTCTGCGTTAACCTTCGCCACCTGTTCCCGCAGGTCGTCTCCTACAATCGCTTCGTGGAACTGGAGAAGGAGGCGGTCATACCGCTCACCATCTTTATCAAGAAGGTACTCTTGGGGAAATTCACCGGCATCAGTTTCGTTGACTCCACGCCTCTGCGTGTGTGCAAGTTCCGCCTGCGCCTGAACGAAGTGAAGAACCAGCGCATCCATATCCATAAGACTTTCAAAGGCTTTGCAGTCAGAGGCAAGTGCTCGATGGGATGGTTTTTCGGTTTCAAGCTGCACCTGATCTGTAACGAAAGAGGAGAATTGCTGAACTTCATGGTTACGCCTGGCGACGTGGATGACAGGAAACCTCTGGAGAACAAGAGATTCATCGAGATGATATTCGACAAACTTGTGGCAGACAAGGGGTATATCAGCAAGAACCTCTTCCTGAAGCTCTTCGTGGACGGCATTCAGCTCATCACAAAACTAAAGAGCAATATGAAAGGTGCTCTGATGAGCGTTTCGGACAGAGTGATGCTGCGTAAGAGGGCAATTATCGAAAGTGTCAACGACGAACTCAAGAATATCGCACAGATTGAACACTCAAGACACAGGTCAGTCTGCAACTTCGCTGCCAACCTGTTAGGAACTGTTGCTGCCTACTGCTACTTCCCCAAGAAACCATCAATACAGGTGGTCAGAGTACTTGATAATCAGCTTACTCTCTTCTGATTTAATTTCGTCGAACTCACGTTATCTTAGGTCGTATCGTGCCGAACGCAAATTTTACTTTCTAAAGTAAAAAAGTCAGCATAAATTTGTTTCTTGTGTTAGAGGTGTCGCTTTCGGAATCGTATCTTTCATAACGAGTCTATTTGTTGGAATCTTGCTCGAGTAGAAGAAATACATGCAGACATGTTGAAAGTGATTGGCTGGATGAATCGAGATTTGCCAGAATGGGTGAAGGCTCAAGAACGCTTTGAGACTGTTTGTGATGAGATTCGTAGGCGGATGGATTGGCAATAAGAAAAAGAGAAAGGCGGGAGCACCAAACGATGCTCCCGCCTTTCTCTTCTTTAATCCTTAATCTTTAATCCCTAATCCTGGGGTTACTTGCCCATGTCGATGCTGGCGCACCAGCTATCATGCCGACCGAGCGGCCAGACTCCGCAACACTCTTTATTTTTTCTCTATGCGGCAGGTGTGTTGCTTTGTCTCACGGTCGTAGCTGATGCCGACGAGCAGGAGGCGGTCGGCATACTCGGCAACCTTGGCGGGATACTGTTTGCGGCGTATCTGTTCGATGGCTGAATCGGCATCCTTGTTCACCTTCAGCTCAAGGATAATGGCAGGTGAATCGACATTCTTGCGCGGGATGAGCACGATGTCGGCAAAGCCCTTGCCCGTAGCCAACTCACGATGCATGACGTAATCGTTCCGGGCATAGTAGTAGGCTATGGAGAGCACACAGGCCAGCGAGTTCTCGTCGTTGTAGGAAAGAATGCTGGTGTTCTCGTCGTGAGCCAAATCAACAGCCCTCACCACGGCCTCCTCGTCGCCTCGAAGAGTAGCCTGGAGGAGTTTGCGTGACTGGTCAAGGGCCTCCGTGACGTGCTGCCAGTTGTTGCTTTTCACGGCGTTTACCATCTCACCAGCCACTTCACGATTGGGGATGTAGCATTCTTCATTTTTCCAGTCGTAAGACAAATATCCCAGATGGATGAGTACCGTCAGCACATCGTCCTTGCTGCGGACGATTGACATGTCGTTGCCGAACATGGTTGGATCCACATCGCATCGCCCACCGGCCAACATGCGGATGATGTCGTCTTTCAAGCCCTCGTAATTCATCTGGATATAGTTGGCCACGGCATCGTAGGCACCCGTTGAAGCCCAGTAGCTCTCGCAGCTGTCATTATAGAGGGCCTGCATGACGCTGTTGGGATTGAACATCGACACTTGTCGGCCTATCTGGTAGCCGTCGTACCATTTTTCCAACTCGTCGAAGTCCATGCCGTGCTTCTCGGCCAGAGCGCGGACTTCGTCCTTGGTGAAGCCGAAGAACTGCGAGAGAGGTCCTGCCTTGATCATCGAGAATTCGGAGAAGTTGTTCAGTGCCGACTCGGTCTTGTATTTCTTGATGGGCAGGATGCCTGTCATATAGACGGCTGCAAATACGCGGCTGGCATTCACTTCCTTGAACATGCGGCGCAGCCATGCCACATATTGGTCCATAGCAGGAGTGCCGGGCTTGAACTCGCGGCAGATGGCATCCCATTCGTCGATGATAAAGATGAATTGTTTGCCCGTTTGCTCGAGAACACGTATCATTGTACCCATCAAGTCGGCCGTTTCGTCAACCCTTACGTCGGGATAGGCATCAAGGATGTCTTTCTTCAGCTCGTTCTCAATATGATTTACAATATGCTCGTCATGGAATCGGGTGACAAAAGCCGTCATGTCAAGAAAGATGGCAGGATATTTGTTCAAGTGCAGCTCAAACGACGGGTCGCTGGCAATTTCCAGGTCGGCAAACAGGGAGCGCGAATCACACGACTGGTCATAGTAGGCATAGAGCATCTTGGCTGCCAATGACTTGCCGAAACGACGGCAACGCGACACGCAACTGAAACTATGCTCAGTATTTATCGTGTTGTTAATAGCGGCTATCAGCCCAGACTTGTCAACGTATTCACTGTTGCGGACTCTCTGAAACCCCGCATTTCCGAGGTTAATAAATGTTCCCATAACCTTATTATTATCGTGCTTTGACTGCAAAGGTACGAATAAGCGAGCAAAAAAACAAATATATTTGAGCTTTTCCGTATAGAAGTCCTTTCGGCTGTGGGGCAGAACAAATACCAGACATGACGCGTTCCCCCTCTCGCTCATGTCAATTTTTTTCTCATGCGGACGCAATTTGGCGGCTTATTTTTGGTGCGGTGGCACTTTCTAACCCCAAGAGCGAGAAATGCGCTTAAATCGAATCCGCATTGATAATGAATTAGTTACAAAGAGGCGATTTTGAGTCCCATGTCAAATAAGTATCGCGACACAACGCTTCTCTAATAAAATCAGCATATATTCTCAGAAAATACGGCATGAAGAATGGGTCAACTCCCTATGCGACGAAAGCCAACGCCACACGCGTCGATGGCCAACACAACGTGGAGCGTTACATCTCATGGCACGGGGAGTCCGCTTTCAGCCCTGTTGAAGTGTCAAAAAATGTCATGGTATTTCGCCTTTTCCTGCTTTCGCATTACCCCCATGAAAACTTTGTTTAAGCTCAGGATTTTAGGCAGACTTCATAACATTTTCATAGGAATCAATGCAAATTCCCGCAAAAATGTTTGCAGAATGAATACTTTTCCGTAACTTTGCACCGACCAAGCCAGCCAAACGGCAGGGCTAGTCAAAAACTTAATGGAATCCTGAGGCTGAGAACTCCGTTTGTAAGGACAGCCAAAGGGAAAAGGCGTTTTCGAACGTTACTGTCTGTACTGTCAAACTTCGCAACTTTGAATCTGTACACAGCGGTAATGCAACAGAAGCGTCTGCGTGGGTAGATTATATACATTAATATATAATCGCTTGACGTGGGCTGGCTTGCGTTGCTTATCCTTGTACAGAGGCAATGCGAAGGCCCGACAGTAAGGATAGGCGCGGAAGAATAAACTCCCACGTCTTTTTTATTTCCAGACCTTAACATTATTACTCACGCCGAATTCGGGAGCAGGAGGCAACATTTAGACTTCTAACGTTATGAAGAAAAATCAGAAAGATGAAAGACTCCAGTCGCGGAGGGAGTTTTTCAAAAAAGCTGCAAAAGGGGCATTGCCAATTTTTGGCACTATCTTGTTACCGAACCTACCTCATTCTATGCAGGCTTCCACCACCGATTGTAGTGTTTATGGTTGCAGCGGAGGCTGTAAGGGAGGTTGTAATTCCTCCTGTGCCTCTGGGTGTGACGGGGATTGTGATGGTGGATGCCGTTTATCTTGCATGGGTAATTGTAGAGGGGGATGTTCTACAAGCTGTTCGGGAACATGTTCTAACACATGCAAATATACCTGTGAACGAGGAGCAACGAGATTGTGATTATGTTAAACACTTTTATTGTTTATTTCATGAAATCTAACAAATTAAACGAAGACATTCAGTCCAGAAGACAATTCTTCAAGTCTGCTGCTAGGTCGGCATTACCTATAATCGGAATAATCGTTCTTTCTAATATACCTCAAATTGCCAAAGCAATCCCTACTCCAAACGGATGCGAAGCAGATTCTTGCTATGGAACATGCCTAATGGGATGCAAGGGGCATTGTGGTGGTTGTGATGGTGGTTGCGTTGATAAGTGTACTGGCTGTTTAAATTCATGCCGTGGAGAATGTACAGGGTCTTGTAGATTTACTTGTGCAGGATGGGAAAAATGATAAAAAAAGTTGAAATGAGTTGGCAGTCTGGCATAGCTAAGAATATTACATTTATAGTTACAAAAGATTGCCAATTGGCTTGCAAGTACTGTTATCTTGTAGGTAAAAATGAAAAAGAACGAATGTCTTGGGATATAGCCAGGGCTGCTATTGACTATATAATTAGTCATGAAAAAGATCCAATTTTTGCATACGAAAGCGTTATTTTTGATTTTATTGGTGGTGAACCCTTTTTGGAAATAAACCTTATTGATAAGATATGCGACTATTTGAAAACAGAAATGTTTCGCAGAAATCACCATTGGTTCAACTCCTATCGTTTCTCATTTTCCACCAATGGGATTAACTATGATAGTGAAAAAGTTCAAAGATTTATTAAAAAAAATCATGAACACTTGTCAATAGGTATTACTATTGATGGTACAGAAAAAAAACATGATTTGAATCGTATATATAAGAACTCCGAACATGGATCTTATAATGACGTAGCACGCAATATTCCACTGTGGATTAAGCAATTTCCAGATGGAGGGACAAAAGTAACCATATCATCTCCAGACATTCCATATATATGTGATTCCGTATTACATCTTTATGGTCTCGGAATACATCAAGTAAATATTAACTGCGTATTCGAGGATGTATGGAAAGAAGGTGATGACAAACTCTTCGAAGAGCAGCTGATGCAGTTGGCAGATGCCATCATTGATGGGGGATACTATCAGGACTATGCCTGTTCGTTCTTCTCAGAGCATATAGGCAAACCGCTTGATGCAAAGCTGGAAAACCAAAACTGGTGCGGAGCAGGCCGTATGCTTTCCATTGATGCTGCTGGCAACTTCTATCCTTGCACACGTTTTGCAGGATATTCGCTTCGAAGCAAGAAGCCGATTATCATAGGCAATGTGCGTGACGGCATAGACAAAAACAAACTTCGTCCCTTCCTGACATTAGACAGGACAACACAAAGCCCCAAAGAGTGTGTCGATTGCGAGGTGGCAAGCGGCTGTGCTTGGTGTCAGGGAGAGAACTACGATGCCGCCGACACGAATACCTTTTATCAGCGGGCAACAGCTATCTGCAAGATGCATAAGGCTCGCGTCCGCGCCAATAACTATTATTGGAACAAACTCTACCGTAAGCTGGAGTTGGAAGGTGAGCGTGAGGAGTTCGAGAAGCACCGTCTGCGCCTGAGCGAAGCGAATAATAAACGTGAAGTGAAACCTGAAATCTGTTGACCGCTATGCTGCAATACCTTATTATACTATTGGATAGGACGAGTACATCGTTCTGTCACTACAACCTCACCCCCAGCCCCTCAGACCCCCCAACCCCCTTTAGGGGGAGGGAACGGAGCAGGGAACTTATTTCACTTGAAACATTAAGGCAGGGCATCCGCTTCGGCATGATGGAGAACCTGATGATTCAGTATGTCTATCCAGATTGTGAGTTGCCTGCGGAGTATGCGGAAGTGATAGAAAGCATCGACCACTCGAAGATTAAAAGCCTCCCCCTTACCCCTCCAAAGGAGGGGAGAACGGATACCGACGTGTGGGTAACGGAAAGCATCAAGGACATCAAGGCAGAGGTGCCAGTCGTATGGCGAACAGACAAGCAGAACCTCTTCGATAGCGAGGCAGACATCATTAAGGCTTTGGAGAATGTGCCAAGGTTAAATGTTGTATTAACGGATGTTGAGTCTTTCACCGACGAGGACTTTGCCGCATACAAGTCTTTGCTTGAAAAGCTGTCGAAAGCCATCGAGCAAATGTATGTCAATGGAAAGGCCCCGCAGCTGAACCTGCTTACTGACCGCATGATGCTCCAGAAGATGAACAATTGCGGAGCTGGCGACACGACTATCACGCTTGCACCCAATGGCAAGTTCTATGTCTGCCCTGCTTTCTATTACGAAGACGAGAAGGATAGCGTAGGCGACCTTGAGCATGGGCTTGACATCAAGAACAAGCAGCTCTACAAATTGGAGTATGCTCCAATCTGCCGCCATTGCGATGCCTACCAATGCAAGCGATGTGTTTGGCTCAACCGTAAAATGACTTTGGAGGTGAACACGCCGAGCCACGAGCAATGTGTCTTGGCACATCTGGAACGAAACGCCTCGCGGGAGCTTCTACTAAACATCCGCAAACACGGAAAATTCCTGCCGGAGCAGGAAGAGATTAAAGAAATAGATTATTTAGACCCCTTTGACAGAAGAGACACATGGCAATGACTAAGAAACTTGTTGGGCTAGTGACACCCGAAGAGCGTACGGAGATTCAGACGCTCTTTGAACGTCGCAACGGATTGAATGAACTGGCAAAGATTCTCACAGCAGATAATGCAGAGCTGTATGAGAAGCTTGTAAAGGACATGGGCGAGACAGGCAGGAAGTTCCAGAGCTGGTGGGACAATATGGCACAGAAGTACCAATGGGAATCCGCAGAAGGCGGCAATTGGGAAATCAACTTCGACACCTGCGAGATATACCTTGTAAGCGCCTAATTGATAACACAAGAATAATCATAAAAAACAACGGATTTCACGGATTAAACGGATTTAATTCTATTGCTAATCAGCAAATATGATAATCCGTACAATCTGTGAAATCCGTTGTTTGTTGGCTATCCTTTGGAGGGTCGTTTACTTCCCCATGTCGATGCTGGCGCACCAGCCGCCGTTGCGAACCATGTGGATGGGCAGGGTGGTGGTGTTGCTGACTTTGCTTTGCTTGCGGAGGTAGTCCATAGCGATGATGTGGGCATTGACACCGTCCTCGAAGCTTGTCATGCGGCAATCCTTGCCTTCGGGCAGGAAGTCGAGTGAAATGTTCAGGTCGCGCTCCTTGCTATTGGTGATGGCACCGATGAACCACTTGTTGCCCTTGCGCTTTGCAGTCACGCAGTACTGGCCGGCTTCGGCGGCGAGGACGCGCGTCTCGTCCCAGTTCACGGGTACGCTGGTGAGGAAGTCGCGGCAGTCGGGCCACTGGTCATAGCGGCAGGGGTTGTCCATGAGCATCTGCAGGTTGCTCTCGAAGAGTACGAAGACAGCCATGTTGAATGCCTTGGTGCCTACGCCGGAGCAGATGGGACGGTTGCCATGATGACGCTCGGGCTGGTAGTTGAGCATGGAGCCGGGCGTGTAGTCCATGGGACCCACGGCGTTGCGGATGAAGGGCAGCCAGACGGTGTTGTCGGGCTTGCAAGAACCGTTGAACTCCATGCCGCGCACACCTTCGTAGGTCAGCACGTTGGGATACTTGTAGTCCAAGCCGCTGGGGTGGAAGGCTCCGTGGAAGTCGATGAAGATGTGGTGCTTGGCAGCTTCCTTGGCGCAACGCTCGTAGAAGTTAATCATCCACTGGTCCTGACGGTCCATGAAGTCAATCTTCACGCCCTTGATGCCCCACTCCTCGAACTTCTCGAAGAGGTCCATGTGGTGCTCTACTGTAAGCCAGGGCAGCCATACGATGATGCCCACGCCTTTGCTCTTGCCGTAGGCGATGAGTTCGGGCAGATGCACTTCGGGGTTGGTCTTGAAGGGGTCGCGTGTGTTGAGCGCCCAGCCTTCGTCCATGAGCATGTAGCCCACGCCGTTGCGTGCGGCGAAATCGACGAAGTACTTGTAGGTGTCGAGGTTGATGCCGGACTTGAAGGTCACGTCGGGGCCGAAGGGGATGCCGTTGAGCCAGTCCCAACAGGTCTGTCCCACCTTAATCCAGCTGGGGTCGCCTATTTCATTGGCAGGAGCCAGACGCTCGGGCATTGTGTTCAGGGGGAGCTGGGTGTCGCTCTGCGTGATGTACATGTAGCGCCAGGGGAAGGAGCGTGTGCCAGTGGTCTTGGCTACATAGTCGGCTTCCTTTAGAATATTCTGGCTGCGGTCGCCACGGTCTTCATATTCGAGCGGGCACTTGGGCTGGATGATGGAGAAGGCGTTGCTGCCTTCGCCACATGATTTGAGGAAGACACCGGCATAGTCGAAGAGGTCGAACTCGGAGATAAGCACCTTCTGCTTCTCGCCCATGACGAGGACGGGCAGTTCGCTCATCTTGTCGTCGGCCTTCCATTCGTTGCTGGCAACGACGGAGTAGTTCTCCTCGCAGCTCGTCTTGAAGCCGCCGGGCTGCTGCAGCACGAGATTGGCGGGTGTGGCAAGCTGCCATGTGCCGTCCTCGCTCATCACCTCGATGTCGCCCTTCAGGGCAGTGACGAAGCGGTATGCCACGCCGTCGTTATAGACGCGCCACTCCACCTTGTAGTTGCCGCCGAAGGTGAGCGAGAGCAGCGTGTAGTTGTTCTCCACCTTGCTGACCTTGAGGGGATGGATGGGGGTGATGGTCTCGCTGACGGTTGTCACCTTCTTGCCCTTGAGGGCTGGCTTCTCACCGAGGGTGCGGTCGCTGAGCGTCATGCCGATGCGGTTCTGCTTGAACAGCTGTTCGCCGTGACTCTCCACATCGTAATAGATGCGGTCGGAGACAGTTACTGTCACTTTAGTCTGTCCGTCGGGACTCGTTGCGCTGACTTGTTTCTGCGCATGGGCGATGGTACCGGTAAGAAGCAGCACCGCCAGGGGAAAGAACTTCTTCATTGTATTAGTTTTGAATGTTTCGATGTAACGTTTATTTCTCTATCTCCAGCAGCTCAACGGTGAAGATGAGGCAGGAGAAGGGGGGAATCTTAGCCTGCTCGCGGTCTTTGTAGGCCAGCTCCTGAGGCACATAGAGCATCCATTTGCTGCCGACGGGCATCATGCAGAGTGCTTCGGTCCAGCCAGCGATGACCTGTCCGACGGGGAAGGTGACGGGCTTGTTCCTCTTGTAGGAGCTGTCGAACTCTGTGCCGTCGATGAGATGGCCTTCGTAGTTGACCTTCACCTTGTCCTCCTTCGTGGGAATGTCGCCGGTGCCGACGGTCAGAATCTTGTACTGCAAGCCGCTTGGAGTGACCTTCACGCTGTCCTTCTTGGCGTTTGCCTTGAGGAACTCTTCGCCCTCGATGCGGTTGGCACCGTACTTCTTCTCCATGTTCACCTTGTGGTAGTACTCCATCTGCTTCTTGACCAGCGTCTGTGTGCTGTCCATAGAGACGGTGGCATTCTGGCCGGAGAAGCCGTCGCGGAAACCTTGCACGAAGAGTGCCTTGTTCAGCATGTCGGTGCTGTCGTTCACCTGCTTGGAGGCTCCGGGATAGACCTGCTCCTCCACCTGCTGGCGGATTTCGATGCCGGCCAGACGGGCTTTCTCGCGCTTGTCGGCCTCGGTGAGCGCTGTTTGCTCGAAGCCTTTCAGGAAGTCGGCAACGTATGTTGTGTCGATGCCCATTCTCTGGGCCAGATAGTTCTTCAAGCCGTTGGAGTTGGCACGGCCGAAGTGGTAGCTGAAGGTGTCGATGGAAACAGTATCGACCACCTCGACGGGTTCCTTTGACTTCTTCTTCTTGCCAGTCTTCTTGGCAGCACCTGCGCCTAAGGAAATGCAGGCGCAGAGTGCAAAGAGGATGATTTTTTTCATTGTTTATTCAATTCCCAACAGTTCAATCTTGAAGATAAGGCAAGAGAAGGGAGTAATCTTGCCAGCCTCGCGTTCGCCGTAAGCCTGTTCCTGAGGAATATAGACCATCCATGTGGAACCGACGGGCATGTTGGTCAGAGCCTTTGTCCAGCCGGGGATGACCTGGTTGCAGCGGAACTTGGTGGGTTCGCCGCGCTGGTAGCTGCTGTCGAAGATGGAGTCGTTGAGGAGCTTGCCCTCATAGTGCACCTGTACACGGCTGGTGTCGGCGGGGATGGCACCATTGCCTTCGGTGATGACTTCGTAGTAAACGCCGTCGCCAAGGTCCTTGATGCCTTCCTTCTTGGCGATATTGGCCATGTATTCCTCACACTGCTTCTTCCAGTCGCCGTACTTCTCCTGCATGACTCTTGCCTTGACGCTCTGCATCTTGGTCTGTGCGGTCATGGAAGCCTCGTCGATGGTCATAAGGGCGTCCTTGCCTGTCGTGCCCGAGATGAAGCCTGCCATGAAATTCTTCAGGCTAATGGTGCGGGTGCTGTCGTCGCCAAAGACTTCGTAGTTGATGCCCTTAATCATCTGCTGGCTCACCTGCTGGCCAATCTGCAGACCTGCATAGTAGGCTGCCTTCTTCTTGTTGTTGCTGGCGTTGACAGCTTCGTTCAAACCCTTGATGAACTCGTCGATGTAGGCTGTGTCGACATCCATGCGCATGGTCAGATAGTCCTTCAGACCCTGTGTCTGTGCCAAACCGATGGCATAGCTCAGAGTATCTACATCGTTCTTCAGGTTTGCTTTGGGAGCGCCGCCTGTGCAGCTTCCCATGATAGCAGCTACTGCGATAGCTGCGAGAATTGAAAACTTTTTCATTTTTTGAATGTTTATTGGTTATTGTTTATTGGTTATTGAGGCTTGTGAATGGTTATTGGTTATTGCTTATTGGTTATTGAAGGTATTTGAATGGTTATTGGTTATTGAAGGCTTTTGAGTGGTTATGGTTTATTGTTTAAGGGTTATTGAGTTTAGGCACCAATAGCCTCAATAACCTATAACCTATAACCAATAACCTTTATAAATAACTCAAAGCACTTTGATGAGCTCCACATCGAAGATGAGTGTGCTGAAGGGCGGGATGCTTGCGCCTGCCCCTTGCTCGCCGTAGGCCAGGAGATAGGGGATGGTGAAGCGGAACTTTGCGCCTTCCTTCATCAGCTGCACGCCTTCCGTCCAGCCGGTGATGACCTGGTTCAAGCCGAAGTCGGCAGGCTCGCCGCGCTGGTAGCTGCTGTCGAAGACAGTGCCGTCGAGCAGGCGACCCTCGTAATGGCAACGCACCTTGTCGGTTGCCTTGGGACTCTTGCCAGTACCTTCCTGGAGCACTTCGTATTGCAGGCCGCTCTTCGTCACGACGACGCCTGCTCTCTTTGCATTTGCATCAAGGTAGGCCTTGCCCTCGGCGATGTGCTCCTGAGCCTCCTCCTTCTGCTTCTTGCTGAAGTACTCTTGCAGCATTATCTGTGCTTCGCGAGCGGAGAAAGCTGTCTGCCTTCCTTCCATCACGTCGCTGATGCTTTTTGTGAAGTCCTCGATGCTGAAATTCTCTATGTTCATGCTCTTTATCTGTTGGCCAATGCCAAGCCCCAGAGCATAGCTAATCTTATCCACCATGTCTATTTACAATTTGACAATTTACTATTTACAATTTATGATATGCCTTTTTATTTCGCGCCGCAAAGGTACGGAAAAAAGTTGAAAGGTTAAAAAGTTAAGAAGTTAAAAAGAATGAAGAATGAAGAATTGTCATCACTTCAGTGCCGTTTCGGGCTTTCTATTAAGAGAAAAGCGAGCCTGCACATACGAAGAAAGCCCCCAAATGCGAACATTTAGGAGCTTCCCTCTTTTTTGTTTTTCACTTTTCCTGGCGCATGGGGAGTTGTCCGAGTACTCCACGGGTAATCACCCCTGCATCAAAAAAGTTTGGTTAAACCGACACGCCTGTGCGCATGACTTCGCGGTAGAGCATAGAATCCTCGTTGTCCTCCATAAGTACAGGCTCTATGAGGGTGTTCACCTTGCGGACATCACCCCAGAGGGCAGACCATTGCTTCCAGTGGTCGGTGATTTCCTTCTCGGGCACTATGACTGCTACGTCAATATCACTATCTGGATTGGCGTAACCCTTGGCGTAGGAGCCGTACATGATGACTTTCGGCTCCGTCTGGTAGCGAGGCGTAATGACTTGTTTGTATCTTCGGACGGCACTTAAGGCTTCGTCTTGAGTAAGCGTTTTTCTATCCATTGTGTCAGTTCTTTGGTTGTATCAATCATATACTGGCATCCTTCGCTGGTGAGCGTCTTTGATAGTCCTCGTGAACTTGGTTGAGCCACGCCTGCACAATATCTTGTTTTGCCATAATCGTCTCTTATTACTGCTGCAAAGTTAGCATTTTATTCAATACACGCAAAGAAATAATTCCCTTTTCCTTTCTTTTCTTACTTTTTTCTTTGCTTTCGTTCTGTCGCATCGTTTTTTTTGCTATATTTGCATATCTTTAACACAAAATGAGGGGTATTTATGCGAATCGTAGTATTGACTGGAGCTGGGATGAGCGCAGAGAGCGGCATCAGCACTTTCCGCGACAACGGAGGTCTTTGGGAACAGTATAACGTGGAGGATGTGGCGACACCCGAGGGCTGGGCACGCAATCCGAAGCTTGTGACGGAGTTCTATAACATACGCAGGAAGGAGCTGCTGAACGTGAAGCCCTGTCTGGGGCATGAGCTGGTGGCAAAGCTGGAGGAAAAGCACGCCGTCACGGTGGTGACACAGAATGTGGACGACCTGCACGAGCGGGCTGGCAGCAGCTACGTCATACACCTGCATGGCGAACTGATGAAGGTGACGAGCAGCTTCTCGCCGAACGACCCGCGCTACATCAAGACGCTCGACCCTGGGCATCTTGAAGTGAAGATGGGCGACGTGGCCGAGGACGGCAGCCAGTTGAGACCCTTCATCGTTTGGTTTGGCGAGCCAGTTCCTGAGATAGACAAGGCCATAGAGGAATGTGCAAAGGCCGACATGATGATTGTCATCGGCACAAGTCTGAATGTCTATCCTGCCGCAGGGCTGACCCGCTGTGTCCCGCCCGGCACGCCCATCTACCTCATCGACCCGAAGCCCGTCGCATGGAACAGCGACGAGCAGGTGCATCACATCATGAAAGGTGCCAGCGAGGGGATGAAGGAACTTTTCCAAATTCTCAATTCATAATTCTCAATTCATAATTAAGCTATGCCCTAAAGACAAGCGGGGGAAATAATTATGAACTACGAACTATGAACTACGAACTATGAACTATGAACTAACAATATGAGTGACCTCAGAATACGATGCCGCAATAATGGCAAAAGATTAAAGGTGCCTTTCGGCAGTTCTCTCTTTGATGTTTTCGAGGCTGCGAACTTCCACATGGACTACGGCCCCGTGGCGGCTCGCGTCAACAACAAGGTGCAGGGCATGAACTACCGCTTCTACAACAACAAGGACGTGGAGTTCCTCTCGCTTACCGATGAAAGCGGAATGCGCACCTATACCCGAACGCTTTTCTTCATCCTGGCAAAGGCCGTGGAGGACACTTTCCCCGAGGGCAAGCTGCTCATCGGCGGCTCCGTATGTCGTGGCTACTATTGCGAGCTTCGCATCGGCCGTCCCATCGAGGATGCCGATATCCTTCGCATCAAGCAGCGTATGCAGGAAATCATCGATGCCGACATGTTCATCCACCGTATGCAATGCCCGATAGAGGAGGCCATTGAGATGTTCGAGAAGCGAGGCATGAAGAGTAAGGTGCAGTTGTTGGAGAGCCAGAACAACCTCTATACATATTATTATAAGCTGGGCGACACCATCGACTATTTCTACAGCTGCCTCCTCACCCGCACCAGCCAGGTGCATCTCTTCGACCTCGTCAGGCTCTACGACGGACTTCTTCTCCGCATCCCTTCTCAAGAGGAGCCTTGGCGCTTGGAGGAGATAGAGGAGCAGCAGGAGATGTTCGAGGTCATCCGTGAGCACCATCGCTGGCAGGACATCCTTGGCGTGCGAACGGTGGGCGAACTGAATCATGCCATCCGGAGAGGCTATGCTTCGGACCTCATCAACGTCAGCGAGGCATTGCAGGTGAAGAAGCTTAGCGACATCGCCGACGATATTGCGAAGCGAGGCTCCAGACTGGTATTGCTGGCAGGCCCCAGCAGCAGCGGCAAGACGACGACTGCCAAGCGGCTGGCCATCCTGCTGATGGCGTGCGGCCTGCGCCCCCATACCATCAGCACCGACGACTACTTCGTGAACCGCGTCGATACCCCGAAGGATGCTAATGGAGAGTACGACTTCGAGTGCATCGGGGCTGTGGATACGACTTTCTTCAACAAGCAGATGAACGAGTTGCTACGAGGCGAGGAAGTGGTGCTGCCGCGCTACGACTTCAAGAGGGGCGAGCGTGTCTTCGAGGGCAGGAAACTGCGAATAGGTCCCGAAGACATCATCGTCTTGGAGGGCAACCACGCCCTCAACCCCATCCTAACCCAGCAGATTCCCGACGAGAAGAAATTCCGCATCTACGTTTCCACCCTCACCACCATCCAGCTCGACGACCACAACCACATCCCCACGGCAGACATCCGACTGCTGCGCCGCGTGCTGCGCGACTACAAGCACCGTGGCTACTCCGCCGTGGAGACCATCAAGCGCAACCCCAGCGTAAAGGCCGGCGAGGAGAAGTGGATATTCCCCTACCAGGGACTGGCGGATGCCACCTTCAACAGCGCCTTGCTCTACGAGTTGGGCGTGATACGCGAGCAGGTGGTGCCCATCTTGGAGCAGGTGCCGGAGCGGGCCATCGAGTATGCCGAGGCAAGCCGTCTGCGCAAGTTCCTTGCCTACTTCCGGGACATCCCCGGCGAGCAAGTGCCGCCCACCAGCCTGCTGCGCGAGTTCGCCGGAGGCAGTTCGTTTAAGTACTAAAAAAGCCCCCTCCCCCGACCCCTCCCCCGAGGAGGAGGGGAGAGGAAGATAGTAAAACAAAGAAGAATATGACTAAAGGTACAGACAAAACAAAAAGCCTCCCTCCTCGGGGGGAGGTTGGAGGGGGGCTTCGGCTTGCCTCCATCGATGCCCTTCGGGGCTTTGACATGCTGTTCATCATGGGCGGTGCCGGTCTGCTCATTGCACTTGCCGACTGGTTCCCATGCAGCTTCACGCAGGCTTTGGCCGAGCAGATGGAACATGTGGAGTGGAACGGCCTCCGCCACCACGACACCATCTTCCCCTTGTTCCTTTTCATCGCAGGCATATCCTTCCCTTTCTCCCTGAAAAAGCAAAGGGAACAGGGGCGCACGGAGTGGGCCATCCACAGGAAGGTTATCGTGCGCGGGCTGATGCTGGTCTTCTTGGGAGTGGTTTACAACAACCTGCTTAACTTCGATTTCGAGCACCAGCGCTATGCCAGTGTCCTCGGGCGCATCGGTTTGGCATGGATGTTCGCCGCCCTCATCTTCATCCATACGGGATGGAAGGCAAGGGTGGGAATCACGGCCTTCCTGCTTGTGGGCTACTGGCTTGCCGTGGGCTTCATCCCCGCCCCCGATGCCGACGGAGCCGACATCTTCACGGCCCAAGGCTCGCTTGTGGGCTACATCGACCGCATCCTCTTGCCTGGCATCATCTACTATGGCAACATCGACCCTGAGGGTATCCTGAGCGTCATTCCTGCCATCGGCACAGCCCTGCTGGGCATGTTTACGGGCGAGTGGGTAGCCCCCTTCCCATCCCTCCCCCGAGGAGGAGGGAGAAAGGTGTTGTGGATGGTGGTTGCCGGTATCGTTCTTTTGGCCGTCGGATTGCTCTGGAACGAGGTGTTCCCCATCAATAAGAAGATGTGGACGAGCTCCTTCGTGCTGGTTGTCGGAGCCTATTCCGTGCTGATGTTCGCCCTCTTCTATTATATAATAGATGTGCTGGGGTGGCGGCGGTGGACGCTCTTCTTCACCGTTATCGGCATGAACTCCATCACCATCTATTTGGGGCAGAAGTTCATCAACTTCAACTATACTTCGGAAAAGCTTTTTGGCGGTCTCGTGAAGCTGATGCCCGAGGACTCGCAGGCGTTCTTCGCGAAGGCGGCCTACATTGCCGTCTGCTGGCTTTTCCTCTATTTCCTCTACCGCAAGCGCGTGTTCCTGAAAGTGTAAAAAATCATCAATCAAAAAACCTAAAACTAATAATTATGAAGAAACAGATTCTTTCTCTGCTGGTACTTGCCGGCACAGTTTCGCTCTCATCCTTTGCACAGGATGTTTCCTTGGAGAATGCCAAGTTCCGCGTTGGCGACGATATTTCATGGGCTGCCGTGAATGTGGACGAAAGCTCTTGGCGCGACATCAAGAGCACGAGCACATGGGACGACCAGGGCATCTCCTGCAACAATGCCTTTGCATGGTACCGCTACCATGTCACCATCCCCAAGAGCCTGCTCGAGAAGTCCGACCTCAAGGAGACGGTCGATTTCAACATGGGCAAGATAGACGATGCCGACGAGGTCTATCTCAACGGCAAGCTCATCGGCAAGACAGGCGGCTTCCCGAAGGATGCAGGCGGCTACAAGAGCGCGTGGAGCACGGTGCGCGTCTATAGCGTGAAGGCAAACAGCAGCCTCGTCAAGTGGGATGCCGACAATGTCGTGGCCGTCAGGGTTTATAATGGCGGCGAGCCGGGCGGCATGTTCTCGGGCCCGATAAGCGTGCGTGTGCCCAACACCATCGACAACCTGAGCATCAGCGTCAAGGAAACTCCCTCCCCCACGGGAGAGAGTCAGGGCGAGGTTTCACTCAACAGCAAGATGCAGGCCACGAAGAGCGGCATCTTCAAGGTTCAGGTCGTTGACCCCGAGACGGGCGACGTCCTGAGCGAAAAGGAGATGAAGGTCTCCGTCAACAAGAGTAAGAACCGCGTCATCACCCAGCCTTACGACACCCATAGGATGGTGCGCATTGTCGCCTCCTTTACGGAGAGCAAGACGGGTCTGAGCATCTCCACGCAGTACATCCCCAAGTACATCCTCACGCCTGCGGCTCCGGCCGAGCCCCGCTTCAACACCACGCCGCTCTATGGCGTGCGTCCCGGCTCCCCCGTCCACTTCCGCTTTGGCGTGAGCGGCGAGAAGCCCATGCAGTTCTCTTCGGCCGACCTGCCCAAGGGACTTGCCCTCAATCCCGACAATGGCGCCCTCAGCGGCTCGTTGGAGAAGCCCGGCTCCTATACCTTCACCGTGAAAGCCAAGAACGCCAAGGGCGAGCAGACGCAGAAATTCACTATCCGCTGCGGCAGCACCATCGGCCTCACACCCCCTATGGGATGGAACAGCTGGAACTGCTGGGGCCTGAGCGTCACGCAGGACAAGGTCATCAGCAGCTCGAAGGCACTCATCGAGAAGGGCTTGGCCGACTACGGCTACTGCTACATGAACATCGACGACGGCTGGGAGGCTCCCGAGCGCAATGCCGACGGCACTATCGCCGTGAACGAGAAGTTCCCCAGCATGAAGGAGCTGGGTGACTGGCTGCATAGCGAAGGCCTGAAGTTCGGCATCTACTCATCGCCCGGCGACCTCACCTGCGGCGGCTATCTCGGCTCCATCGACCACGAGCTTCAGGATGCCGAGAGCTACAACAGTTGGGGCGTTGACTATCTGAAATACGACTGGTGCGGCTATGGCCGCAAGCACCGCACGGAACCCGACAAGCAGACCGTCGCCAGCTTCGTCCGTCCCTACCTCCTTATGGAGCGTTGCCTGCGCCAGCAGCCCCGCGACATCTTCTACAGCCTTTGCCAGTACGGCATGGCCGAGGTGTGGAAGTGGGGTCATGCCGTCGATGCCAACTCATGGCGCACCACGGGCGACATCACCGACACCTGGGAGAGCCTCTATAGCATAGGCTTCAACCAGCAGACCGACCTCTATCCCTACGCCCAGCCCGGACACTGGAACGACCCCGACATGCTTATCGTCGGCAAGGTGGGCTGGAGCAACAACCTGCGCGACAGCCGCCTCACCCCCGACGAGCAATACACCCACATCAGCCTTTGGACGCTCCTCGCCAGCAACATGCTCATCGGTTGCGACATCGCCCAGATGGACGAGTTTACCGTCAGCCTGCTCTGCAACCACGAGGTGAACGCCGTCAATCAGGACATCCTCGGCAAGCAGGCACAGCGCGTTGTGCTCGACGGCAGCATCCAGATATGGAGCCGCCCGCTGAGCGACGGCTCCCATGCCGTGGGCATCTTCAACGTGGGCAGGACAGACACCCGCGTCGATTTCCATAAGTACTTCAAGCAGATGGGCATCGGCTCCCTGCAGAGCGTCCGCGACCTCTGGCGCCAGCAGGACCTCAGCACCACGGACGTCAATTACTTCATCCCCACCCACGGCGTGAAGTACTTGAAGGTTCGCTACTGAAAAAACAGAAGGGGGTGTGTCAAAATAAACTGACATACCCTCTTTTATGTTTCAACCACGGATTGAAGCAAGGCTCGACGACCAAAGGGTAAGTCAACGGATTAAACGGATTATAGTGCCGGCAGCCTTGCCATTTCGCGGATTTGTCTCGGATTTAACGGATTGGCACCATGCGGGAATCCGCTTAATCTGAAAGCAATTCAGGACGCTTAAATCTGTTTAATCCGTTTAATCTGTGGTTAAACAGTGCCGTAAATGCGAAGTGCCCTCTGGTACTCCGCCCCTGACAAACTGTGCAGATGAAGAAAAAAGGGGCAAAAGGGTATAAGTTTGAATTTTGAATTTTGAATTTTGAATTATATGTTGTACCTTTGCACGCGATTTGGATGTTGCTCCTGTAGTTCAATGGATAGAACAACGGTTTCCTAAACCGTCGATCCGGGTTCGATTCCCGGCGGGAGTACAAAGCGTTATAGTTTCCACAAATGCCATAAGTGGCATATTCTACCAGTAAATCGTCTTTGTAGTGCGAGAGGATGATTCCGAGGGGCGGATTGTCGTCGGGCAGATTTTCTTCCTTTGCAAAATAGCCGAGATGAGAAACAAAGCCGAGTTCATCTATCTCTTCAAAGTGCGGACATCCCACTTCTGGGCAATGCATTCCTTCTCGTAGAAGCTACGCTCAAGGTCATCTTCTGCCTGCATCAATTCGCAAATATGAGACCATGTTAAAATGTCAGACACTGTCTGACAATTGGGATAAATCTCTTTTGCCATATCTCTTGTATTTTGTGCAAAGTTACAAAAAAAAGTTGTAAAGAACAACGGATTTTGGAAGATTAACGCAGAATGACCGTAAAATAAAGGCAATGCGAGGAAAACCGAGGAGTTTATGAACGAGGTAAAAAGGCAATTTGATGCGGATTGGTGCAAGAGTTAGGTTTCGTAATAGTATAATTCCTATTTTAATCTTGAATATCAGCGAGTTACCTTTAGAGAAGAAAGAGACTGGTAACACTTTAGAAACGAAGTAGGTTACATATTCCTACACATTTCTCACCAAACCAAAGAACACTCTTATTGGGTACAAAGGTACAAAACTTTCTCTAAACATCCAAAGCAATTGGTCTTTTTTTAGAATCTTTTATGTTCCGTCTTGCTACAATTAAATGCCACTGCCTTCCTAATGAGCCAGATGACAACACCTCTATGCCTTGAATCACAAAAAAGAAAATATGCACTGATTATCAGTGATTTACAAAATCCTTTTCTCTATTTCTTTTTTATTTCTTTTCTTTTCTGCCATCACTCAACTCATACCTACGGTATGTCCTACCTCCAGTGGCGGCTAATTCCTTTCCAACCATCTTATATACAGTGTTTCGCAAGTCTGTCAGCTCAACATCAGGAAGTCTTCCGGCTATCTCAGACATTAAGCTTTGAGGATGCATTTTCAAGTCTTCAATAATCAATGCTTTCAGAGCGTATGGCTCAATATTCTTTAGCGTAGTTTTGACATTGGCCTTAGAATTGGCAATCAGTTTCGGATTAATGAAATAAGTAGTTCCCTTCCCCGTACCACGCTTATTGATAAGTCCGAGATTAAGCAGTGGGTCAATATAACTTCTTAGGCGTTCTTCGTCAGAAAGTTGGAGATATGCAGACAATTTGGTTGCCAGCATCTTCGTCTCGTTTGCTATTGCACCGAAGGTGATATATCCCTTTTGAGTTAGCTCATAGTTCTTCAAGGTATAATCCAGAAGAGGCAGAATGTCTGTATTCTGTATTTCAGAATATTGTGTCACTTTGAATTCATTGAAAGAAGATTCAGGTATTGGTGGATGTTTGCCTTCCATTGAGTTTAGTTCATAGATGAGGTCATAGCCTGATCCTTCCCCCTCCATCAGTCCGAGGTCACTCATAATAGCAATGAGATAAGGATTCCTGCGGTGGCGCTGATGCAGCAGATTGTCAACTGTAACACCAAGAGGCAGACCACCAGGATTCGAAATTTCCAGTCTATCAGGATATACACGAATCATTATATCGCTTGAAATCGTGAAACTCTTATGAGCGAAAGCATTCAGCAGCAACTCTCTTATCACCTTTGGATGGTAATGTCTGATAGTTTTTCGGAACAAGCCATCGGGGAACTCATACGAATATTCGAGTTCAATGGCTTCCTTCTCTATTTCAAGCAGAAGTTCCTTTGGGTTATATTGATTGTCATGCCACTCAATCTTTCTTACCTTGTGCTCCAGTTGGTCATATACAATATATTGCACAGATATGGGGAATGATATTCGTCCCCGTTGTTTTGCGGTGCCAAGCCATAGTACCCCAAGGTTGGTCATCGTGCCGTTATCCATGAGATTGTAATGTTCAATGATCTCTATGTCGGACATCTGCTTCACATGACTTTTCTCACGGACAGAACCCCGTGAGTCATAAAGAACAAAATAGTCATGAAGAAAGGGGTTATTGCTATAATTGTTGTACTCTTTGTATATTTATTTCTAAGCTCTGTGAGATTTGGCTTTCCTAATAGATAGGAATTCAAGAGTAACAAAGTGCTGGAGTAATTATGGCTCTCCAAACTTTGATTTATTTGATGAATGAGTGGAGTGTTATTGTTCGCACAATTGTTTTAGGATTACCAAACCAGGAACTACTATTGAGCGTGATGACAAATATGATTGCTGTGGAACGAAATGAAAATGGCATTATAATGTAGATTTAAATGAGTGAGACAGCGGTATTAAGCATGTAAACGTAATACTCGCCGCACTGTAGATGATAAGACTCGGGGCAGAAATCCTGAGTCCTCTCTCAGCCCAGAGACCTTCTGAGGTGCAGAATTGAATAATTGCAATTTTATTCATCCTAACATTAATGAAAAAGCAATTGTAAACAAGATGTCATTCAACTGTTTTCAATCTTTCATGTAGGAGCATATGTCATCAAGCAATCCTTGTTTGTAAACTGCATTATACGCCCTCAAGGACTCTTTGGGTTTTCGATATCCCAAAATCTCCAAAAACAGTGTCTAGTTTTTCAATATTGTTTGCATTTCGCGATGTTTTTAACTTTTTCGGAGTAAATTCTTTGCAAATACGTTATTATTCTTTATCTTTGCACTAAATTTCAATAACAAGAATCATATGTTGAAACTTAACGAGAACTTATTCAAGAACCTGGCATGCGCATTACGTATGTCCTACAAAGAGATATCGTCTCAGTCAAACATTTCAATGACTACTTTGTATCGTATCATTGAGACACCATCTAAAATATCAGTTCAACAGCTCATAGACTTGGCAAACGGACTCAGTGTTCCTGTCAGCCGTTTCTTTTCCAAAGACAGCAAGGAACCTGTTGGAGAACGCGAAGACTACATTGAGCTCAATCACTACAAATTCTGTTTCTATGACAAAGATGCCATGCAAAAAATAATTGATTCTAGTATTGTCTCATCATATCGGGACATTGCATCTGTCGTAGGACTACATCCCAATCGTGTAAAAGAATCTTTGCTTGCAGAGCACCGTCTTCCTGTCACGCGCCTACTTAATTTATGTGACAACTTAAAAATAGATTTCTTTAACTTCGTTATAGATCCAAATTCTATAAGTGTTCATGCGAAGGAACAATGGAAAAGTTTAGGAGGAGTGTCTGAATACGCCACAATTATGCATGACTTTGCTACCATGCAGCGAGAAATGGCCAGTTTAAAAATCCTACTAGAAGATACAAAGAGAGATATCGACGAACTTAACAGGAAGTTAAATGCTATTACAGGTACTAATGATGTTCAGCCCATTGCATGGCGTACAAAACGCATAATATCAGAACTCGCAAAAGAGTCGAAAAACAGCAAAAACAGACTAATAATTTGATAGTGAACGACTAATAAATTCTTTTATTATGGTAAGAATCGAAGATATATGGCAAAAGGCGTATAATGAATCATGCTCAAAGTACCACATTGTTAGCCACCTACAACAGGATTTTGTGTCCTGCACGTACCTTATAGAAGACGGAAAAGAATTACGGCTAACATTGAATCAAGATATGTACAATTTCTCCGTCGTTCTACAGCATAAGAATTATATTCATGTTGCGAGTATTTATGATTGTTTTAAAATAGAACTTCCTAATGAAAGGGGAGAGTTGCAGAATGTTTTTTGTGTGGTAAGTGAGCCTCTGAAGAGAGATTTCGCATCACATGAAATTGTTCAGTTTGGGATAAATCTGTTTAGGGATAGCTGGGGCAATTATCTTAGTAGGATACATCATTTGGATATAAATCCGTTCAACGACTTAGACAATTCTTATTCGTCAAAAGATGATATTGGAAGAAAGTTCGTGTTAGAGAGTATTAATAAGACTGAGACCGACCAAGTAGTTAAGGATGTTGCTTTGGCTTTCGAAAGTGCCTATCAAAAACTTATGTCATTGGATAAAGATGCGCTTATTTTTCCCTATACAGACAATGTTGGCTTAGCACATGATGGGACTATTAAAATCTGCAATATAGGCCACAAATTTATGGGATTAGATGACAATTATGAAATCATAAAAACTTCTGATTCCGTAACAGTTATATACAATCCATGTAGCGACGATGTATGTTTTGACAACAGATTGCTGATGCCGTTAAAAGTAAATATTGACGGACATGAGGCTCTCTTTTTAGGACAAATTGACACTGGAGCATCATCGTCTGGTTTCACAGAGTACTTTTATGAAGAGGTGGCATTAGAAAACCTTGGCAAAGATAAAACCAGAGGAACGACAGGCGAAATGGATTCTATAAGAACACGATGCCTCGTGACATTTCCTAACGGTTACAGCACTGCTCTTAATGGGGGAACTATAAAAGATATTGGAGATGTCACTGTCTTAATAGGTATGGACTTGCTTGTTAGGTGCAAATTTACATTTGAGCCATATCGCAATGGATTCAAGTATAACATAACTTTCCCATTTATAGTATAAGGTGCACTTTGCATTATAACAATTAATGGGGTATGATTGTGCGTTAGATGGGGGATCTCATATCGGTCAGGAAGTTTTGATACTCATTAGATATGCATATAATAATACATTTCAACAAATATGGCAAATTTACAATTAGCAAACAGCAAATACGAGGAGTCATGGTCTAAGTTACTGTCAATGGTTAAGGAGAATCCCAAATTGAAAGCTTCCGATTTTTACAGTTCTGTTTCCGTCAATAGGTCAGGATTTCAAAATTGGTTGTCCTCTCATGGCTATGGTCATGGTTTTAGAGAGTCCAAAAACTATGCACAAAAATTGTTGAAGGGACAGTTAGAGAGTGAGGATGATGAGCAGGAAATAGAAAACATTGATACGAACATAGATACTGAGATTATGGTTGTTGATGACTACAGTGAGGGTAATGATGGGATAATTCAATACTGGTGGCTCAATGTGGATCCTGAAACATGGGATATTGAGAGTGCGAACACCTTTGACAATAAGACAATATCTTTCTTTGTTGACAAGAAAGTTGGTAAAGATGAATTTGAGGGATCTTTCCTCAAATGGCTTTACTGCTACTTTATTGATAGGGAAGACAATCCCCATTTCTCCCATCCAACATACATAAAAGAGCCAAGTATATCATATTTGGACTATATAGGACAAAAATTGGATAAGACGTTGATAGATACGGTTCGTGATAATATGCTGAAAGCCGAAAAATCATTTCTTGGCAATATGGGCATCATCACAAACCCTAAATCTATATTGGGAAATTACGAATGGTACAGATCTGACAGGTGTTGGATTACCTCTGAACCTTATAAAAATAATAACGGGAAAAGACATCGAGTCCTAACTAAAGAGCATAAAAAAGTCGACTATTTCTATCGTAACCGCCCCAATGAAATACCTCGAAAAGAAAATAACAGGTTACGCGCACAGCAAGAAGACCCAGAATTAAGTTATCCCCATATCAAAAATATCCATCCATTCTCGCTCGCTAAAGTAGGCGACAAAGTATTCGCGTGTAGCACTTCCAGAAAACAGATATATGCTATTTTGGAAATCATATCGAAAAATGATGACCATATAGAATTTTGGGTTCTAAACAAACTTGACATTTCATGTCCAGTATCAGCATTGAAAGAACCATATAGAGATTATTGTCCTGGAGAAAATCTTGGATTCTTCCGTCTTACGAGCAATATGGGCAAGGAAATCATTAAGGGAATAGAAAAAGATACTGGCATTCCTGTCGATATGACAGCCAAAGATTATGATACGAATAGTTTGCTGAGTGATGTTTTTGTTGACGAGGATATGTTACAATCCATGTTTGAAGGATTGAATTTCAAGAAGAACATCATCTTGCAGGGGCCTCCAGGCGTTGGTAAAACATATTTAGCTAAGAGATTGGCCTATGCACGAATGGGGAAAAGGTGGAATCACCGGATCTGCTCTGTTCAGTTTCATCCTAACTATACTTATGAAGATTTCATTATCGGTTACAAGCCTAGTGATAATGGGGAATTTAAATTGCAGAAAGGCATCTTTATGGAATTCTGCAACATGGCTTCAAGGGATGGTAAGAATGATTACTATTTCATTATTGACGAGATTAACAGAGGGAACTTAGGCAAAATATTTGGTGAGGCATTTACCCTAATAGACAAAGACTATAGGGGAGTCCCTATGAAACTGGCAAACTATAATAAGCCTATAATAATTCCAAAGAATGTCTATATCATTGGCCTAATGAATACGGCAGATAGGAGTTTGGCAATGCTAGACTTCGCTTTGCGTCGACGCTTCCAATTCTTCACTCTCGAACCAGCATTTGATAACCAGTTATTTAAGGCATATAAGGAGAAACTTAAGAGTGAGGCTTTCGACATTGTTATAGACGCTGTTATGAAGTTAAACTCAGAAGTAATAGCAAAAGACCCAACTCTTGGTAAAGGTTTCTGTATAGGGCATAGTTATTTCTGCAACCAAAAGGAGATTAACGAGGCATGGCTAAAGAACGTTGTGGAATGTGAGATAATCCCTATGTTGCAAGAGTATTGGTTTGACAACGAAACAAAGTTCAAAATACAATCAGAAGAACTACGTAAAGCACTTGTAAAGCATCCGTATGATGACCAATAAGAACATACCTATACACAACATCTACTATATGTTGGCCTATGCTTTTCGCGATTTCAGGTTCAATATGTTTGAAGATATATGTGGAGAGAATTTTGAGGACACCCATAATCTGTTCGCTGAAATTCTCATTAGATGTGTGTCCAGTCAATTGAAGCAGGGGCTGTACAAAACCTATGTCAGTCAAGAAGGAGCATTACCTGTTATACGAGGGAGAATCGACATGTTAAAGACATATGTCATACAACAATCCAATCCTTATCGTGCTTTCTGTAACTACGACGAATTGTCCGTAAATAACCCGTACAATCAGGTTGTCAAAACAACTCTTCAATATTTGGCAAAATGTTCAGACGTTGACGAGAATCGCAAACAGACAATAAGGCAGTTGATACGTTTCTTCACTTTGATAGACCCTATAGACATGGCCTCTGTCCATATTGAGCAGTTCCGCTTTGACCGAAACAATCAGAACTATCATTTTCTTGTCTATATTTGTCTTTTCATTTTTAAGGAGTTACTCATGACAACGAATGAAGGCCCTTATAAGCTAAGAACGCTGTCTGATGACCAAATAGCAAGACTTTTTGAGAAGTTTGTGTTGGAGTATTACAGGAGGCATCACCCAGAGACCAAACCCCGTGCAGCCCAAGTAAAATGGGATGTCATAGATGAAGAGTCCTCAACAGGCATCTTGCCAACCATGCAAACTGACATAATGCTGACCATTGGAGACAGGACACTTATAATTGATACGAAATATTATAATCATACTTTGCAGAGCAATTTTGACAGGGACAAAATCCACTCAGCTAATTTGTACCAGATATATGCCTATGTTAACAATTATGATGTCGGGCATACTGGCAAGGTGAATGGGATGCTATTGTATGCTAAGACACAGGATGATCCTTGCCTTGATGATAAGAGAACGCTTAGAGATGGAAACGTAATCTATTTCAAGACGCTTGATTTGAATAGAGATTTCAAGGAGATTGCAAATCAACTGGAATCCATTTTACAATTGTAATATTATGACAGCATCGGCTATACCAGAAGGATATTTCTCAGAAGAAACACTTAGTTACTTAAAACCACAACACGAATTGTCAGAGCGTTACCAACAGCGTGTGCTGGATGTGACGTTGGCTTGTAAGTTGACGAATGTCTATGGAAAATTCCATCTGGCTATGCTTCACAGGCAATTAGCCATGAGTGAGGAGTGGACAACTTATCAGCAGGCAGAACGGCAGGCGGCGATGATGAATCAGATAACCATCTTTCATTCCTCACCGTCGGACTTCCTGCATACGCAGGAGGAAAGTACGGATGAATCCATCGACACATACAAGAAGTTCAAACAGTTGTTGGAGGAATACAGCGACGAACAGTTTGTGCCAAGCATCGTGGAGCAGTTCTGCAAGATGGTGTATAAGGACGAAGAGCATTACCTCTTCTTTAAACCGTTTTGTAACCTGTACTTCTCGGTATATGCCGATGCGTTGATGTGGTACCAGCAAGAAAGGATTGACTACAAAACATTCTGCATGGAGTTCCAAGAACTCAGTTGGATGGACGGTAGCCGAACACATCTCAATGGAAGGCGATTGAAGATGTTTATCATCTCAATGCGAGAGGTAGTAGAAGCATATAAGATACTCTCATGTTGAACGAACTAAGAGTTAAAACAAGCGAATGCTTTGGTTATCTTAGAATTTTGTTATACCTTTGCACTCGACGAAGAGCCACGAAACAGGCAGGTGGCTCTGAGTCGGGTGCTCTTTCAGGCAATTTATAGCAGAACATTGAATTGAGAACAGTCTCCAAATCGTAACCCCAAAATTTCTCAATCCTCTTCATCGCCTTTATATAAAGAAGTTCTGCAAATTCTTCCAAAGTTACAAAAAAAGATATACCTTTGTGCTGTTAATGGCCTATCACCTATACTGAAAAAGAAACTTAAATGACTAAAACAATATCAGCTATGAAAAACAGAAAAAGAACAACCATCATCCGTCATTTGAGCCTTCCCTTATGGATGCAGGCAGTCATCGTTTTATCTTGTCTGACGATAGCCATGCCCTTCAAGGCTTGGGCGCAGAATGCAGAACCTTCGCAGCAACTGACGCAGTTGCTAATGCCCGGAACCAGTACGGTCTATTACTTCAACTATCCGACTGTCAACTCCGCTGGCGAACCCATCGTGCTCTCGTCGGCTCTTATTGCCTGGACACCCAGTGACAGGCAGGAGACCGACAGCATCGAGAGTGTCCACATCTACAGCCATGCCACCATCGGAGCCGATGAGGAACGGCCCACATCAACAGGTTTCTCTAAAGAACAGATGGTGCTGCAGTCCATGCCGAAACGCAACTATGTTTATGAAGGGGACCCAACTGCCGACTACATTGGGCATTGCATCATCATCGCGCCCGACTACGAGGGCTTTGGCGTGACCAAGGACTTGCCACACCCATACCTCTCGCAGCGACTGACGGCGCGGCAGGTGCTCGATGCCGCCACCTACGGACTTGAACTCTACCGCAAGACTTCCGACGAGCTGCTGCTGCCCCTCAAGAACGACTGGCGCATGTTTGCCATCGGCTATTCCCAGGGAGGTGCAGTCACGCTGGCTTTGCAACGCCTTATCGAGGAAGAAGGGCTTTCGGAGCAGTTGCACTTCTATGGCAGCATTTGCGGTGACGGGCCTTACGACCTCATAGAAACCCTGCGCTACTATTTCGAGGACGACGGCACCAGCTATGGCGTGAAAACAGGCCACAGAAAGAACATGAGCACCTATCCCGTAGTGGTTCCCCTCATCATCAAGGGTATGTGCTCCACGCATCCCGCGATGGCTAAATACAGCATCGAGGACTTCCTGTCGCAGCAGCTGATTGATACCGGTGTGCTCGGTTGGATAGATAGCAAGGACTACACCACAGCCGATATGTCTAGGATGTGGCACGACCAGTTGGTGAATGGTTTGACGGCATCAGGCCGCTACTATTCCCCTGAGCAGATGGCGGAGATTTTCTCGCCCCAAGATGACAAAGTGGCTGGGCATCTTGAAAAGATGTTCACGCTAGCCACGTTTGACTACTTGAGCAACGCCGACAGCATGTCTGTCGTGCCGACCAATCCCACCACCGCCCAGCAGGCCCTGCATCTCGCCTTGGCCGAGAACTCCGTCGCCACGGGTTGGGAACCACAGCACCGCATACAGTTCTTCCACTCCCATGCCGACATGGTGGTGCCCTACGGTAATTATCTTGCCTTCCGCGACGCGCATCCAGACACAGAAAACACCATCTATCGCATCGATGACCCTTTCTTCGAAAGCGACCACATGACTGCTGCCGTCGTCTTTTTCCTGAATCTGTGTCCCAGCTCCACTTACGCTCCTGACTTCCAGTGGATTTGCGAGGGTGTTGTTCCGTCAGGCATAGGTGCGAGGAACTTTGCCGATGCTCAACGTCTGACGGGCAACGACGACAACTGGTACACCCTCGACGGCCGCCGCCTCAGCAGCAGACCAACCGCGAATGGCATCTATATTCACAATCAAAGGAAAGTCATCATAAAATAGCGCAACAGGGCAATTCATGGGCAATTGATGATAATTCGTGTGAAAAAAGAAAAGATTCTCGGATATTAGTTGTATCTTTGCACGCAGAAAGCGAAAAAGGTACGATTATGGAAGAAAAGAAGTTCAAAAACAGGAGAGAGCAGGCCGAATGGTATGCCCAATTGATGGGTTGGGGACCGATGACCGAAGAGGACAAGATTGCCCTCGACGATGCCGTAAGACTGGTAACTAACCTTGACTCAAAGCCACGGTATGCGGTATCTCATTGACACGCATATCTACATCTGGTATGCGAAGGACCGCGACAGATTGTCTCGCGACGTGCTGGCTATCCTCGACGACTACGAGAACCAGATTTACCTGAGTGCCGAGTCGCTCAGGGAGTTCGTGATTCTGTGGAACAACAAACCGCACATCCGACGATGGTGGAAGTCGCCATTAGCGATGATACAGTCAGTGGAAAAAGGTTACAGATTTGAAATCCTCTACCTCCACAAGGAGCACTACGAGCGTTATGCCCGTCTCGAAATCAACGAGGCGCAGAAGCACTACGACCCGAGCGACCACATGATAATCTCGCACGCGCTATGCAATAACATGCCCCTCATCAGCGACGATGACAAGTTCCCGTTCTACCGGGGCCAGGGTCTGGAGCTGATTGAGAATTAAGCATACCCCATTATTAAAAAATGGTTGTATGTAAGAAGTGATAAGTCAATCCTTAAACAATAAATAGAAATGGTGGAAATTAGGGAAAAGGAATCTGTAGTAGTTAGATTCTCTGGTGATTCTGGCGACGGTATGCAGTTGGCCGGAAACATTTTTTCTACGGTCAGTGCTACCGTAGGCAACAGTATCAGCACCTTCCCCGACTATCCTGCCGACATCCGCGCTCCGCAAGGTTCGCTGACGGGTGTGAGCGGCTTTCAGGTGCATATCGGTGCCGGGCAGGTCTATACCCCAGGCGACCTCTGCGATGTGCTGGTGGCTATGAATGCCGCAGCCCTGAAGACGCAGTACCGCTATGCGAAGCCCGATGCCGCTATCATCATCGATACCGACAGCTTTGGCCCGAAGGATTTGGAGAAGGCGCAGTTCAAGACCGAGGACTATCTGGGCGAGATGGGCATTGACCCGGACCGCGTGATAGCCTGCCCGCTCACAACGATGGTGAAAGATTGCCTGAAGGACAGCGGGATGGATGCCAAGAGCGTCAGCAAGTGCCGCAACATGTTTGCCCTGGGCCTCGTCTGCTGGCTCTTCGACCGCGACCTCAACGTGGCCTTCAACTTCCTCCGGGAGAAGTTTGCCAAGAAACCTGAGGTGGCAGAAGCCAACATCAAGGTCATTCAGGCTGGCTATGACTACGGACACAACACGCACTCGAGCGTGGCGAACGTCTATCGCATCGAGACGAAGCACAAGGTGCCTGGCCGCTACATGGACATCACGGGTAACAAGGCTACGGCATACGGTTTCATCGCCGCTGCCGAGAAAGCTGGACTGAAGCTCTACCTCGGCTCATATCCCATCACGCCTGCTACGGACGTGCTGCACGAGCTGTCGAAGCACAAGAGCCTCGGCGTGATTACTGTGCAGTGCGAGGACGAGATAGCGGGCTGCGCCAGTGCCGTCGGCGCATCTTTCGCAGGGGCGTTGGCTGTGACCAGCACCAGCGGTCCCGGCATCTGCCTGAAGAGCGAGGCAATGAACTTGGCAGTCATCATGGAGCTGCCACTCGTGGTGCTCGACGTTCAGCGCGGCGGACCGGCTACAGGCCTGCCCACCAAGAGCGAACAGACCGACTTGCTGCAGGCACTCTTCGGCAGAAACGGCGAGAGTCCGATGCCCGTCATTGCAGCCTCCAGCCCCACCGACTGCTTCGATGCTGCCTATACTGCTGCAAAGATGGCGTTGGAGCACATGACACCTGTCATCCTGATGACCGACGCATTCGTTGCCAACGGTTCGGGTGCATTCAAGCTGCCCAACCTCGCAGACTATCCTGCCATCCAGCCTCCATACGTCCCCGAGGAACTTAGGGGTTCTTGGACACCCTACATGCGCAATGCAGAGGGTGTCCGCTACTGGGCTGTGCCTGGTCGCGAGGGCTTCGAGCACATCCTGGGCGGACTGGAGAAGGACGACAAGACGGGTGCCATCAGCACCAATCCCGAGAACCACGACCTGATGACCCGCAAGCGTCAGGCGAAGATAGACGCTATTCCCGTTCCCGACCTCGAAGTGCTGGGCGACAAGGACGATGCAGAGCTGCTCATCGTCGGCTTTGGCGGCACCTACGGCCACCTTCATGCCGCAATGGACGAACTCCGTGCTCAGGGCAAGAAAGTCGCCCTCGCTCACTTCCGCTACATCAACCCGCTGCCCAAGAACACAGCCGAGGTGCTGAAGAAGTACCCGAAGGTGGTGGTGGCCGAACAGAACATGGGTCAGCTCGCCGCCTGGCTCCGCATGAAAGTCGATGGCTTCGTACCCATGCAGTTCAACCAAGTAAAGGGACAGCCATTTGTCGTGAACGAACTCGTCGAAGCATTCGAATGTTTAGTTAAGAGTTAAGAATTAAGAGTTAAGAAAGAATGTCACAAGACATACTAATAGACAAACGCTCTTATTTGTTTGCCCTTCGAATAGTAAAGGCTTATAAGTATCTGACAAAGCAGCAGAATGAATACGTCCTGTCAAAGCAGATGCTTCGTAGTGGAACTGCCATTGGCGCAATGATGCGAGAAGCCAAGTTTGCCCAAAGCCGTGCGGACTTTGTCAGCAAAGCATCAATTGCCTTGAAGGAAGCAAATGAAACTCTTTATTGGCTGGAACTCTTACATGATAGCGAATATATTGACGAAAAAACATTTAACTCAATTCATACCGAGGCAGATGAGATAACAGCTATCTTAGCCTCTATAGTAAAATCAACAAAGGAGAACACGGAGAAATACGACAACGCAAAAGGTGTTTTTCTTAACTCTTAACTCTTAATTCTTAACTAAAGATGTATAGCGCACAAGATTATAAGAAGGGACAGCCGCGTTGGTGTCCTGGATGCGGCGACCACTTTTTCCTGTCCAGTCTGCATAAAGCAATGGCAGAGATAGGTGTGGCGCCTTCGCAGACCGCCGTTATCAGCGGTATCGGTTGTTCCAGCCGTCTGCCCCACTATATGGCAACATACGGCATGAACACCATTCACGGCCGCGCCGCAGCGATTGCTACTGGCTGCAAGGTGGCAAACCCCGACCTGGCCGTATGGCAGGTGAGCGGCGACGGCGACGGCCTCGCCATCGGCGGCAACCACTTCATACACGCCAACCGCCGCAACATCAACCTTAACATGATTCTGCTGAACAACCGCATCTACGGCTTGACCAAGGGACAGTACAGCCCCACCAGTCCGCGCGGTTTCGTCAGCAAGTCGTCGCCCTATGGCACCGTGGAAGACCCCTTCCGCCCTGCCGAGCTTTGCTTCGGCGCACGCGGCCATTTCTTCGCCCGTGCCGTCGCCACCGATGCCCCCGGAACTATCGAAGTGCTCAAGGCTGCCTATAGCCACAAGGGTGCCAGCGTCTGCGAGATTTTGCAGAACTGCGTCATCTTCAACAACGGCACGCACGACGCTGTCTATAGCAAAGAGGGTCGCACGAAGAATGCGATTTACCTGAAGCACGGCGAGAAGATGCTCTTCGGCGAGAACAATGAGTATGGTATCGTGCAGGAAGGCTTCGGCGTGAAGGCTGTGAAGCTGGGTGAAGATGGTTACACGGAGGCCGATGTGCTGGTTCACGATGCAAAATGCGAGGACAACACCTTGCAGCTGAAGCTGGCAGAGATGGAGTGGCCCATTGCCCTCGGTGTCATCCGCGATGTGGAGGCTCCCACCTACGACGACTGCGTCATGGCTCAGATAGAGGAAGTCAAGGCAAAAAAGAAGTACCACAACTTCGCCGAACTCCTCGAGACGAACGACATCTGGACAGTCAGCGAATAGGAAAGGAATCAGTAATGCCAATAGAAAAACATTTTAACAGACTCTTTTTTGCTGCCGTTCTTTGCCTTGTGCATCCCGTGCTGTGCCTGTACGCAGAAAGGCCGGTTGAAGAGAACTACAAGCTGACTGGCACCGTGATAGGGACGGAGCCGAGCTTCGACTATGACACGCAGGCGGCCACATACGACGTGAACACTGCGGCAAATGCCTTCGATGGAGACTTCTCCACCTACGTCGCCACCTACGAGCGGTCGCACGCCTGGGTAGGTCTGGACCTTGGCACCCCCCACGTCATTACACGTGTGGGGTGGAGTCCGCGTAACGGCGGTGTGGGTCCCAGCCGTGTCGTGCTGGGACTCTTCGAGGGTTCCAACCGCGAGGATTTCATGGATGCCATTCCCCTGTATATGATTACGGAGAAGGGAACCATAGGCGTGATGTCATACGCCGACGTGCACGTCTCGCGCGGCTTCCGCTATGTCCGCTGGTGCGCTCCGGCCGACAGCCGTTGCAACATTGCCGAGCTGGAGTTCTATGGTCATGTGGGCGAAGGCGACGATTCCCAATTCTATCAGCTGACCAACCTGCCCACGCTCTCCTATCATACCTACGATGGGATAGAGCCTTACGACAAGGTGCATGAGCTGGAATCCGAGATGTGCCTTATCTACGACGGAGGCACCCGCGTGCAGGAATATCCCATTCTGGCCCGAGAGCGCGGCAACGGCTCCCGTTACGAAGCTTTCCTGAAGCGTCCTTACCGCATCAAGTTCAACGACGGCAAGAGCCACCACATGCTCAGAGGCTCTTCACTGCAGAGTCCGGCCAAGAGCAAGAAATGGACGCTGATTCCCAACTGGCGCGAGAAGAGCTTGATGCGCAACAACATCGCCTTCGAGATGAGCCGACGGCTGGGACTGAGCTATACGCCCTGGATTCAGAATGTGGATGTCATCGTGAACGGAGAGTACAAGGGCAACTATCAGCTCTGCGACCAGGTGACGGTGGACCCCCATCGGGTGGATATCTTCGAGATGGCCTCCGACGATAGCGAGGAGTCCAACATCAGCGGCGGCTATCTGCTGGAGATAACCAGCCCTGGAGGTGAGCAATATCATTTCAGCAGCGACTACGGCGGCATTCCTGTGGACGTCAAATATCCCGACGACAACGACATCACCTCCGAACAGTTCTCGTACATCCGCGATGCTTTCAACGAAATGGAGTCCCGCCTGTGGAGCGCCGACTACATGGATGCGGATATAGGGTATCGCAGCAGACTGGACTTGGACAGCTTCCTGCGCTTCTTCCTGGTGGGCGAGTTTGCGGGCAACCACGACGCCATGTGGAGCCTGTATCTCTACAAGGAGCGCGATGACGACCTCTTCCATTTCGGTCCCGTGTGGGACTTCGACCTCTCGATGGACAACGACCAGCGTTCCTACCCGGCGAACGGGAAACCCGAATGGCTTTTCAACTACGGCTCTGCCGTCACGGGCATTCGAAGCTTCGTGAACCGCATTCTTTCCGACCCCGATGCGACAGAAATGCTCAGCTCCATCTGGGCTGAGATGAGGGAGAGCGGTGCATTCTCGCGCGACAGCCTTTGGGCATTTGTGGACAGCCTGGGCGTGGTGCTCGATGAATCCCAGAAGCTGAATTTTACCCGCTGGGACAACCTGGGGACACTCCTCACGCTCCAGCAGTTCGCTCCCGGCACCTATCAGGGGGAACTCGACATCATCAAGGACTATCTGAAGGAGCGCATCCGCTGGATAGACAACAAGCTGGGATATGGCACGAACCCGGATGTTCCCGTGGAGACGGACTTCGCCATATCCACGCCAGAGCAGCTGCTTGACTTTGCCGACCGAGTGAATGACGGCTATACCAACATCAATGCTACGGTCACTGCCGACCTGGACTTCCAGGGCTATCGTATCTCTCCCATTGGCACCCAGCTCAATCCATACGTCGGATGCTTCGACGGTGGAGGACACATTTTCAGTAACCTGAAGATAGAAACGGGCAGCAATTACGCTGGTCTCTTCGGCGTCGTTAGCGGCGGTGCCACCATCAAGAACTTTGTGCTCGACAAGACCTGCTCCATCAGCGGTGCAGCCTTTGTAGGCATCATCGGCGGTTCCAACAATGGCGGCACTGTCACCATGGAATGCCTGGGCAATGAGGGTTCCGTGACATCCACGAAACAGAACGCTGGCGGCATCTTCGGCTGTAATATGAGTGGAGCTGCCACACCTATCTTCATCAACTGCTATGTGACTGGACCTGTAAAGGGAGGCAAAGAGAGCGGACAGATAACCGGCTATGGTGCCAACGGCCAAGCCCACAATTGCTACTGTAGCGGAACCATCGAGGGCTATTATTACCAGGACATGAGCGATGCCATGCTGCGCGGCAATCCACGGTCCACCAACTGCTACTCCACCGTGCCCGACAAGAACGCCACGGTGATTATGTTAGACCAGGTGGCAAGTGGAGAATTGTGCTATCTGCTCAACCAGTATCTCGATGCCAACGTATGGTATCAGACCCTTGGAGAGGACGACCATCCCGTGCTGGATTCCACCCACGGCGTGGTCATGCTTGCCGACGACGGAACATACTACAATGACCCAGACAGAGCCAAGGAGATTCAAAACTCCGGGTTCGCGAATCGGGACAAGGGCAATGCCATTTATAACCTTGCCGGCCAGCAAATCGTAAACAGCAAATTGTCAAACGGCAAATTCCCAAGGGGCATTCACATCATCCGCATGAGCGACGGCACGACAAAGAAGGTCGTGATGAAGTGAGTGACGGTCTTGTTGCTTAGTTCTTACGGACGGGGTCGCAGGTGAGGTCAACGCCGAGCTTTTTGAATATCTTGCGGTCCACTTCGCCGAGCATGATGGTGGTGTGCGCTTGCAGTCCTGCGAGGGCGGGGAGTTGTGCGAGGGCACGGCGGCAGTTCTCGTCTTGGCGGCTCAGGACGCTGAGTGCCACAAGCACCTCGTCGGTGTGCAGGCGCGGATTGTGTCCGCCCAAGTATTCAATCTTTGTGCGCTGGATAGGCTCGATGAAGTCCTGCGAGATGAGCTTCAGGCCGTGGTCGATGCCTGCGAGGTGCTTGGTGGCATTGAGCAGGAGCGAAGCAGCTGTGCCGAGCAGTGGCGATGAGGCTGCCGTGATGATGGTGCCGTCCTCAAGCTCTATAGCCGATGACGGTACGCCCGACTCTTCCCTGCGGAGGCGTGCCTCGACGGTGACGCGGCGGTCGTCGGTACTTATCTTCGCCTGCTTGAGCAGCAAGGAAATTTTGTTCACCTCAGCATCGTTGCAGGCATCGTTAGCCATTTGGTTCAGGGCAGTGTAGTAGCGGCGGATTATTTCGTCCTTGCCTGCCTGCTGGCAGACCTCGTCGTCGCAGATGCAGAAGCCCACCATGTTCACGCCCATGTCCGTCGGCGACTTGTAAGGGCACTCACCGTAGATGCCCTCGAAGAGCGTGTTGAGCACGGGGAAGATTTCCACGTCGCGATTGTAGTTGATGGCCACCTTGTTGTAGGCATCCATGTGGAAAGGGTCGATCATGTTCACGTCACCGAGGTCGGCTGTGGCGGCTTCGTAGGCGATGTTGACAGGATGCTTCAGGGGCAGGTTCCAGACGGGGAAGGTCTCGAATTTGGCATAGCCTGCCTCGATGCCGCGTTTGCGTTCTGCATAGAGCTGGCTCAGGCAGACAGCCATCTTGCCGCTGCCAGGGCCTGGGGCTGTGACAATGACCAGCGGACGGGTGGTCTCCACATAATCGTTGCGGCCAAAGCCCTCGTCGCTGTTTATCAGGGGGACGTTGTTGGGATAACCCTCTATATTATAATGGTAATAGGCACGGATGCCGAGGTGCTCCAAACGGCGGCGGTAGATGGCGGCACTGCTTTGGCCGTTGTAGTGCGTGATGACCACACCGTTCACCATGAAGCCCCGCTTCTGGAACTCCGTGCGCAGACGCAGCACATCCTCGTCGTAGGTGATACCCAAGTCCTGGCGCACCTTGTTCTTCTCGATGTCGAGGGCACTGATGACGATGACAATCTCTGCCGAACTGCTCAATTGCTGGAACATGCGCAGCTTGCTGTCGGGCTGGAACCCAGGCAGCACGCGGCTGGCGTGGTGGTCGTCGAAAAGCTTGCCGCCAAGCTCCAGATAGAGTTTGCCGGAGAACTGCGCAATGCGCTCTTGAATGTGCTGCGACTGGATGGAGATGTATTTGTCGTTGTCGAAACCGTACTTCATAACCTCATTTGCTATTTGACAATTTACTATTTACTATTTACATAACCAACGAAAGCTCTGCCAATGCTGCAATTTTCTTGATGAATGCCTCGGTAGGTTCAATGTATGGCAAGACATCTGCTTCGGTCAGTCCGAAACGGTCGCTGTAGTCACCTTTCAGTCTCATTGTAAGCAGATGGCTCAACAGTTTGCCATCCTCTCGATTCACTTTACCTGTCTTCACGAAAAGTAAACCGAACTGAGTGACATTTCCTTCGTGTGAGTGTGCAGGAATCTTATTTGCAATCAGCAGAGCCGACACGACATAATACGCAGCATAATAAAGCCTGTTTGCCGTAACCTCCAGACAATTGAGTTTGAAGTTCAGCTTAGCTTGCTCAAGAGCTGTATGTGCTCTCTCAATGCGATATGCCACAATATCCTTTCTGTTGTCTTCAACCAAGCTCATAACCTTATACCCTCTCTCGTGACATTTTCGTAAAATGGGCTGGCAATATCACGATTCCATTCTTCCTTAGTATATAGAATGGTATTGATGGTTTCGCCAAAGTCCCAGCCAAGTTCCCTGAGAGGATATGCCACTTCGTCAATGTCTGTAGGCAACACCCTTTTCTTGTCAAGCAGCACAAGGATGTCCCAGTCGGAATCCTCTCTTGCATCGCCACGAGCCTGCGACCCGAAAAGGATAATCTCGCTACCTTTCGGCACAATGGCTTTTGCCTTGTCCGCAATGGCTTGGATGATATACTTGTGTCTTGCTACTGTCATAGGTTCATGCTGTAAACCGCTGCAAAATTACGCAAAAAAGCCGAAAGTTCCAATCTTTCGGCTAATAAAAGTTAAGAATCATTGATATAGCCTCGTGGGGAGGCCTGCATGTTCTCACTTAATCACAACCTTCCCTTTATTCATGTTGGGGTAATATGACCTCTATCTTGACAAATGTAAGGACACAGAAATGTCATGGCTGCTCTTATGTGTCAGAGAAACAGGATTTCCACCCGATTCCGTTTGCAAAGATAGCAAATAGTTAGCGAAGTCGCGCAATTAGAGGAAGTTTTTTGCGGGAAAAGGCGCATAATTCAATTAAAAGGCATAACTTTGTAGCTATATTGTCGCACAAAAAAAAGTCAATGGTCAATGGTTAATGTTCAAAGTATAATTCAAAAGTACTGCAGGGGCAATGAACGGTTGGAGCAGGTGTTGCTCAAGCATAGCACGGATGTGGCGCAAAGGGCGCTGAGAATTGCGAGGGCGCATCCTGAGTTGGGTGCCGACGAAACGTTCCTTTGGGAGGCGGCGATGCTGCACGACATCGGCATTACGCGCGTCGATGCGCCGAGCATATATTGTTTCGGCACAGAGCCTTACATCCGGCACGGCATTCTGGGCGCGGAGATTCTCCGCAGCGAGGGGCTGCCCCGACATGCCCGCGTGGCAGAACGGCACACCGGGACAGGCCTTACGGCAGAAGAGATAATACGCCAAAACCTTCCCTTGCCGCATCAGGACTTCACGCCCGAGAGCATCGAGGAGCAAATCGTCTGCTATGCCGACAAGTTCTACTCCAAGACACGCCTCGACGAGGAGAAGACCCCGGAACAAGCCATGCGCAGCCTCGAGAAGTTTGGCAGCGACGGCATAGCTGTCTTCAAGGCTTGGATGGCGAGGTTTTCATAGCACCGGGCAAAGATTTCGGGGAAAGTGGCAAGGAAAAGAGGCCGAATAAGCGCATTAGCAAGAAAAAAAGTCCCTCTTGTGCTTGCAGATTATGAAAAAAGTCGTACCTTTGCACGCCGATTATTATCAAAGGGTATCAAAATGCCCTCTCGGAGCGTGTGAATAGTCCGCATCATTGGCCTGAACGGACGGTTCGTGAATCGCAACGAAAAAAGAGAAGTAAAATAGGTAGAAACAAAACAAAAGCAAGACAAAGAATGGATACTTTGAGCTACAAGACCATCTCAATGAACAAGGCTACCGTTAAGAAGGAATGGGTGGTGGTTGACGCTACCGACCAGATTCTCGGTCGTCTGTGCTCCAAGGTGGCAAAATTGCTGAGAGGCAAGTACAAGGCAGAGTTCACCCCCAATGTGGATTGTGGTGACAACGTCATCATCGTGAACGCCGACAAGATTATCATCACTGGTAAGAAAATGACCGACCGCGTCTATCTGTCCTACACAGGCTACCCCGGCGGTCAGCGCGAGGCAACTCCCGCCAGCATCCTGGCCAAGCCCAACGGTGCAGAGAAGCTGGTTCGCCGCGTAGTAAAAGGCATGCTGCCCAAGAACAAGCTGGCCGACAAGCTGCTGGGCAACCTCTATGTTTATGGCGGTGCCGAGCACAAGCAGCAGGCACAGAGTCCCAAGGCAATCGATATTAACCAGTATAAATAATCACCCAACATGGATACGAAATACATAGCTAATGCGCTGGGCCGCCGCAAGTGCGCCGTTGCCCGCGTCTATGTCAAAGAAGGTAGTGGCAAAATTACCATCAACAAGCGCGATTTGACCGAGTACTTCCCCAGCACCATCCTGCAGTTCGTGGTTAAGCAGCCTCTGACTCTGCTCGACGTGGTTGAAAAGTACGACATCAAGGTCAACCTCTACGGCGGTGGCTACACTGGCCAGTCTCAGGCTCTGCGCCTCGCCATTGCACGTGCTCTGGTGAAGATAAACGCTGAGGACAAGAAGGCACTCCGCGCCGAAGGCTTCATAACACGCGACAGCCGCGAGGTCGAGAGAAAGAAGCCGGGTCGTCCAAAGGCACGTCGTCGCTTCCAGTTCAGCAAGCGCTGATTCATTGGACAATTGGACAATTTTACAATTGGACAATTTTACAGGACAGCCATTCGGATGTGCGCTTGAAGCAGCATAATCGTCAAATTGTAAATTGTCAAATTGTGAAATCAACAGGGTTTAGCATCTAAATCTGCCTGACTCCCTCTACTATATTATATATAATGTATAGAGGGACTACCCGCAGATTGATTCTAACGCAAAAAGAATTAACAAGAAAGTAAACAACAAACAAAACCAACAAGACAATGTCAAGAACAAATTTTGAGACTTTATTGGAGGCCGGATGTCACTTCGGCCACCTCAAGAGAAAGTGGAACCCCGCTATGGCTCCTTACATCTTCATGGAGCGCAACGGCATTCATATCCTCGACCTACACAAGACTGTTGCAAAGATTGACGAGGCTGCCGAAGCCCTGAAGCAGATTGCCAAGAGCGGTAAGAAGATCCTCTTTGTCGCTACCAAGAAACAGGCCAAGCAATGCGTTGCCGACCTCGCCACCTCAGTAGGTATGCCCTACGTTATCGAGCGTTGGCCCGGCGGTATGCTCACAAACTTCCCCACCATCCGCAAGGCTGTGAAGAAGATGAGCAACATCGACAAGCTGATTGCCGACGGCACATTCAGCAATCTCTCCAAGCGCGAGATTCTGCAGGTTAGCCGCCAGCGTGCCAAGCTTGAAAAGAACCTCGGCTCTATCGCCGACCTCAACCGTCTGCCCTCTGCCCTCTTCGTCGTTGACGTGCTGAAGGAGCAGATTGCCGTGCGTGAGGCTAACCGTCTGGGAATCCCCGTATTCGCTATCGTCGATACGAACAGCAATCCCGACAACATCGACTTCGTCATCCCCGCAAACGATGACGCAAGCAAGAGCATTGAGATTATCCTCCAGGCTTGCTGCGCTGCCATCAACGAGGGTCTCGAGGAGCGCAAGGCTGAGAAGGCTGACAGCGACGCTGCTGCCGAGCAGGAAGACCAGCCCGTGAAGAAGGGTCGTCGCAGCGGCAAGGCTCGCGAAGAGGAGGAAGCCCCCGAGGCTGAGTAAAAACTTTTAATTTTATACGACTATGGAAGTTACAATGAATGACATCAAGAAGCTCCGCGAGATGACGGGCGCTGGTCTGGCAGACTGCAAGAAGGCTCTGGCAGAAAGCGACGACATGGACGGTGCTGTTGCATACCTGCGCAAGAAGGGTCAGGCTGTTGCTGCAAAGCGTAGCGACCGCGAGGCTGCCGAAGGTTGCGTGCTCGTAAAGGCCGAGAATGGCTTCGGTGCCATCATCGCCCTCAAGTGCGAGACCGACTTCGTGGCTAACAACGCCGACTTCGTGGCTCTCACCAAGAGCATTCTCGACGCTGCTGTTGCCGCAAAGTGCAAGACTCTCGACGAGGTGAAGGCTCTGCCTATGGGCGAAGGAACCGTTCAGGACGCTGTTACCGCTCGCAGCGGTATCACTGGCGAGAAGATGGAACTCGACGGCTATTGCACAATCGAGGGCGAGAACATTGCTACCTACAACCACATGAATCGCAACGGTCTCTGCACCATGCTCAACCTGAGCAAGAAGGTGGAGGACGAGGCTGTCGGCAAGAACATCGCCATGCAGATTGCAAGTGCTTCTCCTGTGGCTATCGACGAGAGCGGCGTGCCTCAGAGCGTTAAGGACAACGAGTTCGCCGTTGCCATCGAGAAGTCCAAGGCCGAGCAAGTGCAGAAGGCTGTTGAAGCTGCCATCAAGAAGGCTGGTTTCAACCCCGCACACTTCGACAGCGAAGACCACATGGAAAGCAACCAGGCCAAGGGCTGGATTACAGCCGAGGACGTTGCCAAGGTGAAGGAGATTATTGCAACCGTTTCCGCTGAGAAGGCTGCAAACCTCAACCCCGCCATGATCGAGAACATCGCAAAGGGTCGCGTGAACAAGTTCCTCAAGGAGAACTGCCTGATGAGTCAGGAGTACATCTGGGACAAGAACCTTACCGTTGCCTCTTACCTTCAGAGCATCGACAAGGAGCTTACCGTCACCGATTTCAAGCGCTTCACACTCCGCGCAGAATAAGCAATTATAGTTTGTCACTAATGCCCAAAAGGGGACATGCCGAAAGGTGTGTCCCCTTTTGCTTTTTGCTGCAACTTCATTCGAAGGATTGGTTTTGTAAACATTTTGAATTTAATTATTTTGAATATTGAATTAAAAACCGTACCTTTGCAAAAAAGAAAACGACTATGACAGCATCAGTATCACTAAACATCAATATGCCGCGCGCGGATGTCGCCTTCATCAGGAAGTTAGGTAAGAGAATGGGGTGGGAAGTATCTAAGCCGCAAGAGCCAAAGATTGAGATGACAGAGAAGGAGTTCTATGCAAAGCTTGACCACTCGATTGCCACATCCAGCGAGGACACCATGTCTGTAATGCTGCCTTCCGAGTCTGGACAGCAATTCCTTAACCGCATTCTTGGGGCTAATTGAATATGGCGTATATCGTAAAGTTCAACGCCGAGGCTCAGAAAGACTTGGCAGAGCTAAAAAGAAGGGCGCCACAAGCCTTAAAGAAGCTGGCGACATTGATTGACGAGCTGAAAGAGCATCCCCGTACAGGCACTGGACAATGCGAGCAGCTGAAGCATTATGTGGTCGAAACCTGGTCGCGACGGATAAACAAAGAGCATCGTTTAGTCTATCAAATACACGATGACGTGGTTGAGGTTATTGTCATTTCGGCTTTTGGACATTACAAATAGCAGAGCATATCGTGTAGAGCTTGACAAAACAAATAACAACAATTGCGGCTGGGTTGCATCACAAAGCAACTCAGCCGCAAATGGTTTATGCCTCCCTATAAAAGGGATTATCATTATGAACTTTTACTTCTTCCGCACAGGACGGACGGAATTTCCATGGTTTCGCCAATCCCAATAATACGAAAACATGCCACCATTCGAGCCAAAATTTAGGTTATATGCTTTTATAACTTCATTCGTGTAGAGTGACCTCGTCCAATATATGCCCAAGTCGTTCTTCCTCAAAAAATCATTGCCTAAGTTTTGGCCAGCAGCGGGCAGGAAAATACTTTGTCCATTGCTTTTGCTCGTGAATTTCATTCCATTGACACCTTTCTCCGAAGTATATGTTGACGTTGTATTGTCAATCAGTTCAATCACTTGGTCAATGCTTGGTGTCTGCCAGGCTTTGCTCCAGTTCACTGTCGCAGCATCGTCGGATGGCTCAAGCTCTGTCTTGTCATCGACGGTGCCATAATTCATATCTGTGCAGTATTTCGTCAGGTTTACTTCCGAACCACCGTAACACCACTTATAGGTGTCCCAATAAAATCTTGTTTTACCACTCTTATAGCCTGTTGTCTCGCCCCATGCAAAATAGTCACCATATTCCTCTGGCTTTGTCGCTCCGACATTGCATGTTGCCCAAAGAGTGCCGCTTGGCAGACCGAGGTTAATCCACTCATGGCCGTCGGTAGTTCCCGATTCACCTTCGGAATTACCTCCAGAACCACTTCCTGAGCTGCCTCCGGAATTACCTCCAGAGCTGCCGCCTCCATTCGACACAGGAATGATTTCTGGCTCATCGTCACCGCAGCTACAGAGAATGCTGGTACTGGCGCAGGCTGCTGCAAAGAGCAGGATTGTCAAATAGTTTTTCCTTTTCATTGTTTTGTTCATTTCTTTTTGTCCTCCAGCACCATAAAGACAGAGTTAATGATACACGAAGCGTGGTACTGATATACCACAATCTTCAACTGGAGGTCGTGAGAATTACCCTGATATGCAGATATAGTAACCAGTCCACGCTAAACGCGCGAACCATTACACAAGCCTTGCATATCATAGAAATTTCTCACGTTTCCAGTTGCAAGAACGAGCATAACGCTTCGTTTATTTTCCGATAAGTCTTGCTTTCCTTTCGGATTGCATGTGCAAAGGTAAGGCTTTTTCTTTTAACAAGCAAAGGTCGTGCTGAATTTATGTAAGTTTCCGCAAGAAAGTTTGGCAGGAAACGATAAATATCGTACCTTTGCAAAGGACAAACACTAATTGTATATTAGTCAAGGCAAAAGAACATGTCAAAAAGCGACCACACACTTGAACGTCTCAGGGAGCTGGCTCATGCGGTTATACCAGCAGGCGGAAACGCATGGCTTTATGGTTCCCGTGCCAGAGGCGATGCGAAAGCTGACTCCGATTGGGACATACTTATCCTCCTCAACAAGAACAGGATAGAGAAGGATGATTATGATAATGTGGGTTATCCATTCACGGAACTCGGGTGGACGACAGGTGAAATGATTATCCCTGTGCTTTATACCGTTAAAGAATGGGAAGACAACTCATTCACTCCTTTTTACAAGAATGTGGAACACGACAAAATCACGATAGCATGAGCTTAAACGACGAAGAAAGAGCCATCCAAGTTGTTTCACTTTATCGTACAGGCACACATTCCGATTTGTTCAAGAAATAGATTCCACAGAAGTAGTAATTGCGGCTGGGGTGCCTGTGTAGGCACTTCAGCCGCAATTGGGTTTATCGACAAGATAGGAAAGACGATATAACAAAGTGCAAAAGTCTGAAGAGCTGGATGCAAAAGCCTGAAGAACGAGCTACATAACTTTTTTCAAGGCTTGGAAATATATTTTCAAGGCGTGAAAATATATTTCCAAAGTTTGATAATATATTTTCAAAGCTTGAAAATAATTATGTAACAGGGATAGATGGGTTTTGTGGCTGGTGGTGTTGGGTTTTGTAACTGGTGCTTGTTTGGTTCTTGGGCTTGGGTGGTTCGTGTGTATCTGCGTGGTATTTGGTACATAAGAAGGTACTTTCGGACGAAAAAGGCTGAATATATTTGGCTTTTTTCGCACTTATTCGTACCTTTACAGCCGAAATGAAGATATTTGGTATAGGAATGAACTATGCGGCACACAATAAAGAGCTGCATAATTCGTTATTATATATAGAGGAGCCTGTGGTGTTCACGAAGGCGGACTCTGCTCTGCTGACGGGCGGGAAACCGTTCTTCATCCCGGGCTACACGGAGCGGTGCGACTACGAGACGGAACTCTGCGTGCGCATCAACCACCTGGGGCGCAGCATTCCCGAGCGCTTTGCGCACCGCTACTACGACGAGGTGACGGTGGGCATCGACTTCACGGCTCGCGACCTTCAGGAGAGGCTGCGGCAGAAGGGGCTGCCCTGGGACCTGTGCAAGGGCTTCGACGGCAGCGCGGCCATCGGCAAGTGGATGCCGCTCGCACGCTACGGCAAGGGCATCCAGGAGCTGGAGTTCCACCTGCTTCGCAACGGCGAACAGGTGCAGACGGGCCGGACGGCGGACATGCTGTTCGGGGTTGACAAGCTGGTAAGCTTCATCAGCCAGTTCTTCACGCTCAAGACGGGCGACATCATCTTCACCGGCACACCGGCAGGCGTGGGTCCCGTCAGCATCGACGACCATTTGGAGGGCTACCTCGAAGGAGAGAAGGTGCTGGAGTTCAATGTAAAGTAAAAGCCCCCTCCCCAACCCTCCCCCAAGGAGGAGGGAGATAAATAGTAAAATGGTAAATGGTAAATAGTAAATGAATAGGTTTTTTACGATATTGATGCTTGCTGCGATAGTGCAGGCAGCCTCGGCGCAACAGGAACAGGAGCTGGCCTTCACCAGCTTGGACTGGGACGAGATGAAGATTGACTCCGTGCTGCCCGTCTATACCGAGGTTGTGCCATTGGAGACCGACTACAAGAGGCACACCTACACCGTCTCGCTTCTCTATCCCGAATACGCTCCCCTGAGCAGCAAGGAGGCGCAGGTGGCCGAGCGCTTCGACAGCCTCCTGAGCGAGACCATCGAGGTGGAGACGTTCGTCGGTGTGGAGCGCGGCAACGGTATGCTCGACATCGCCTTCATCCCCATCCGCCGACAGGGAGCGAAGTACGAGAAGCTCATCAGCGCACAGATTGTCATCAACGCCCATCGGAGCGAAAGGCTCAACGCCCGCATGGAAGCGCCAGGCGGGAAGGCCGGACGCTACGCCGCCAGCTCCAGGATGGCCAGCGGCAAGTGGGTGAAGGTGAGCATCACGGCCGACGGCATGTACCAGTTCTCCCGCACCACGCTCAGGAATATGGGCTTCGGCAATCCAGACAACGTGCACCTGTACGGCTACGGCGGCCATCTGCTGCCGGAGCTTATCCGCGAGGGCACACACCACGACGACATGGTCGAGGTGCCCCTCTTCTACAACAGCCAGACGGACAGCTGGCTCTTCTGGGGCAACGGACTGGTTCGCTGGGACGGCGACACACGCATCAGCAACACCTTCGCCCGCAAAGCCTGCTACTTCCTGACGGAGGAGGGCGCGCCCCCCACGATGGAGACGCTCAACGCCAACCCGAGCACGTCCATGTCCACACACACCACGGCAAGGGCGCACACCCTCTACGAAAAGGACGAGTTTGCATGGCACACGGTAGGTCGGCATCTCTTCGACAATGAGAACTATGCCAACAACAACTCCCACAGCTATACCCTCTCTGCCATCGACCCCGCAGGCAACGGAAAGCTGACGGTCGTCTTCACGGGGCAGGACAACTCCTCGAACACCGTCAATGTCTCTATCAACGGAAATGCGGCAGGCAACTTCTCCATACAGCCGCCCGGCGACTATGTCTATGCCACATCCACCACGCGCACCTTCGACGTGAGCGGCATGGGCACTCCCGCCAGCCTCAGCGTCACCCTCCGCTCCGACGCAGGCAAGAAGGCGCGCTTGGACTACCTCTCTTACAGCTATGACCGCTGGCTCAGCACCAATGCCACCGGCTTCGTTGACTTCTCCCTTCAGGGAGGAGGCCCCGCGCAGTTCAACATCACCGGCTCCAACGTGCGGGTCATCCGCACCGGCAGGGTAGGGGCGAAGGATGCGCTCGTGGCCGGCACGCAAAACGGCGGCACCTACACCGTCCGCGTTGACGATGCCTCGCAGCACTTCGTGGCATTCTCCACAGGAGCCTCTTTCCCGGAACCCACGGTCGAAGGCGAGGTCGCCAACCAGAACCTCCACAGCCTCGCCAGCCTCGACATGGTCATCATCGTGCCGAGCAGCGGCAAACTGGCTGGCGAGGCACAGCGGCTGGCCAATGCGCACCAGCAGTACGACGGACTGCGCGTTGGCGTTGTCCGTGCCAACCAGATATACAACGAGTTCTCCAGCGGCACGCCAGACCCCACCGCCTACCGCCTCTTCATGAAGATGCTCTACGACAAGGCCGCCACCGACAATGATGCCCCGCGCTACCTCCTGCTCTTCGGCGACTGTGCGTGGGACAACCGCATGGTTTCCAGCGCCTGGAGCAAAAGCAACCCCGACGACTATCTGCTCTGCTACGAGAGCGAGAACAGCTTCAGCGACACCAAAAGCTACGTCATGGAAGACTACTTCGGTCTGCTCGACGACGGCGAGGGCAGCAACCCCCTCCGCGAGAAGAGCGACATCGGAGTCGGACGTTTCCCCGTCGTGCAGGTTGCTGCGGCCAAGGTCATGGTGAACAAATGCCTCGCATACATGAACAAGGAGAACGCCGGCCCGTGGAAGAACCTTGTCTATATCCTGGGCGACGACGGCGACGAGAACGAGCACATGAGGTATGCCAACAACGTGGCAGAGAACATCATCTCCAGGTATCCGGGCATCGAGGTGCACAAGGTCATGTGGGATGCCTACACCCGTGTCAGCTCAACGAACAGCAACACCTATCCGGAGGTCGAAAAGCTCATCAAGAAACAGATGCGCGACGGTGCACTTATGATGAACTACACAGGCCATGCCGGTCCACATGCTTTCAGCCACGAGTATGTGCTGCGGCTCGAGGACTTCCAGACAAACAAAGCCACGAAGCTGCCGCTCTGGGTCACATGCGCCTGCGACGTCATGCCATTCGACTCGTATAGCAGCAACATCGGCGAGGCTGCCGTGCTCAACGCGAACGGCGGCGCTCTGGCTTTCTATGGTACCGCACGCACCGTGTTCGCCAACCAGAACTACAGCATGAACCGCTACTTCACGCAGTACCTCTTTGCCACCGACGCCAACTATCGCCGCAACCGCATCGGCGATGCCATCCGCCTTGCCAAGAACAACATCATCAGCGATGGGCGCGAGGCTGGCTATTTAGAGAACAAGCTGCAGTATGCCCTGCTCGGCGACCCGGCCCTCACCATGGGCAACCCACCGCAGAATGTCGTGCTGGACAAGATAAACGAGACGGCCGTCGATGGCACCCCCATTCCCCTGAAGGCAGGCCAGCGCGTCAAGCTCTACGGGCATGTGGAGCAGGCGGACGGCTCCGTTATGACGGGCTTCAACGGTGTCGTGCACACCCGCCTCTTCGACAACGCGGAAACCATCACCTGCCTCAACAACGCGGGAGCCACCACATCCTTCACCTACACCGACCGCACGGCCATGCTCTTTGACTCACAGGACAGCGTGCGTGCCGGCTACTTCAGCGAGGAGTTCGTTGTCCCCATCGACATCAATTTCTCGAACGAGGACGGCCTCTTCGTCTTCTATGCGATAGACGGCACCACCGGCATCGAGGCCAACGGCTACAACCGCGACATTCCCATTGGCGGCATGGTGGATAACACCGACTTCGACCCCGAAGGCCCGATTATCTTCGCCTACCTCCACGACGAGAGCTTCCAGAACGGCGACCGCGTCAACGCCACGCCGCTCTTCGTGGCGAAGCTCACCGACGACAGCGGCATCAGTTCCAGCGGCAACGGCATCGGCCACGACCTCTCTATCTGTGTGGACGGGAGGAGCGACCTCACATACAACATCAACGACTACTATGTGCACGAGTTCGGCGACTTCACCCGAGGCACCGTTGCCTACAACATCCCGATGCTGGAGAACGGCCCGCACAGCCTCACGTTCCGCGCCTGGGACGTGCTGAACAACACCAACCAAATCAGCCTCGACTTCGTGGTCGATAACGAAGTGGCAACCAACATCCTGCGCCTCATCGCAAGCGAGAACCCAGCCACCACCAGCACCAACTTCATCGTCAGCTACGACCTGCCGGGCAGCGAGTGCGACTTCATCATCGAGGTCTTCGACTTCTCTGGCCGCCGCATCTGGATGCACGAGGAGACCAGCAGCGACGAGAACGGCATCTTCACCGTCACCTGGGATCTCAACAGCGGCGGAGGCGCAAAAGTGGGCTCTGGCATCTACCTCTATCGCTGCCAAGCACGTTGCGGAGAGAGCAAATGGACATCAAAGACAGAAAAACTCATCGTGCGGAACAATAAATAAGCCCCCTGCGCAGTTATTATAGAGTGCAGACAGAAAAGAAAATGAAAGCAAACCGTATTATCCGCATCCTGCTGCTCGTCGCTGCCGTATGCAGCGCAGAGGGTGTCCTGTCGCAGGACAAGCAGAACATGTTCAACCCTGTGAACACAGCCGCGACCTTTATGTCCATCGCTCCCGATGCCAGAGGCGGCGGTATGGGCGACATGGGTGTCGCCACCGAAGCAGACATCAATTCGCAGTACTGGAACCCCGCCAAGTACCCCTTCAATGTGGCCCGTGCTGGCGTCAGCATCAGCTACACGCCCTGGTTGCGCAAGCTGGTCAACGACATCAACCTTGCCAACCTGACCGGCTTCTACCGCATCGGCGACTACAGTGCCGTACATGCCTCCCTGCGCTACTTCAGCCTCGGCGAGGTGTTTATAGCAGACATGGAGGACATGACCATCAAGCCCTACGAGATGTCTATCGATGCAGGCTACAGCCGTATGCTCAGCCAGACACTCTCCATGGCTGTCAACCTGCGCTTCATCCTTTCCGACATCAAGTATGACTACACGGCCGAGAGCAGTGCCGCCAAGGCATTCGCCGCCGACATCGCACTCTACCGCCTGGGCTACTTCATGGCTGGCAACCGCGAGTGCAGCTTCGGCTGGGGTTTCAACATCAGCAACATTGGCTCGAAGCTCTCGTACGGTGGCAGCGACCAGTCCGAGTTCATCCCGACGAACCTTCGTCTCGGCTTCAACCTGACCATCCCTTTCAACGAGTACAACAAGTTCAGCTTCGGTGTCGATTTGAACAAGCTGCTTGTGCCTACGCCGCCAATGCGCAAATACGACCCGGACAATCCAGACTGGGCAAGCACGGACGGCCTGGAGCCGCTCGAGGACTTCGAGGCCCGCGTGAACGATGAGGGCTACTATGGCATTTCCTCCATTGCCGGCATCTTCAAGAGCTTTGGCGATGCCCCCGGCGGCTTCAAGGAGGAGCTGGAGGAGATTCAGTGGAGCATCGGTGCCGAATACACCTACAACGACCGCTTCATGCTCCGTGCCGGCTATCACCACGAGGCCGAGAACAAAGGTAATCGTAAGTATTTCACCGTGGGTGCAGGCTTCCACATGAGCGTCTTCACCGTCGATGCCTCGTACGTCTTCTCCACCGCACAGACCAACCCTCTGGACCAGACCATGCGCTTCTCGCTCGGTTTCGACCTGGACGGTATGCGCGACCTCTTCGGGAAGATGAGAAGAAGAAGATAATCGTTTAGAAGTTAAGAATTAAGAGTTAAGAGTTAAGAAAAATACCACATGCCATCAAACACAACGGCATCCAAAACTATCTTTCTTAACTCTTAATTCTTAATTCTTAACTCTTAACTCTTAATTCTTAACTCTTAACTCTTAATTCTTAACTCTTAACTCTTAATTCTTAACTCTTAACTAAAAGAAATAACTATCCAATGAATAAGATTCGGGTTGGTTTTGGCTACGACGTCCACCAGCTTGTCGAAGGACGCGAACTGTGGTTGGGTGGCATACGCTTCGAGCACCCGCTTGGGCTGCTGGGACACAGCGATGCCGACGTGCTCATTCATGCCATCTGCGACGCCCTGTTGGGCGCTGCCAACATGCGCGACATCGGGTATCACTTCCCGGACAACAGCGAGGCATTCCGAGGCATCGACAGCAAAATCCTGCTGCGCAAGACCGTGGAACTCATTGCCACCAAGGGGTACAAGGTGGGCAACATCGATGCCACCGTTTGTGCAGAGCGTCCCAAGATGAAGGCACGCATCCCCGAAATGCAGCAATGCCTGGCAGAGGTGATGGGCATCGACATTGACGACGTTTCCATCAAAGCCACCACGACCGAAAAGCTCGGCTTCACAGGCCGCGAGGAAGGCATCTCCGCCTACGCCACCGTGTTAATTCATAATTCATAATTATCAATTCATAAATTATTCTCTTGCACAGTTATGGATGGCGAGCCCTTATTATGAATTATGAATTAAGAATTATGAATTCTACAAGCCGCATTGAGTACATCGACCTGGCAAAGGGCATCTGCATTCTGCTTGTCGTGCTCGACCACATTTCGGGCTACGGGTACTTCTCGGACGGCGACTATCTCATGAACGACATCTTCGAGCAGACGAGGATGCCGCTCTATTTTATCCTCTCCGGCCTCTTCTTCAAGGACTATGCCGGCGGCATCAGGGAGTTCCTCCTGCGTAAGTTCAACCGCATCCTTGTGCCTTACCTCTTTTTCATGCTTTTCTACAGAGCGTCCGCCAAAGCCCTTTGGCTCCTCTTCGGAGTTTCCATCGGCGATGTGTGGGCACCACTTTGGTTCCTGCTCTGCCTGTTCTGGATGAATGCCATCTTTGCCGCAATCTACTATCTTGCCAAGCGAGCCATTCCCAACGAAACCCTGTCGGAAACCGTTCTGCCCTTCATCATGCTTGGCATAGGCATTTGCGGCTACTTTGCCGGCAATCTGCCGCTGAACATCGGTACGGCGATGACGTGTATGCCTTTCCTGTGGGCCGGCTATCTGCTGAACAGGCGGCTGCATCTCTTCCAGCTGAGGATTAGGTGGTGGTGGGCAGTGTTGGGAGGCATCGTGCTGCTTGTGGCGCTTCACTTCCTGTACATGGGCGAGAACTACTTCTATCTCAACACCTACACCGCGTCCTTGCCGTTCGTTTACCTTTGCGGCTTGATGGGAACGCTTGCCGTCCTGCTCTTGAGCCGCGTCGTCAGGTGGCTGCCCGTCATTTCCTACATCGGCCGCTATTCCATCATCGTGCTCTGCACCCATATCGCGATAGTGAAAGCCGTCATTCAGCTACCATCTACCATTTACCATTTACCATTTGACATTCACCATTTGCCGTTTGCCGCTTACGACCTGCCGTTCAAGTCCTTTGCAGTGCTTGCACTCACCATAGCGGGCTCCATGTTCTGCTGCTGGTTCCTGAGCAGATACCTGCCCTGGTTCACAGCCCAGAAGGACCTCATCAGGCTGTAGCATGACCATGTTCAGCCTGCTGCGCTGCTCAGGCAAACACGCCTGGGGGTTTGCACGGTCGTGACAATGCAATTGCAGCGTCGCGACCGTGCAATTGCATCGTCGCGACGCTGCAAACGAAAGTACAGGCTTAGTGTCACCGTCATCCTGGCGGTCAGTGGCCTATGTACAGACCGTCGATTGTGTAGGTCTTGTTATCATGCCTGATGACGATGTGACCGTCGGGCAGAAGCTCTTTCCTGCGTCGGGCAGGAGGTTGTTCTCTTAGCGACGACATGCCGGTATATGCACTCTCCATAGCCGATACCTGTTCGTCTATCCACAGCTTCCTGCTGGCAATCCATCTTTTGGCTGCTGCCAGTTGCGGCACCAGGTTTGTCAGTCCGTAGCTGTAGCCCCACCGCTGCATGTGGTGCGGTGCGGACACCCTCACGGCTATGCCCTCCGGCGTGGAGGCATATCCGTCTATGTATGCGACAAGGCTGTCAAGGATATTCTCCTCCTTTATGCGCTTCCATTCATCGATGAACGCCTTTGTGAAGTCCATACATTGTACGTTATCAAAAAGCAGGGGGAAGAAGTTCACCCCGCCACGCCCGCAGTGAGTCCCCGACCATTCGTCGGCCACCGTCATGGCGGAGCTCACCATGTCCCAGACAACAGGCATCCGCATCAGCGAAGCCGCTTCACTGTCCGTGCGGGCGACATAGATGTTGCAACCGCCCGAGTCGCGTGTACCCATGATGTCGTGCACCATAATCCATCTGGCGAAAGACCTGACGTCTATCACCTGCGGATAGTTGCTGTCCAAGAGCGAAGCCTCCATCCGCTGGATGTCGCTGCGGATGTGCGCTTCCTGCTCTGTTGTAAGCTCCTCTGCCTTCGGGTACTTCAGCGTCCATTGCATGAAGCGCACCATGTCGGATTTGATGGAAAAGGGCTCGTTCCAGAAGTAGGCATTCAGTTCGATGATGTATCCGTCCTGCTTGTCCACGCTGACGCGGCCCTCCTTCTCGCGGGTGATGTTCTCGCTCAGCACGTACATCCCGCGATAGTCGTCGTTGATGAAGACATTGACGAACTGCATACGCGGCGTATATTCCATGCCGACAAGACGCGAAAGCTGGAAAGCCACCTGCAGTTCCGCAGAATAGACGCTGTTGAGCAGCACCCAGTCCTTGCTCCTCCTGTCCGTGCTGTCGCCTTCTTCCCTCGAGTCTATGAGGTCGGCCTTCTTCTGCAACTTGAGTTTGAAGGGCTTGTTCTCGAAAAGTGCTGCCGACGTGTTGCCTCGGTGCTTTATCTTTATCCCCGACTCTCCCTCTGCGTAGTCGCCGCTGTCATACCATAGCGTGTCGCCTCGGTATATCTGCAGCCGTGCCGCCTTAGCTACGACATTGGTGATGCCCGTGCCGATGCATCCGGCAGGATGCTCGATGGCCTCAGATGTAGGCTCCTCGCCGCCCACGGTGTTGACCACAACGACGGGAAGGCCGTAGCCAAGCACCTCCGCGAATGTCTGCGCCTGCCCCGTCGCTACAGCAGCAGCCAGGATGGCGGTAATGATGATTTGCTTCATAATAATCCTTGTTAAACATTGACTTCACTTTCTGGTATTCCGACTTAGTCAGGGATGTTCCAAAAGAGGTTCGTTATTGCCCCGCCACAAACAAAGGGCGGGGCTGCAGTCATTATTTCATTAAAACTTTCTTGCCATTCTTTAGATAAATGCCCCGAGGCATTTTACCATTTGACGATTTACCATTTACCATTTCGCGTCCACTAAGGTCGTAGATGGCATCGTCTTTGGTGACGTCTGCTGTGGGGCTGTCAATGCAGTCACCTACGTCAAGAAGGACGATTCCCTTCCTTTCCTCCGGACCCTTTGCACCGCCATGGTCGATGGGGTCGTCCCAGGTCAGGTAGGCTCGCAGGGCACCGACAATTGCCTTACCGGATTGGAACCATTCGTCAAGACAGTCGGGCGTCTTGTCGATGATTTCGATATAGTAGCCATCTTCGTGTTCGAACTCCTTACGGACGTACGAGCCGATGAAGGAAACGCCCTTGACGGCAACCGTATCGCTTTGCAATCCTTTCAGATCCTTGGCATCCATCTCAATGCTGAAGTCCTCGCTCGGTACAATAATATAAGGTACGCGTGCGCGAGGCAGCAGCTCTTGCTCGAATACAATTTGCCCTTCTTCAACCCTGTCCAGCCTATAGTATTTCCCCTTGCTTACATCAGGATCCGTCGGCAAAGAAATAGTCGCCATCTGATTCTGGGTGAAGGTGATTAGTTCGATGCCTTCATATTCTACAGGCATATTGTTTTCGTAGCATATCACAGCCCAACCTTTGGACTTTGCTACTGCCACCTGTCTGGTCGTCATGTCGTTCTGCCCAGGATAAGCTTTGTTGTAAACAGGATACATCTTTCCGGAACTTGTGTTTGGCAGACTCTGTACCATAGCATCCCATCCTTCTCCTTTAAGTTTGTTATCATAGCAAGTCAGCCGTACCAGCGCTGTACATTCCGATACGTTGAGCGTTGTCAGTTTGTTGCTTTCACAATTCAGTTCCTTCAGTGCAGAACATCCCGACACATCGAGTGCTGTCAGTTTGCCTCGTTCACATTGCAATGTTTCCAGCGCTGAACACCCTGAAACGTTGAGCCCAATTAATTTTGAATCAGTAAAATCTGCTACTTTCAGAGCTGAACAATTCGATATGTCAACCGTCACATCTCTATGATTTGCTTCAAACCACAGCTCCTTCAGTTTAGTATTCTTTGTCAAGTCAAGTTCTGTCAGGTATTGTTCTCCACAACGCAGTACGGTCAGGTTGGTATTCTTTGTCAAGTCGAGTACGGTCAGGGAGAGTCCACCGCAAGAAAGCTTGGTCAGTTCGGTGAAGAACTCTATTCCCTTCAGAGAACTGATAGGTCCGCATCCTGTATCATTTGGTGGGTAATCATAATTGTGATACAAGGATAGTTCTTTTACGTTTGCTACTTCATCGTCTGTCAGCACACCGTCGGACCCTATAGCCTGTTTGAGTAACCACTGCCGGAAATAAGAGTCAGGGAAGTGTGTCGCATTAATCTCTATGCCAGACGAAACGACTCCGAAGCTTTTCCATGGTAGGTTGTTGCGGTACAATTCTTCATAACCCAAGGGGACATGAAGCATTATGTTGGAAAGATCGACATAGTCGAAAGCAGTTGTTGCATTGGGGGCAGACTCAGCAAGGCAATAGACATCCGTTAATCCAGAGCAATAAGCGAAAGCCTCCAACCCAATGTATGTCACACCTTCGGGAATGGTGATGGATTTCAGGCCGGTGCACTTATAGAAAATGTGGTCATAGATTTCTTTCATACCTTTTGGAATGGATACCGACACCAAGCCGGTGCAGTCGGAGAAGGCATAGCTGCCAATGATTCCCAAACTGCCAGGAAGTGTGACAGAGGTTAGATTCCCGCATTTGTAGAAGGCATATTTGCCGATGCTTCTCAAACTGCTAGGAAATGTGACAGAGGTTAGATTCCCGCATTTGTAGAAGGCATATTCATTGATGCCCGTCACCCAGTAGGTCTTGCCATTGTAGGAAATGGTCTCTGGAATTACAATGTCCCCTGAATAGTTGGGCTCAGTCTCAATCCATTCAACCCTGGTGGTGTTAGTAGGAAGCGTAGCATGGTGATACCATTCGTAGCTCACCCATGCCTCGTCTCCTGATGAGGATGGAAATTTGTAGCAGATGCCGTCAATTATTGCATCGCATCCGTGAATAGAATACTCGTCGTCCGAAAATGCCACCACTGGCAGCAATGCCATTAGAATAATGAAAAGAATCTTTTTCATGGTAGTAATGTTTAATGGTTAAACATGTGTTTTGATGTTTCTGGCTGCAAAGGTACGCGATTTTGGCAAGCGAAGCAAGGAAAATGAGTCCCAAGTAGTCCCAACTCGAAAAAAAAGCTTGTATGTTACAATAAAAAACCACACTTTTGTGGCGTTGAAAACTCAAAAGCTGAAACAAACAAGAACATGAACAAGCAAATTCTCTATCTATTACCACTCATCCTGCTGTTCTTTGCTGCTTCCTGCAGGGACAATAAGGATGAACAACAGATGTTGGACAGAATAGAACAGACGTGGCAGAAGGCTGAAACGTCGCTGTCGGAGACACAAATGCAGGCAGAAGGATTGAGAGATTCGGTCCGAAAATCGTCCGAACTCGCCCAACAAAGGTATAATCTACTTACTATTCGCCTGCGCGACAAACCAGGTGTCTGGAGTAACAAAACACCCCCATACAACTCGATAACTACGAGAATGGTATTGACTATAGTTTGTTTTTCCATTTTATAGCCAGGGACATCCATGGTGATCTCGTTGAGATGCTGATGGAAGACATCAAAGAAGTAAGTGGTAAGTGAGCTATTGGCCTATCGCGTCAGACTGTAGGGAACGTCCGTCTTGGCTGTACCCAACTGCTTGTTGGGCTGGGCGGACATCTGCAACTGCAGTGTGCCGCCAGAGGTTAGTTCGCCGTAAGTGATGTAGTTGCGCGAGAGGGGCTGGCCGTTCAGCTGTCGGTCGGCGACATAGATGTTCTCCTTGCTGTTGTCCTTTGCCTCGATGACGAACTGCTTGCCGTCCTCCATCGTGATGGTTGCACGCTGGAAGATGGGGCTGCCAAGGACATATTGGTCTGTGCCGGGCGTGACGGCATAGAGGCCGAGGGCTGAGAGGACGTACCACGACGACATGCCGCCCTGGTCTTCGTCGCCGGGGAAGCCGTCGGGTGTGCTGTTGTAGAGGCGTTCCATAATCTGCCTGACCCAGTACTGCGTCTTCCACGGCTGACCGGCATAGCTGTAGAGGTAGGGCATGTGCTGAATGGGCTGGTTGCCGTGAGCGTACTGCCCCATGTCTGCTATCTCCATTTCCGTCATCTCGTGAATCTTGCCGCCGTACCAGCCGGGCTTCACCGTGCCGGGTTGCGAGAAGACGCTGTCCATCTTCTGGCAAAAAGCTTCGTCCGAACCGAAGAGGTCAATGAGTCCCTGCACGTCGTGGAAAACGCTCCAGATGTAGTGCCAGGCATTGCCCTCGGTGTAGGGGCCTCCCCAGACAAGCGGGTCGAACGGCTCGTACCAACGCCCGTCGATTCCTCTGCCCCGGAAGAACTTCGTGTCGGCATCCCAGAGGTTGAGGTAGTTACGCAGCACGCGACCGAACACCTGTTCGTAGAACTTGTTGCCGCAGCTGCGGGCAAGCGTCCAGGCGCACCAGTCGTCGTAGGCATACTCGAGGGTTTGCGTGACGCTGCCGTGCGACTCCGGGAAGGCGACATATCCCAGCTGCCAGTACTCCTTCCAGCCGCCGCGACCGTTGGCACCGCCCATCGGCCCCTTGTTCATCGCCTCGTGGGCGTATGCAGCGAGGGCGGAGTCGGGGTCGAAGGTGTGGATGCCTTTTGCCCAGGCATCGGCAAGGAGCGAGATGCTGTGGTTGCCGCACATGCCGCCCGTCTCGCCCGGGAAGGACCATGCAGGCAGCCATCCGAGCTGCTTCTGGGCGTCGAGGAGGGCTTGCATGTAGCGTCCTTGCTGCGTGGGGTGCAGGATGTTGGTCAGAGGGAACTGGCTGCGGAAGGTGTCCCAGAAACCGTTGTCGGTGAACATGTAGCCGTCGTAGATTTTGCCGTCGTAGGGGCTATAATAATAAGGTGTGCCGTCCGCTTTGATTTCATAGAACTTGCGCGAGAAGAGGTTGGCGCGGAACAGGCAGCTGTAGAAGGTGCGCAGTTGCTCCTCTGTGCCGCCCTCCACGCGAATGCGGTTCAGCAGGGCGTTCCACGTCTCAAAGCCTCGCGCCTTTGTCTGCTCAAGGTTCTTGTCCGCACCAAGCTCCGACCGCCAGTTCTGCCAAGCCTGCTCCTCCGAGATGTAACTGCTGGCAGCCCGTGCCTGCACCTTGCTGCCGGGCTTGAATTTGAGGAAGAGAGACCCACCCCCAGCCCCTCCCTTAAAGGGAGGGGAGATTATACCACTTGTGGCAGAACTATCTTTCCCCCTCCCTTTAAGGGAGGGCTGGGGTGGGTCTATTCCATAGTCAAGTATCGGCTGGTCGAACTGCACCACGAAGTAGCAGCGGAAGTTTTCGCTATGGTTGACGAAGCGCTGGTTGTTCACCCAGCCCGTCACTTGTCGCTTATCGGGATTGACGTGTATCTCGCTTTGCCCGGTGTATCCGTCGATGATGAGGTAGGCATCCTGCTTCTTGGGATAGGTGAAGCGCAGATGCACGCCCCGCTCGGTGGGTGCCATCTCCGTGCGGATGCCGTTTTCGAACGTAGCGCTGTAGTAGTGCGGCAGCCCCACTTCAGAACAATGGCAGAACTCCGCGCCGCGCTTGTCGGGGTCAAGCTCCAATGTTTCCGTCTCGGGGAAGAAGGAATAGACGGCGTAGTCGCTCACCCAGGGAGAGCACTGGTGCGACTGGCCGAAGCCGCGAATTTCGTAAGCGTCGTAGAGGTACTTGAAGCCGTCGCCGTTCTTGCCCGTCTGCGGTGTCCACATGTGCTGGGCAAAGGGCATTGCCGTTGCGGGGAAGGTGTTGCCGTGCGACAGGCCGAAGTTCGAGTGTGTGCCTTGCAGGGTGTTGACATACTGAACCAAATCTGGTAGGCTTGCCGCGTTGACCGACACGGCACTCAGAATAAGGACAGACAGCAGGAAGATGTGTTTGCTCGACATGGCGGTGTGTTTTTAGCTATTTATCACGGCAAAGATACGAAGTTTTTGCTTACGACTCCCCCTTTCCGGTCAGAAAAAGTGCGTTTCTTCTTATATAAAGACAAATTCCGCGTTGCAGACTTCGCAGAATCCAAACTATTTCCCTATCTTTGTGGTGGCAAATGTATCACTTTGGGCTTCGGCCCTGAATAAACACATGTAGATTATGAGAAAGATTCTTGCATCAATGGTCATCCTTGCTACATTCGCAGTGATGCCCGCACACGCACAGTTCAAGTTCGGCGTCAAAGCCGGTATGAACAACACCAGGCTGAAGCTTGACTATGAAAACGCCTTCAGCAACAAGGCCGGCTACGGCTGGTTCATCGGTCCCACAGCCAAGGTGTCCTTCCCCCTCGGCATCTTGAATCTTGGTGCCGACGGCGCTGTCCTTTACGACGAGCGCAACTCTAAGACAGGGCTCGACGGTGCCGAAGAGACCATCAAGCAGAAGAGCATCATCATCCCTCTCAACGTCCGCATGAACTTCAGTCTGCTCAAAATGCTTGGCGCATACGTGGCAACGGGTCCCCAGTTCGGCTTCAACGTGGGCAACAGCGGTTTCGGCTGGGGCGAAATGAAGGACAACTTCCAGCTCAAGAAGTCGCAGTTCTCGTGGAACGTCGGCCTGGGCGTGATGGTGATGAACCACCTCGACATCGGCGTGGCCTATAACTTCGGCCTCGGCAGGACCGGCGAGCTGCAGGAAACATCGGGTGCAGCCATTCTCGACACCCCCAAGCAGAAGACCTGGGTGCTCTCCGCCGCCTACTACTTCTAATGCCTAAATCCCCGACTAAGCACGCTTAGTTACTCAATTAGGCACGTCTAATTGCCCAACTATGCGTGCCTAATTTGGCAACGGGACATGGCTAAAAAACAAACGCTGCCTGCTGAAGAGATTCAGCAGGCAGCGTTTGTATAGTTATATATCAGGAGTCGAGGTACGGCCCTACTTGATGTTCGGTTCTTCGAGACCAAGGCCTTTCTTCTTGTCCACGACTTTCAGGACGAAACCGAGCAGAAGGGCTGCGACGCCGAGGCAGGCCAGCATAACAAGCGGAGCTGTGTAGTCGAACTTTGTGGGGTCTTCTACGCCGGGGTTTGTGGCATCCAAGACCTTGCCGATAAGCAGGGGGAAGAGCCACAGACCGATGTTCTGAATCCAGAAGATGAGGGCGTAGGCAGAACCTATCACCTTGGCATCCACCAGCTTGGGCACAGAAGGCCACAGCGAAGCAGGCACGAGCGAGAAGCTGGAACCCAGCACAAGGATGGTGATGTAGGCAATGGCGATACCGCCCACGGCAGAATCCCTGAACAGCGGCAGCACGAAGGCGAAGGTCAGGTGGCAGAAGATGAGCAGCAGCGAACCGAGAATCAGCATCGTGGCTGCCTTGCCCTTATGGTCAACATAACTGCCCAAAATAGGCGTGATGAGCACGGCCAGAAGCGGGAACACCGCGAAGATGCTCTCTGCGGACTGGCGCATGAAGCCCATGTAGCAATAGCAGACAAGGGCAAGGATGCTGGCGGCCAAGAGGGTAAACTTCTTGGCGCTGCTCTTCTGGAAGTTGCTGGCAAAACCTGCGGCGGCAACAAACAGCATGATGATGTACTGGACGATGGTCACGCTCTCACTGGCCCAGAACGAATTGGCATCGGGAGCCACGAGCGTGAGGTTGCACTGGAGCATGTTCACGGCATACTTCTGGAAGGGGAAAATGGCGCTGTAATAGAGCACGCAAAGCAGGGCAACCAACCAGAAGCCGCTGCTGGTGAGAATCTGACTAAGGTCGCTGATTTTGAAGGGGTCGTCCTTCTCCTCTGCCTCGCCAGTCTGTGCATCGAGTTTCCTGTCCATCACGAAATAGACGATGCTCATAATGAGGGCAATGCACATCAGCACCACGCCGAAAGCAACCGAGCGGCTGACGCTGACACAGCCACCCAGACGGGCAAAGAAGGGCGAGAATATCATGCACGTTGCCACACCGAGACGCGCCAAAGCCATCTCGCTGCCCATTGCCAAGGCCATTTCTCTGCCTTTGAACCACTTGACGATACCGCGAGAGACGGTAATGCCTGCCATCTCCACGCCACAGCCGAATATCATAAAGCCGCAGGCTGCGAACTTGGCAGATGCTGGCATCCCCTCATAGAAGGGCGACACACCGAGTTCGTCGAACACGGGAATGTAGTTCAAATGGCTGTTGAACCAAGCCTCCAAGCCTGTGCCCATGAAGCTCTCATCCACGGCGTACCACTTGATGCAGGCACCGATGAGCATCACAGCGGCAGAGAGAATCATCGTGAAGCGCACGCCCATCTTGTCGAGGATGATGCCTGCGAAGATGAGGAAGAAGGCAAAAACATTGAGGAACACCTCGGAGCCTTGCATCGTGCCGAAGGCTGTGGAGTCCCATCCACGGGTCTCCTGCATCAAGTCCTTGATGGGAGAAAGGATGTCCATGAAGATGTAGCTGCAGAACATGGCGAGCGCCAAGAGCAGCAGTGCAGTCCAGCGCATCCCAGCGCTGTCGCGAAGAGTCTTTTCCATTTACAATTTAACGATTTACGATTTACAATTTATTTACAATTCACTATTTATTCTCCCCCTTTAAGGGGGAGTCAGAGGGGGTCTTCAGCCAGCGGTCGAGCCATGCGAAGTAAGTCCTCTGCCAGAGGATGCCGTTCTGTGGCTTGAGCACCCAGTGGTTCTCGTCGGGGAAGATGAGCAGCTGTGCCTCGATGCCTCGCATACGGGCGGCATTGAAGGCACTCATGCCTTGCGTGGCATTGATGCGGTAGTCCTTCTCGCCATGAATGCAGAGGATGGGTGTGTCCCACTTATCGACGAAGCGGTGGGGAGAGTTCTCGTAGGTGCGGCGCGCGCGTTCTGTCTGGTCTTTGTTCCAGTAGGCATCGTCATACTCCCAGTTGGAGAACCAGTTCTCCTCCGTCTCGGTGTACATTGCTTCGAGGTTGAAGGCACCATCATGGGCAATGAAGCACTTGAAGCGGCCTTCGTGATGGCCTGCCAAGTAATAGACAGAGAAGCCTCCGAAGCTGGCACCGACGGCACCCAAGCGGTCTTTATCGACGTAGGGAATGTTCTCTGCGGCATCATCGATGGCAGAGAGATAGTCCTTCATGCACTGTCCTGTCCAGTCGCCGCTAATTTCTTCAAGCCATTCCTGACCGAAGCCTGGCACACCTCGACGGTTCGGGGCAATCACCACATAGCCTTGCGAAGCCATTATCATAAAGTTCCAGCGGTAACTCCAGAACTGCGAGACGGCACTCTGCGGCCCGCCCTCGCAGAAGAGCAAGGTGGGGTACTTCTTCGAAGCATCGAAGTGAGGCGGCTGGATAATCCAGTAGAGCATGTGCTGTCCGTCGGTGGTCTTCACCCAACGTTGCTCGATGCCGGGCTTGGCAAGCTGGTCGAGGATGTCCTTGTTGACTTCGGTAATCTGCTTTATCTGCAGCCCCTCTCCATCTCCTTCCGAGGAGGGAGTGACCACATACAGGTCGGCTGGAGCTGTGATGCTATGGCGTTCGGCAAGAACCTTGTCGCCCAGCATCTGCAATGAGCCGAAGTCGGCCCAGTCCTTGGTAAGTTGCTTGACCTCTCCCTTCAAGTTGGTGCTATAGAGGTTCTCTGTGGCGTGCCAAACCCCTATATAATATAATGTATAGGAATCGGGTGCCCAGCAGAAGTCGTCAACGCTGGAGTCGAAGGACTCGGTGACGTAGGTCTTGGTGCCTTCCTTCAGGTCGTAGATGCAGAGGCGCTGGCGGTCGCTTTCGTAGCCGTCGCGCTCCATCGAGAGCCAAGCCACGTAGCGTCCATCGGGAGAGAATTTCGGATTCGTGTCGTAGCCAACGTTCTCATCCTTATGCTTAACGTTGATTTCCTGGTCTTTCAGTGTCTTGGTGGGATTCAACTGCTTCCCATCGCCATGATAAGCCATCTCATTGCAGCCAAGAATACCAAACTCTCTGAACTGCTTACACAGGTTCTTTGTGTGCTCAATATTGTTAAGGTCGCGAGCTTCAACTTCATAAAGGAAGATGTCGCTATCGGTCGAGATGCTATACTCCAAGCCGGTCTTGCAGCGACAAGTAAAGGCGATAAACTTCGAGTCAGGGCTCCAAGCCAATTGCTCAATACCGCCGAAGGGCTCCATGGGGCATTCGAAGGGTTCTCCCTCGAGGATGTCTGTTCCGTCTGTGGCAATAGTATTGCCACTTACTGAACAGAGGAAGGGATGCTGGATGCTCTCCACATAGTGGTCCCAATGGCGATACATCAAGTCGTTCACCACGCGGCCAGTGGCTTTGGGCAGGTCCTCGGGGTTCTTCTGGATGATTTCGTTGAAGTCGATGCTCTGCAAGAGGATGACCTTCTTGCCATCAGGAGCAAAGAGGAAGCCCTCGACTTTGCCTTCCGTCTCGGACATCTGCTTGCGGCTCTTGCCCTTCAGGTTCATCTTCCAGACCTCGCCTTCCCTTATGAAGGCAATGGTCTCATTGTCGAGCCACTGCGCATCGGTCTCGTTCTCAGTATCTTCGGTCAGTTGCTTCTGCTCGCTGCCGTCGGCATTCATCATCCAAAGTACTTGATGGCTCTTGTTCTCCTCGACGCTGTAGTAGCCCATCTGGAAGACGATGTGCTTGCCGTCGGGCGAGGCTTGATAGCCACTAATGCGGCTCATTGCCCACAGAGCCTCTGGGGTCATCAAGTCGCTTTCGAGCTGAACTGTTTGCTTTTGGATATTCACCTTGTCGCTCTCTTTCTGTGTGCCACAAGACATGAGTAATAATGAAATAATGAAGAAATGAAAGAATGAATGGTTGTTGAGTCTCATCTTTAATCTTTAATCCTTAATCTTTAATCTTTAATTATCTTCGCTTCGCCTGTTCCTGCTGCATCTTCTGCAGGGCTTCGAGACGTGCCTGAAGGCCAGAAACCTTCTTCGGGTCGTTCTTGTGCTGCGCATGATAAGCCTCGAGACCGGCAAGAAGCTTCTTGTCGTCGGTTGACCAGCGCAGGTACCACATCGTTAGGATGCTAATTAAGCCGGACACGAAGTAGTAGTAGCTCAAACCGCTACTGTACTCGTTGAACATGAAGAAGAACGCCAGGGGCATAATGTACATCATGTATTGCATCATCTTCATCTGCTGTGCCTGCTCGCCAGTGAACTGGCTCTGCTGCTGACGCATGGAAATCCAGGTGTTGATGAGGTTCGTTGCACTAAAGAGGAGACAGAAGACGCTCAAGTGGTTGCCGATGAGCCAGAGGTCGCTGTCCCAGCGGATGAGGTCGTCGTAGGCGCTGAGGTCGTCTGCCCAAAGGAAGCTCTCGCCTCGCAGGTCAATGGCATTGGGGATGAAGTTGAACAAAGCTATCCAGATAGGCGCCTGTATGAGCATCGGCAGGCAGCCACCCATCGGGCTGACACCGTACTGGCTGTAGAGCTGCATCATGGCCTGCTGCTTCTGCATGGCTTGGTCTTGGTTGGGATATTGCTTGGCCAGTTCGTCGAGCTTCGGCTTGAGCACGCGCATCTTGGCACTGCTCATGTAGCTCTTCTTCTGCGTCGGATAGACCAGCACCTTGACAATGACCGTCAGCAAGAAGAGGACAAGTCCCATAGGCAGACCGGCATGTTTGAGCCAGTCGAAGATGTAGAGGATGGACCAGCGGTTGATGAAGCGGAATATCCACCAGCCGAGATAGACCAGTTCGTCGAGGTCGGCTTCCGAGCCGTAAGCCGTCATCTTGCTGTGCTCCTTGAGGATATGGAAATCGTTCGGGCCGAGGTACATCTGCAACTCGGTGGGCTTGCTGCCAGTCGGGTCGAAGAAGGTCTTCAGCTGCGCCTCGTAGGTTTTCAGGAAACCGCTCTTCTTGTCAGCTTCCTGTGTGCTGGAGAGCTGCGCCTCTGTGAAGTCCTGCGAAGCGATGAGAACGGCGCTGAAGAACTGGTTCTTGAAGGCAACCCACTCCAAAGCTTCCTCGGGACTCTTGGTCTCGTCGCTCGTCTCGCTGAGCTTCTTCACGCCTTTGTCCTTCCTCATATAGGTGAGGCTGCTGTATCGGTTCTCGAAGTCGGCTCCCTTCTCCTGCTGCATGATGCGGTCGGTCCAGCTGATGTCCATTGCCTTCATGTTGGGGGCAAAGAATCCGTCCAGACCTGTGGTGCGCAGTGAGATATCGACCATGTAGGAGTCGGGGCGCAGGCGGTAGCTGATGGCAAGGCGTTTGCCGTCCTGCTCTGCTATCATCGTGACGCTGCTGTCTGTCTGCTCTGTGGGGGTGAAGAAAAGGTTGCTGCTGATAATGTTCTCCTGCTTGCCAGCCAAGGAGAAAGTCAGTTGCGCGTCCTTGCGGGTCATAAGCATGACGTCGCCCTCGTGGTTGCGGCTCTTGTAGCCCAAAATCTCAGCATTCTGAATGGTGCCGCCCAAGGTGCTCAGGGTCACTTTCACCTTGTTGTTTCTGAGCACAATCTCCTGCTCCTCGCCATTGCGGGAAGAGAAGAAGAGGGAGGTGCTGTCGGTCGTTGCTGGTGATGCAGCGACTGCGGCAGCGGCTTTTGCCTTCTCTGCATCTTCCTGCATCTGTTTTTGTACGGCAGCGATGCTGTCCTGAAGTGCCATTGCCTCCAGCTCTTCCTTGCTCGGCTGGCTGTACCAGCTGAAACCAATCACAACGAGGGCAATGAGAATGAATCCTGTTACTGTGTTTTTATCCATAATGCTTTTGCGGTTATTCTTTCAAGCGCACAAAGGTACGAATAAAAGTTGAAAAGTTAAAGCGTTAGATAGTTAAAGAGATATAAAGGCAGCATTTTCGCCAAAATTCTTCATTATTCATTCTTCATTCTTCATTTATTGTTGTACCTTTGCATAAATTTAGGAGAAATGAAGCGTCTTACAATACTTTTGTGCATCTACATGCTGGCACAGGGAGCCAGCAGTGCCATAAGGACGGATGATAACGCGACACCCTCAGCGATGCAAGACGAAGTCCCGGCAGACACCTCCCTCCTGCTGAACAGCTACCTGCAAGCTATCGAGGAATTGGCCAGAGAACGTGATTCGCTGAACAATGTCAAGGCTTATCCGTCGCCCAATGCCTACTACTTCCAAATCCTTTCCCTTCCCACACTCTACAATTCACCTCTGCACCAGATGATGAGCAGGGCAGATTCCACCACCGCCGACCCGCAGTTGCAACGCCTCTTTTCCATCCGCAAAGCATTGTCGCAGCTCTACACCGAGACACCACAGCTTGTGGTGCAGACGGAGCATGAAATCAGAGGGCAGTCCGCCATCCGCAGCGATGTGAACGACATGCTGCAGTCCTCCGACAAGCTTGCCGAGAAAGTGGCTGCCGCTACGCTCACGCCCGAGGTGGACGAACCGGTGGAGGTCATCACCCGCCGCCCGAACTTCTGGAAGTTCTCGGGCAGTGCATCGCTGGAGTTCATTCAGAACCACTTCTCGGACAACTGGTACAAGGGCGGCGAGTCAAACTATGCCGGCAACTCGTCGGTCACGCTTCGCGCCAACTACAACGACCAGCGCCGAATCAGCTGGGAGAACACGCTGGATGCCCAGCTGGGTTTCCAGACGACGGAGAAAGACGAGGAGCACTCCTTCCGCCCCACCAGCAACGTGCTTCGCTTCACTACCAATGCAGGCTACAAGGCTTGGAAGAACCTCTACTACTCCTTGCAAGTCATCCTCCAGACACAGCTTGCGCCCAACTACAAGAAGAACAGCATACACCTTTCATCCAAGTTCCTTTCCCCACTCGAAGTTACCGTGGCGCCTGGTATGAAGTGGGAAATCTCCTGCGGCAAGAAGAAGCAGTTCACCGGCACGCTCCACATGGCTCCCCTTGCCATGAAAGTGGTGTACGTCAAGCTGGACAGCATCGTCACCAACTTCGGCATCGAGGAGGGAAAGAATCAGACGACGACATTCGGTCCAAACGTCACGTTCGACATGCGATGGCAGATTTGCAAGCAACTCCTCTGGACAAGCCGCATCTACTGGATGAGCGACTACGAATACAACATCTGCGAGTGGGAGAACAACTTCAACTTCAGCCTCACCAAGTACATCACGGCAAAGGCGCATCTCTATCCCCGCTTCGACAACAGCAACGAGAAATACCGTTCCGGGGAGGACCACGACGGCACCTACTTCATGTTCAAGGAATGGGTCAGCCTCGGGCTGTCGTACAGCTTTTAACAGATTCAAACCTTCAATGTACAATGACAATTAAATCCGCCGAATACTTCATCAGCAGTCCCCGCGTGGAGCAGTGTCCCGAGGGGGAACGACCCGAGTTCGCCTTCATCGGGCGAAGCAACGTGGGCAAGTCCAGCCTTATCAACATGCTGACTGGCAGGCCCGGCCTTGCCAAGACATCCGCCACACCCGGTAAGACCATCCTCATCAACCATTTCAGAATTAACAGCTCCCTCTCCGCTCCCCCTTTGGGGGAGTACTCTCGAAAATCAGAAGGAGGGCAGCTTGAACACTCCCCCAAAGGGGGAGCAGGAGGGGGCATTTTTTTTGTTGACCTGCCAGGCTACGGCTATGCCAAGCGTGGTATGCAGCAGCGCGACGAGTTGCAGCGCATGATATCGGGCTACATCCTGCGTCGCGAACAGATGATGAACCTTTTCCTGCTCATCGATGTCCGCCACGAACCGCAGCGTATCGACATGGAGTTCATACAATGGCTCGGGGAGAATGCCGTCCCGTTCAGCATTGTCTTCACCAAAGCTGACAAACTCTCAAAAGGAAAACTTGCAGCCAACGTCAAGCACTACCTCGGCGAACTATCAAAGGAGTGGGAGGAACTGCCGCCCCACTTCATCACCAGCAGTGAAACCCGCCAAGGACGAGAGGAACTGCTTGCCTACATCGACGAAATCCTGACAGGGCAGATTCCTGCCTGAGCGCAGACCGTCCTCAATACCATTCGACGTTGCTGCTGTAGGAGCTCTGCTTCCGCCAGCGCAGGGCATCGGCAAGTGTGCCGGCTTTGGCGGCGAAAAGGAAGTTGAAGCTGGTATAGGGCGTGATAACCATGCTGCACGACATGGCAAAGCAGTGCAGGTCGCGAGCCAGCGAGACGGTGGTCATACTCAACTTCTTGTAGTTGAAGTCGTAGCCGGAGGAGAAGTTGATGTTCCATCCCTCGGCGATGCGGATGTTGCCCGAGAAGTTGAGCGAATGGGTGAACTTGTAGGGATAGCGCATACGTTTAGGGTTGATGGGTGCGCTGGTGTTCTCGCGCATCGTTATGCCGTAGCTGACGGTGAGGCTCCACGGCATTTGGAATTTGAGGTATCCGTCGGCGTCTGTTTCGGTCGAAGAGGTTTGCTTTGCGCCTGTCATGCCTTTCTTGCGGTCGGGGTCAACATTCTGCATACTGGGGTCTGCCTCGTCGTCGTCATCTTCGTCATCCTCCTCATCATCAACACTGCTCCTGCCGCTAAAGCGGCCAGTCACCTTGTCCTTCATGCCCATCAGCTTCTTCAGCGTCTGGTTGTTGAAGGTGTAGGAGAAGTTCTGGCTCATGCCCTGGAAACGTCCGAAGCGTCCCTGCGAGTACTCCGTGTGGTCGCCGACAATGACGTTGCCGTTCTTGTCGAACTCGTAGGCGTAAGTGGCGAAGACAGCCGACATGGAGAAGGTATAGCTCTTGGTGATTTTGAGGCGGATATGCGTATTGAGGTCGCTCCAGGGCTTCTTCTTGGCAGCCATGTTGTAGCTCATGGATGCGCCTAACTCGTCGATGAGGCTGATTTTCTTCTCGCCTGTTGAGTCGCGGCTGGTGCGCCATTTCATCTCCAGGTTGTTGGAGAGGTCGAACTGCACGCTTCCCGACATCTGGTTCGGGGCGGTGCCATATACGCCGCTGGAGAAGGGCGAATAGGCGACGGTGGAGACATTGCCTTTGGCATCGGTGCGGACGTACGAGTCCCAGAAACCCCAGAACGGCTTGCTGAAGTCCGGTGCATACTCGAAGGTCACGGTGGGTGTCACCATGTGGCGGATGGCCTTGATTTTCTTGCCGCCGAACCAGGGCATCGGCGTGTAGGTGCCGTAGAGCTTCGTGTTGAAGCCAAGGCTCATGTTGAAGTTATAGACATTGTAGAAGCCATACACGGTGTCGCGCTTCACGGTGCGGTTCTCCTCGTCCCACGACTGCATAATCTTGTTGGAGTACATGCGGTCTGTGAAGGAGATGCCTGGGTTGACGTTGATGTATTTGAGTATGGGGAAGCTGGCGCTGATGGGAATCTGGTGGCGCATAGCATTGCGCCAGTCCTTGACGAGGTTGCTCTTGAAGAGCAGGTTCTCCTTTGTGTTGATGCTGTTGGTGAGCGACCCGCTGTAGCTCATGCCAATCTTCTCGTACCATTTCTCCTTGCCTGCCATCTTCTTCCGCTTGAACGGGAAGAAGCGGTTGAGCTGTATGGTGAGGTTCGGCAGTGTGACGGCAATGCTGCTGTCGCGCACCTGCTGCGCGAGGTTGAAGGTTGCGCCGATGGTCAGTCCGATGTCGGGGAACGACTTGCTGTAGGCGATACTGCTGGTTCGCGTGCTCTGCGTGTAGCTCGACGGGTCGTACATGCTCGACAGGTTGTTGCGTTCGTAGCTGCTCGTGGCGAAGTTGACGCTTGCCGTGAAGGTCTGCGTTGGGTTGGACTTCGGGTCCTGCCTGTGCGTCCACGTCACCTTGAAGCTCTTCGAGACGGTAAAGTCGGGCATGTTCTTCTCGCCCGTCTGCGTGTATTGGTAGCTGAGATAGACGTTGCCGTTGTATCGGTAGCGCTTTCTGTAGTTAGACTGTGTCGAAAGCATCCAGGAGCCTTTTGTATAGACATCTGCCAGCAGCTTGGTGTCGATGTAGTCGTTGAAGGCGAAGTAGTAGCCGCCGTCGCGCAGGTAGAAGCCGCGCGAGGTCTCGTCGCCATAGCTCGGCATGATGAAGCCGCTGCTGTACTTGCTCTTGAAGGGGAAGAAGCCGTAGGGGATGGCAAGCGGGAGCGGCACGTCCTCCACGACGAGGTAGGTGGGGCCGAACACGACATCTTTGCCCGGGCGCATCTTGGCACGTGTCATGTTGAGGTAGAAGTGGGGGTGCGGGGCGTCGCAGGTCGAGTAGAAAGCCTTCTTGACATACATGGTGCCGACGCTGTCGCGCTTGCCGTCGATGCTCTTCATGAAGCCCTCGCCCTGCTGGGTATAGACATTGGTGATGAAGGCTTTGCGCGTCTTGAAGTTGTAGCTGATGCTGTCCGGCTCGTACTCGTCCGACCCCTGCCGGAAGAGCGGTTTGCCCGTGACGTTGCCGGTGGAATCTATGCGGCCGCTGGCATGAACCAGGCTGCTGTCGATGGCAATGTTGATAATGTCCGCCTCAAGCTCCAGATTCTGGTACTTGACCTTGCTGCCGCCATAGAGGTTGGCGCGGGAGCGGACGTAGTCGAAGGTGATGGAGTCCTCCGCCGAATAATCGACAGGCATGTCTAAGGCATTCTTGCTTCTGGGCGTGGAGTCGGCTGGCACCGTGTCCTGCGGCACTGTGTCGGGCAGAGCGGGAAGGATGATGCTGTCCAACAGAATACTGTCCGTCAGGATGCTATCGAAAGGGATGCTGTCCGTCAAGAGCGTGTCGGGCCTCTCCCTCAGAAAGACCGCTCTTCCTGTGGGACGTGCTGCCAGCGATGCCAATATGTAACATGCTGCCAATATCGATAGTAACCTTGCCTTCAAACGCTATATAATTATCCAAGTTGCAAAGGTACGACAATAAATTGGATATTGGAAATTTATTGTCCGCTAAGATTGGGGAGAGGATGCATTTTTGTTTCTCACATGTACTTTTCTGACCGAACGCATCAGCGGCCAGATGCCTGGGAGCATGAAGACTTTTGCCAACAGCGTCTGGCGGTTGTCGGCGATGCCCATTTCCTTTTGCGTATGCAGGGCTTCTGCCCGCAGGGATGGCTTGCCGCTGCGGAAAGCGTGCATCAGGAGCTTGTGGAGGCGTGCCTGGAAGAAGTTGTCAAGCTGTTTGCTGGTGATGTGGAAAGCTTGTGCCAGGTCGAAGGAGAGGCGCGTGACGTTGGCCCAGAATCGGAACTGCTTCTCCTCGCTGTCGGGGTTGGAGATGGTGCTCCCGCCGCAGGAGTAGGCGAGGGTGGGGTGGTCGATGTAGGCCACATCGCCCATGCGGGCCAGGAAGAAGGAAATCTGCACGTCTTCGCAGCGGTATTTGTCTGGGTCGAAGAACTGCGGCCACTCTTTCATGGCCTGGCGTATCCAGTCGTTGCGGTAGAGCGATGTGCAGAGATGGATGGCAGGTCGTTCGCGAGGCATGAGGATGTCGGCAAGCATCTCCTCCCTCCTCGGGGGGAGGTAGGTAGGTAGGCTGCTCATTTCCCCGGTCTGCTCATTGTATCTCTGCCAGTCGGTGTGCACGATGCCGACGTTTGCGTTCTTCTCCAAGATGAGCGACTCTGCTTCGAGCTTCGCTTCGTCCGTCCAGAAGTCGTCGCCTGAGCAGTCGGCAACGTATTTCCCCCGACAGGCGCGAAGACAGTCGAAGTAGTTGGCGACGAAGCCTTTGTTGGATTTGTTTGCCAGGATGCGAATCGTGTCGGGTTGCTGCTGCTGGTATTGCTGGCAGACGGCAAGCGTGCCGTCCGTGGAGCCGTCCTCGCCGATGACGATTTCGATGGGCAGATGGCACTTCTGCATCAGGATGCTGTCGAGTGTCCTGCCTATCGTGTCTTGCTGGTTGTAGGTGCAGACAATAACGGATATGAGTTCAGAGTACATAAGTTATGCAAAGGTAGCACTTTTAATTCAAAATACATGCTTCTTTGTTCATAATAATGCATAAAAAGAAAAACAATGAACTATGAGCTATGAACTATGAACTATTTGTTGTATCTTTGCAGCCCCAAAGTCATAATAGATGAGTAAGCTCAAGAATCTTCATAACCCTGAGACCAACGACACCTCCTACGACCATGTGCTGAAATATACAGGCATCTTCGGCGGTGTGCAGGGATTGAAGATGATTGTCAGTGCTGTGCGCATGAAGCTTACGGCCTACATTCTGGGCGGTTGGGGCATCGGGCTTATCACGGCCTACAATTCTGTCTTCGAGTTCCTCAACAATGCCAGCAACATGGGCATTCCCCTGAATGCGACGCGCAGCACTAGCGAGCTGTTCGAGGAGGGAACTGACGAGGAGGTCGCCCATCAGGTGATGGTTGTCCGCACCTGGGTGCTGTGGTCGGCTCTGCTTTCTGTGCTCATCTGCCTCTTCTTCTCGCCGGTTATCAGCTATTTTTTCTTCGACCACGACTGGCATCGCTGGCCCGCTGTGATGCTCGTCTCGCTTGTGGCGGTGGGCAACATCATTGCGGAGGGAGAATGCGCCATCCTGAAGGGTTTGCGACAGGTGCGTAAGGTGGCGTTTATTGAGACGATACTGGCTCTCGGCACATTGATTTGCACCATCCCTCTGTACTATTTGCTGGGCTTTCGCGGAGTCATCGTGGGGCTTATCGTCTGCGGCTTCCTGTCGGCAGCGGTGCATTTTTCCTTCTCGCTCCGTTTGGTTCCCTACGACGTGCGGCCGCTTTCCCAGAAAACCTTCGTCGAGGGTTTGCCGCTCATCAAGGTGGGCATTCCATACGTGCTGGCGGGTGTGGCAAATGCCGGCCTGCAGATGGTGATTCCGGCTATCATCCTTGCCCAACATACGATGGTCGAGCTGGGGTATTACAAGGCAGGCTGGGCACTGATGATTGGCTATTCGGGGCTTGTCTTCCTGGCCTTGGAGTCCGACTATTTCCCGCGTCTCTCTGCCGTCAACAACGACAAAACGCGCATGAACAATACCATCAACCAGCAGATAGATGTCTGTACGCTCATCCTCACGCCTTTGCTCATTCTTCTGGTCGTACTCATGCCTTTTGTCCTGCAACTGCTCTTCGAGGATGAGTTTATGGTTGCTACGGGTATGGCCACGCTTGCTGTCTTCTATCCCTTCCTGCGCTGCTTGGCGTTGCCGATGGGCTATAGTGTGCTGGCAAAAGGGCATAGTATCGCCTATCTGGTGTTGGAGGTTGTCTATGATGTCCTGTTCGGCTTGCTCATTTGGTGGTGTTACAGCTCGTTCGGGTTGATTGGGGCTGGCATTGCGCTGTCTGCCGGTGCCCTCTACGATGTGGTCATCTATTTCCTGTACTGCCATTTCCGCTACGGTTTCGTGTTCCGCAGTAGCACTTTGCTCTTTTGCCTCGGGCAGTTTGCTTGTGTGGTGTTTGCCGTCGAATACTGCTTCCTCGTCTCTCCGACCGACGAGGAGAGGTACGTTGCGGGCGGCATAGCCTTTGCCGTGTCGTTTGCTTTGAGCCTCTACCAGCTGATGCACCGCTCAAACCGTGCCAAGTCATTGGTTAGCAGGTTCAGAAGTTAGTGCTGTTCAAGCACGGAAAACCTCTTGTGCAGGCTCAATCTGTCCTTTTTCATTTTTTTGCGTGCCTGAGTTGTTGTTTTATTGCAGGAATATGTGTATCTTTGCACAGGAAACCACACATTATTATATTATTTTATGAAAAGAAACTTGCTCTTTGCATCGCTCATCGCATGTATGTGGACGCTTTCTGACGTCTGTGTGGGGGCTTCCCTCATCCAGTATGTGGAACCCCGCATCGGCACGGCTCACTGCCGTTCCTTCCACTTCGCTCCGGGCTCCATGCCCTTCGGCATGGCCAAGCCAGGGCCTTCCACCAACGGCTCTCTCGGCAATGCCGACGGTTGGCAGGCGACAGGCTACGACTATCGCGACAAGTCCATCGAAGGCTTCGTCTGCACACACGAGTTCCAGGTGGGCGGTATCACCGTGGCTCCCTCCACGGGTGTCCTGCTCACGACACCCGGACTTCCCGACGGCACAGGTCCCCGAGGCTACCGCTCCGGCTACAGCCACGACGACGAGTTCGCCACGGCGGGCTACTATCAGGTGTTGCTTCAGGACTATGACATTAATGCCGAGGTCACGGCGACCACTCGTGTGGCCTTCCTCCGCTTCACCTTTCCCGAATCGAAGTCGGCACACCTCATCTTCGACATCGGGCATCAGCAGGGCGAAAGCGGCAAGGTGAAGGACTCCGAGGTCTGGATTAACGACGATGGCACGGTGGAAGGTTGGGTCGTGACACGCCCCGAATACATCAAGAAGTACCAGCCAAATGCCGACCAGCGCATCTATTTCTCGGCTGTCGTGGACAAGAAGGCCGAGTCCCACGGCACGTTCAACGGCAACAGCATCCACGAGGACGAGACCTACGCGCACGGCCTTGGCGCAGGAGCCTACCTCAACTTCTGCACCCGCGAGGACGAGCAGATAACGGCAAAGGTTGCCATCTCCTATACCTCCGTGCAGAATGCCCGCATCAATCTCAAGGCAGAGGCGACCGGCATCGGCTTCGACCAGGCCAAAGCCGTTTCGCAGCAGGCTTGGGAGGAGGCACTGGGGCGCATTCTTGTGGAGGGGAAGGGGGAGGCTGTCAAGTTCTACACCGGCCTCTACCATGCATTGCTTGGCCGTGGCGTGATGAGCGACGTGAACGGCGCTTATCCTAAACACGACGGTACCATCGGGCAAGTGCCTATGGAGGGAGGAAAGCCCAAGTTCCGCATGTTCAACACCGATGCCATGTGGGGCGGGCAGTGGAACCTGACGCAGCTCTGGGCGTTGGCCTACCCCGAGCACCTCTCCGAGTTCGTGTCCTCCACCCTTCAGGAGTACAAGGATTGTGGCTGGCTGGCTGACGGTCTTGCCAACTCGAAATACGTCTCCGGTGTGGGCACCAACCAGTTGCCTTTGATGATAGACGCTGCCTATCAGTGCGGCATCCGCGACTTCGACCTCGAACTTGCCTACGATGCCTGCGTGAAGAATGAGATGGATGGCGAGAACCGTCCCGAAGGTGCAGGTAAGGACGACACGGCCGACTTCGTGGAGCTGGGCTATGCGCCCCACAAGAACCTTGGCGAGCCTGGCGAGGACTTCTATTTCTCCGGCTCCCATACGCTGGAGTATTCTTTCTCCGCCTACGCCACTGCCATGCTTGGAAAGAGCCTTGGCAAGATGGAGCTCTATGACAAACTGATGTGGATGTCCCGAGGATGGGAACGCATCTTCGACGAATCAACCGGCTATATGCATCCGCGCCTCAAAAACGGTGAGTTTATCGCCAACTTCGACCCCATGCAGGTGTGGCGCGGCTTCCAGGAAGGTAATGCCGTGCAATACACCTTCTATGTGCCTCATACGCCCGAGGAACTCATCAGTAAGGTTGGCGTGGACGAGTTCAACAAGCGACTGGATGACATCTTCACCGCCTCGCAGCCCCAGATATTCTCGGGCGGCAAGGAGATTGACGCCTTTGCAGGGCTGCGCACCTACTACAACCAGGGCAACCAGCCCTGTCTGCATATCTCCTGGCTCTTCAACCACAGCGGCCGCCCCGACCTCTCGCAGAAGTGGGTGCGTGCTATCTGCGACGAGTTCTATGGCACGGACGGCATTCATGGCTACGGCTACGGACAGGATGAAGACCAGGGTCAGTTGGGTGCATGGTACGTCATGTCGAGTATCGGCCTCTTCGCCGTAGATGGACTGACTTCGCCAGACCCAGCCTTCTCCATCGGCAGTCCCCTCTTCGAGAAGGTCACAATCAAGCTCAATCTGCAGTATTATAAGGGAGAAGAGTTTGTCATCACCACGAAGGATAGCAATCCCAAGAAGTCACGCAGCCGCAAGAACGAGGGGAAGAGCATCTATGTGGAACCCCTCAAGACCATCGACGGCAAGGAAAGCACCGCAGGCAGCATTAAGTTCGCCGACGTGGTGGACGGCGGCTCGATGGAGCTGACCTTGACAAAGACATCTCCTGCCGAAAAGAAATAGCGGCATAGAAAGGGCAGAATAAACAACAACGGATTTCACGGATTTCACGGATTTTATTAGCTGGTTATCGACACCGCTAGAATCCGTGAAATCCGTTGTTGTATGATACTAACGTCCCCTTAGGCAATCTTTACTTTCACCACGACTTTCTTTACTGCAAGGGGTTGTTCTGCGCAGAGTTGGGGCATGTGGCCGTCCTGGGGGTAGAGGATGGCGAAGTAGCCGTTGCCCAGAAGCACCTCCTGCGGGCGGACGGAAGTCTCCCGATAGAGGGCACAGTCGCCTTTTTCGTCGTAGGGCTTTGTTTCTTTCAGGTACTCTAACGGCAGGCAGGCAACCTTTTCGCTACCGCTGATGAGGTACTGGATGTCAATGTATTGGCGGTGTGCCTCGTAGCCGTTTTCGTTTTCGGGTTTGGTGGTGTATTCCGACACGATTGCCTTTACATTCGGGGACAGTTCGTGCACGCCATTCTCGGTGGCGGGGGTGGCGTTGCGCAGGAATTCCAGTCCTGTGCGGATGTCTTCGGAGAGACCGGCGTAGGTCTCAAGATGAGTGATTTTGTCGTAAACCATAGGTGTCTTCTTTTGTTACTCTGCGCCGCCGCCGAGGGCTTGGTAGAGGTCGATGGTGCCGGAAATGATATCCATGCGGTTGCTAATCTGGCTCATCTGGGCGGAGAGCAGAGAGTTTTGTGCCGTGATGACGTTCAGGTAGTTGGTGCCGCTGTTGGCGTAAAGCTTCTCGGTGGCATCGAGTGCGCGGGTCAGTGCCTCTACCTGTTTGTCGATGAGTCCCTGTTTGTTGCGGGCGGCATGGATGTCGTCCATTGCTGCGTTCACCTCGTTGCCTGCTGCGATGATGGCCTGCTGGAAGTCGTTGGTGGCAGCTTCCAACTCAGCCTTCGACACCTTGTACTGGGCGCGGATGCGTCCGTTGGCGAAGAGGGGCTGTGCCAGGCTTGCCACGGCATTGCCAACCAAGACACCCGGGTTGATGACGGCAGCCCCCGCACTGTTGGTGAACTGGCCGCCCGCCGAGATGGTGAGCTGCGGGAAGAAGCCGCTCAGGGCAATGTTCTTGTCGTAGAAGGCGGCTGCCAGCTTGTATTCGGCATCGCGCACGTCGGGACGACGGTCCAGGATGGTGATGGGCATACCCGTGGTGCAGACAGCGGGCGCACGGAATGAAGCCAGCGAGCTTCGCTCGATGTGTCCGCTGGTCTCGCCAATGAGAGTGGCAAGAGCATTCGTGATGGCGTGGATATTGTCCTCTATCGAGATGACGGAGGTCGAGATGCTGTAGTAGGTGGCTTCGATGCTTGCCACTGCAGCCATGTTGCCCTGTCCGGCATCCATCAGCTGCTTCTGCATCTGCAAGTACTTGCCCCAGTTCTGCTCTGTCTGCTTAGTCAGCGCGAGCTGTTCGTCGAGCATGGCGAGGTTGTAGTACATCGATGCGATGCCAGCCACAAGCTGTGCCTGTATGGCCTGCTTGGCGTTGCGGAGCTGCTGGCGTGTCACCTCGGCCTTTTTCTTGCTGTTGCGCAGCGAGCCAATACTGCCTATCTGCCAGCTCAGTGAGACGGGCAGGGAGTAGGTCTTGCTGGTGGAGTAGTCGCGGCGGTCGTAGGGATCCCACACCTTGCTCAGTGTGCCGCTGGGGTTGAAGTAGAGGCTGGGGATGTATGCCAACTTGGCGCACTGCAGGGCATAGTCCGCCTCCTTGATGCGCAGCTCGGCGTTCTTCATGTTGCTGTTCTGCTTGAGGCCGCGCTCGATGAGTGCCTGCAGCGTCGGGTCGGTGAAGAGGTCGCGCCACCCGAGGTCGCCCAGGCTGTTGTCGCCAGCCGTCTGCATGTCGCCGTAGATGCCGTCGGTGATGATGCCGTCGGGACGCTCATAGTTTTTGTAGAGGGTGCAACTACTCAATAATAATGAGAAAATGAAAAAATGAAATAATGATATGCGTTTCATAATCTGTTTCATAATCTTTAATCCTTAATCTTTAATTTATAATCCAGATGGACGCTTGTCGTCTGCTCCTTTCATTCTCTCATTTTTCATTTTTTTCATTTTGTAAACGCTCTCTTTCCTTGAGGAACTGCTGGTCGGCTTCTTCGTGCATGACGGGACGAACCTTTTCCTGCAAGTATTCAAAGATGATGAAGAAGAGGGGCACGGTGAAGAGGATGGCCAGTGTACCCACCGTCATGCCGCCTATCACGCCGATGCCGATGGTGCGGTTGCCGTTGGCGCCTGCGCCAGTAGCGAACACCAGGGGAATCATGCCGAATATCATGGTCAGCACAGTCATCAGGATGGGGCGCAGACGTGCCTCTGCAGCAGCAAACGCAGCCTCCACGATGCCCATTCCCTTGCGGCGACGCTCCAGGGCGAACTCCGTAATCAGGATGGCAGTCTTGGCAAGCAAGCCAATCAGCATGATGACACCCGTCTGCAGATAGATGTTGTTCTCAATCTGTCCCATGAACAGCATACGCCCGATGGGGGCAGCCTGTCCGTTCATCGTGATTGTCCAGTTGAAGCCCGTGTTCCAAAGCCAAGCGAAGCCGTAGGTTCCCATCAGGCCGGCAGGAACAGAGAAGATGACGGCGAAGGGGACAAGGAAACTCTCATAGAGACAGCTCAGGATGAGGAAGATGAGGATGACGCAGATGGCATAGGTAATATAAGTATCGTAGCTGCCAATGGTCTCAGCCTCTTCGCGAGCCATGCCGCCGTACTCGTAGCTGTAGCCCTCAGGGAACACTTCCTTGTGTACCTGCTCGATGATCTTCATCACTTCGGTGTTGCTGACGCCAGTGCCTGCTGCCACATTGACGGAGATAGAGCTGAAGAGGTTGAAGCGGTTGTCTATTTCAGGGCCGAGCACAGGCTTCAGCTTCACGAACTGGCTCAGCGGAGCCATCTGTCCGTTGTTGCGGATGAACATGTTGCTGAGGTCGCTCTCGGTCGTTCTGCTTTGTGGATTGCTCTGAAGCATGACGCGATAGACCTTCGAGAACTGGTTCATGTTGCTGACGTACGAGCCACCGCAATAGCTGGCCAAAGCGCTCAGTACAGTAGTGGGCGATACGCCTGCCCGCTTGCACTGTGCCGCATCCACTTCCACCTCAAACTGCGGGAAGTTGCGCTCGTAGGTGGTGATGCATCGGCCTACTTCGGGATGCTCACTCAGCTTGGCGATGAACTGCTTGGTGTATTCAAAGAAGACAGCCTTGTCGGCAGTACCAGTCTTGTCCTGAAGCTGAAGCTCGATAGAGCCCATGCCGTAGCCGGGAATCATACCTGGCTCGAACACGAAACACTGTGCCTCGGGTATCTCCTTCAGCAGGCGAGCATTCAGTTTTGCATTCGCCACCATCGTGCTCGAACTCATCATGTTGTCGAGCGGATGGTAGTTCACGACAGCAACAATAGCCAAGACTCCACAAATTACAAAAGCAGATGCTTTCTTGCCGACATTCTTTCCTGTAAACCAGCTCTTAATGAACACGATGATAGCTATTAGGAAAGCAACCAGTGCCAATGTCACAACGCCGAATCCAAGGCCGTATTGGCGTTCGCTCCAAGGCTTCATGCGGATTACAGACATACCGTATGAGGTACCCTGTCCCGACATGAAACCATAGCCGGCAACCTTGGTGTAGTCTTTCACTTCGGGCACTTCCTCGATAATCTTCTGTGCCTTGTTCAAGACTTCGTATGTGGATGCCACGTTGCTACCCGGGACGGCGCTGACGTTCATCATGCAGACACCCTGGTCCTCGCTGGGAACAAGTCCGCCGGGCAGGTTGCTGGCAAAGAACAATACGCCTGCGATGGCAATTGCCAAAGCTCCGAAGCTGATATAATACCTTCTCTTGCGCGTTATCATCTTGCGCAACACATTGGCATATTTCCCCATCATGGCAGAATAGGAAGCTTCGTAGGCAAGGCGAGTGCGATAGTTGATAGCTCCGAAGAAGCCCTTACGCCTTTCCTCGCTGGCGGGACGCATCATAATGGCACAGAGGGCAGGGCAGAGCACCAGGGCGCTGACGCAGGAGAGGCCTACAGCCGTGGCCAGCGTGACGCCGAACTGGGTATAGAAGATGCCTGCCGTGCCGCCGGTGAAGCTGACGGGGATGAACACTGCCATGAAGACGAAGGTACAGGAGATGACGGCCATCGTCACGTCGCTCATGGCATCCTTGGTGGCTTCGTAGGGACTGGTGTAGCCGGCATCGAACTTGGCCTGCACTGCCTCTACCACGACGATGGCATCATCCACCACCGTACCGATGGCAAGCACCAGAGCAAAGAGCGTGAGGAGGTTGAGCGTGAAGCCTGCTATGGAGAGGCAGGCAAAGGTGCCTACCAGTGAGACGATGATGGATATGGCGGGGATGAAGGTAGCCTTGAAGTCCTGCAGGAAGAAGTAAACGACCAGCACCACCAGCAGGATGGCTACCAGCAGTGTCTCTTCCACGTTGGCTATGGATGCCAGCAGGAAGTCGTTGCTCGACATCATCTTGATGAACTTCATGCCCTTGGGTAAGTCTTTGCTCAGTTCGTCCAGCTTGGCGCTGACGCGGTCGTTGGTGGCCTTGGCATTGGCTCCTGCCAACTGGAAGCAGAGGAAGGTGACACCCGGGTGGCCGTTTGCTTCGCCGTGGAAGGAGTAGCTTATGGCTCCCAGTTCCACGTCGGCGATGTCCTTCAGGCGCAGTATGGTGCCGTCGGCATTGGCGCGTATGACGATGTCCTCAAACTCGGACACCTCTTTCAGGCGGCCCTTGTACTTCAGCGTATATTGATAGTAGTTGTTGATGCCTTCGCCGTGGGTACCGTTGACGGGCTTCTCGCCCAACTGTCCGGCAGGCGACTCCAGGTTCTGCTCAGCCAGGGCATTGGTAATGTCACTGGGCACGACGTCGTATTGAGCCATCAGTTCCGGCTTCATCCAGATGCGCAACGAGTATGTGCCGCCCAGCAGCATCACGTCGCCAACGCCTTCCACACGCTTAATCTGCGGGATGACATTGATGTCGAGGTAGTTCGAGATGAAGTCCTCGTCGTACTTGCCGTCCTCGCTGCACAGCGCGTCAATCTGCAGGAAGGAGGTCTGCCTCTTGATGGTGGAGACGCCGATTCGCGTCACCTCTTGTGGCAGCAGTCCTTGCACACGGCTGACGCGGTTCTGCACGTTGACGGCAGCCATGTCGGGGTCGGTGCCCTGCTTGAAGATGACGTTGATGGTGGCAGAGCCGGCATTGGTGGCGGTGCTGCTTATGTAGAGCATGTTCTCCACGCCGTTGATGCCTTCTTCCAGGGGCTGGATGACGGCTTTCATGACGGCATCGGCACTGGCACCTGTATAGGTGGCGCTCACGGATACGGTTGGCGGAGCGATGTCGGGGAACTGCTCCAGGGGTAGGGAGGTAAATGATATGAAGCCCACAAGTAGTATCATAATGGCTATTGAGATGGCCATTACGGGGCGTTTGATAAAGATGTTACCTTTCATATAAAAGTTGAAAAATTGAAAAGTTGAAAAATTGAAAGAGAAATAGGCAAGTTAAAGAGTCGAGGTGTGTTTTCACCTTTTTACCCTTTCACCTTTTCACCTTTTATTTATTCGGTTTCACGTCCTGGCCGTCCTTCAACATGCCGGCTCCCTCGGACACAATCACGTCGCCCACCTTCAGGCCATCCTTCACCACATACTCCTTCCCGTTGGAGAGGGGTTCGGTGGTGATAAGCTGTTCGTGCGCGATATTGTCCTTGTCAACAAGATAAACCTTGAACTTGTCCTGAACCTGTACGGTGGCGGTGGTTGGAATGACAATCTTGTCCTTATAGACGGTGGGGATGACCACATATCCCGTGCTGCCGCTGTGCAGAAGCTTTTCGGGGTTGTTGAAGACCGAGCGAACCTGTACGGTGCCGGTGCTGCGGTCAACCACGCCGCTCACACTCTCAACCTTTCCTGCATGTTGGTATTCGCTGCCATCGACGAGTATCAGCTTCACTTCGGGCATGGCACTGATGGCTGCCTCGGCACTGCCGCTCTCGCGAGTCATGTTCAGCAGCTGTGCTTCGTTGATGGAGAAATAGACGTACATCTGGCTGTTGTCGCTCACGGTGGTCAGAGGCTGGGGCATACTGGCACCGACCAGAGCACCCTGGCGGTAGGGGAGTGTGCCAACGACACCGTCGGAGGGACTTTTTACGACCGTGTAGCTCAGGTTGTTTCTGGCGTTCACGACCTGTGCGTCGGCTTGTGCCACCTGAGCCTTGGCGCTGAGCAGAGCGTTGTGTGCCGTCTGCAGTTCAACGTCGCTGATGACCTGCTGGTCGAAGAGTTTCTTCTTGCTGTCGTAGTTGAGTTGTGCTGTGGCAAGCTGTGCCGTGGCAGCCTTTTGCGCTGCCTCTGCAGTGTTCAGCGCTGCTTGGTAAGGCACCTGGTCGATGATGAAGAGCGTCTGCCCCTTGCTCACCTTCTGTCCCTCGGTGACGCACAGCTTCTGCAGTGTGCCGCCCACTTGCGGATAGACGTCGATGTCCTGACGGCCGCGAATGGTTGCGCTGTACTTGGTGGTCATGGTGACATCCTTGGTTGCGACTTTCATGGTCTCGAAGTTGGCTGTCGGCATCTGGAACTGTGTTTTCTTTCCGCCGCAGGAACTCAGTAAAGCCATTGCTGCCAATGACAGGGTCACATAAAATGCTGATTTGGTTTTCATAATATGAGTAGGTGATTTTGTATGTTTGTGAGTTAATGGAATGGCATTGTCATGTCTGAAATGCGAGGCTATTCTATATAACGCGCTGCAAAGTTACGAAAAAATAATGGAATAGAAAGAAAAAAGAGGCATACAGACTTGTTCTATATGCCTCTTTTGGTGATGTTTTAAGATTATTTAAGGTCAGGAAGTGCGGTAGGCTGCTGTTTGTATGATGTCGTGAATGAGCAGAAGGTCTTCGCGGGCAATGCTTTTTTCGGTCAGCATCTCTTGCTCTTCGTCGAACAGTTTCAGTGCAGCGTTTGCATCCTTGCCTGTTTTCTCGCAGAAGGTGTTGACGAACTGCTCGTAGCTGTCTATCGAGCCTTTCCAGTCGCCCCTGAGGAGCTTGATGTGTCCTGCCCTGAGATGGGCTTGCCATTGCTTGCCTTTGCTGAGGAGGAGTTCCTTCTCCGTATATCGCTCTGCAATGTCTAACTTGCCGAGCCCGAAGGCGGTGGCGGCGATGCTGGCGACAATGACTTCGTCGTCCTCTTCCTTTTCATAGTCGAGCTTGAAGAAGAGCTGCAGGGCTTCTTCCTCCCTGCCGGCCTTGACCATTGTCATGGGAATGAGGTGGCGGTAGCTCTCGTCGTCGGGGAAGAGTTCGGCGAGCCGCTGCAGGTATTCCAGTTCTTCCTCGAAGCGGTGCAGGGCGGCGTAGCATTCGGTCAGGAGGCGGAGCACTTCGGCATTGTCCGGCTGCAGAATCTCTGCGCTGCGCAGGCAGCTAATGGCGGAGTTGAGCGAAGTCACTCTTAGCTCTTCATTCCTCACTCTGTTTATCAGGGCTTTCCCTTTGAGCAGCAGTGCCGGTGCGGAGGCGCCTTCCCGACCGATGAGGTCGTCTATGAGGTCGAGTGCCTGTTTGTCGCGTTCCAGCTCAATGAGCAGGCTGCAACAGTTGAGGCTGTCGTCGGCAGAGAAGAGGACTGCGATGTCGGGGAAGTCGAGCAGCGTCTGCTCTTCGCGGAAGGGGTTGACAAGCTGCGAGTGCAGGGGCGAATGCACGAAGAAGCGGTAGAGGTCCTGCATGATGAAGCGGAATGTGTATTCCGGGATGATGGCATTCTCGAAGTCGGGAATCTCCTGCTCGTCCAATTGCTGAACGGCCTTTGAGAAGTCCTTGTCGTTGGCGACGAGGTAGAGCATGGCCAGCTTGTCAACGTCGCAGTCCAGGATGAGGTCAACCAATATGGAGAGTTTCTGCTTCTCGTTGCCATTCTCGTCAATCATAACCGATTGGAAGAGAGGATGGTTCTTGTCGAAAGGCAGGAACCAGTGACTGATGCGCTGCATGTACTTGCAGCTGTGTAGCAGGGGTGTCTTGGTGAGGTTCGGGTCAAGTCCGCGCTGGAGCCGTTTCTTCAGGTAGCGTCCCTTCATCTCTATGATGGCTCGGAGGGTTCCCTCCAAGTCTCCACGCATGGGAGGCATGTCCTGCTCTTTGTCTTTCCCGACATGGGGGAGCAGAACTTGGGCCAGTTTCTTCGAGAGTGCTTCCGCTTCCTCGTGTTCCTCCTTCATGTTCTTTTCGGAGAGGAGCATGAGGAGCATCTCGTACCCAACTTGCGCGATGAGTCCGCGACCTTTGCGCGAGCGGAGGCTGTCGGGCAGGGATGGCATCAGCGGTGCCAGTTCCTTGTGCCGAAGCCTGAGCATGAGCAGGTAGGTTACTGCAGTGATTCGAGTGCGATGGCATTCGCTGTCGGCAAGGAGGTTCAGCAGCTGCAATTTCTCTGCATCATAGTATTCACAGACGGAGAGGAAGAGTGCTCCGGCGAGGTGCTGCTGCACCATGTCCTGCTGCCCGAGGATAAAGTCGTACCAAAAGGCAGTGTCCTGTGCCGTCCATAGGGGCGATGTCCAGAGCAGGTCGAAGAGGTCGTCCTGCACCTCGCCCGTCTCCTCGGGCGTGAGCAGGCTGCCCCAGACCTCTACCAGGGACTCTGCGAGAGGAGTGTCTTCTTGAATTATGAATTTTGAATTTTGAATCAATTCGCCGTGCGCCTTGCAGTAGCGGTCGCTGCCGATGCTGAGGCGTACGGCGCGGCTGACCTGTTCCAGAAGGGCGATGCCTCCGCGCTGAATCTTTGCCTGCACTTCGCTCCGCTTCTTGTCGTCTCCGCCCTGTCGCAGGAAGGTGAGCATGTGGTGGTAGTTCTCTTCCAGACTGTCTGCCTCGGCACAGATGATGGTCTCCGTGGCGCAGTAGGGCGTAAGCGTGCGTAGGGCGGCAATGCCGTCCAGAATGCGGCCGACAGCAAAGTTCTGCAGGCCGTTTTGCGTGATGAGGCGGAGGGTCTTGAGGTCTATCATAATAAATAAGAGATGTAGAAATGTAGAGAATAAGAAAGGGTTGCGATGCTTTTCTTATTTCCTTATTCTCTTATTCTCGGATTTTCCCTTGAGCCACTCCTCGGCTTTGGCCATATCGTTCGAGCGGATGTCCGAAGTCGGTTTGAGGGGTGGCAGTTCCAGGGTGTCGGCCAGTGCCGGGGGCAGCTGGTATTCCTGCTTCAGGATGTCGCGCAGGAGTGCGGCTTCGCTCTCTTTGTCTAATTGTCCGATAGCTTCGTCCAGCAGTTTGCGGAAAGCCTGTTGCTGCTGCTTTGTGGCGGAGCTGCAAGCTGCCCAGGCATAGAGTTGGGGCTGTTTGCCGCCAGACAGGAAGAGGCGTTTGTGTCCGAGCATCATCATCCATGTGGCGAACGGTTCGCCCAGCATGGCAGCGTCGATGAGTCCCTGCCGGAGCATTTCGGCACGCAGCCGCACGTCGTTGATTTGTGGGCGGTAGATGTCGTCGTAGCTCGTGCGGGTGCTGTCGAGCACATGGTCACACCAATAGTCCGTTGCCGAAAGTCGGCTGATGGCTATCATCTGCTCCTTCATCTGGTTGATGCGCTTCACACGCTTTGTCTTGAGCGAGATGAGCGAGAGCGGTTCGTCGCAGGAAGCGAAGGGCGTAAGCGCAACTTGCTTCGAGAGACGGACGGTGCGGATGAGGTCGGTGAAGGCGATGTCAACGTGTCCGCCGATGATGGCGGTGTCGATGTCCAATTGCGCCTGATACCGAAGCAGTTCTATATCCAAGCCCAAGCTGTCGGCAAGCCCGCTGCGTTCGGCATAATAGACAGGCAGACAGCTCATCGTCGGCATCACTGCGACACGCAATATGGTCGTGTCAATGCCTGTGCTGTCTGCTTCAGACTGCGTGGCCTCCTGTCGCTCGGAGCAGGAGGCCAGCATGATAGTGGCTATGATTGCCAGTAGTATCTGTTTCAATGAACGATGTACAAGGTACGATGAACAATGTTCAATAAATTCTCCCCCTAGAGGGGAAGTTAGAGAGGGTCTTTATCCTTTAATGGCAGCTACGCCGGGGAGCACCTTGCCTTCGATGGCTTCGAGCAGGGCACCGCCGCCAGTGCTGATGTAGCTCACCTTGTCCTCAAGGCCGAACTTGTGGACGCAAGCCACGCTGTCGCCGCCGCCGATGAGGGAGAATGCACCTTCGGCAGTTGCCTTGGCTACAGCCTCGCCTACTGCACGGCTGCCAGCGCAGAAGTCGTCGCATTCGAAACAACCTGCGGGGCCGTTCCAGAGGATTGTCTTGGCGCCTTCGATAGCCTTTGCAAACTTCGCCTGACTCTTGGGGCCAACGTCAAGGCCGTCCCAACCTGCTTCGATAGCGTTGCTGGGGAAAATCTTAACCTCAGCACCGGGCTTCACGCTGAATGTACCGAAGTCATAGCCTGTGCAGCATACGCTGTCCTCGGCCAGAACGAGTTCCACGCCGTTCTTCTTTGCCATCTCTTCCACGCCGAGAGCCACATCGAGCTTGTCCAGCTCAACGATAGAGTTGCCAATCTCACCGCCGTGAGCCTTCATGAAGGTGTAGGTCATGCCGCCGCAGAGGATGAGCTTATCGACCTTGCCCAGCAGGTTCTCGATGATACCAATCTTGGTGCTGACCTTTGAGCCGCCCATGATGGCAACGAAGGGACGCTTGATGTTCGAGAGCACGTTGTCAACGGCCTGCACCTCCTTCTCCATGAGGAAGCCGAGCATCTTGTTGTCTGCGTCGAAATAGTCGGCGATGACAGCTGTGGAGGCGTGCTTGCGGTGAGCGGTGCCGAAGGCATCCATCACATAGCAGTCGGCATAACTTGCCAGCGTCTTGGCAAACTCTTTCTGGCTGGCCTTCATGGCCTTCTTAGCCTCGTCGTAAGCGGGGTCGGTCTTCTCGATGCCGACGGGTTTGCCTTCCTCTTCGGGATAGTAGCGGAGGTTCTCCAGCATCAATGCCTCGCCCATCTTCAAGGCAGCAGCCTCTGCCTGAGCCTTAGCGCAGTCGGGAGCGAAGCCGACGGGACAGCCCAAAGCCTTCTCCACAGCAGCACGAATCTGGCCGAGGGAGAGTTTGGGGTTCACCTTGCCCTTGGGCTTGCCCATGTGGCTCATGATGATGGCTGCGCCGCCATCGGCGATAATCTTCTTCAGGGTGGGGAGGGCACCACGGATGCGGGTGTCGTCGGTAATCTCACCATTCTCGTTCAGGGGCACGTTGAAGTCAACGCGCACGATTGCCTTCTTGCCGGCAAAGTTGAATTCACTAATAGTCATTTTGATTTACAATTTAATGATTTATGGTTTGCAATTTAATACTATTCCGAGCGCAAAGTTACGAATAAGCGAGCACAATACAAAATAAAAGGAATTTTTATTTTTATTGTCGAGCGAAAGTAGCTTCGACAGGGTCAAAGTTACGACTTATGCTGATAGTGCAATACCTATCGAAATTAGTACAGAATTTTCTTTCCCTCGTGAATGTACACGCCTTTTCTGTTGGGCTTGCCACTGAGCTTCCGCCCGTTCAGGTCATACCAAGGGGTTTCATCATTTTGAATTTTGGATTCTGAATATTGAATTGTTTCGATTCCTGTGGCAGCGTCGAAGGCCGTCAGCTCCTCGTCCGTGAGCAGGAGCCAGTGCTGCTGGGTGTTATTGTCGTCCGAATCGAACCCGATGCCGCCAACGGCTGTCGGGCTTGTGGCTCTCAGTGCCACCTTGTTGATGGTAATCCAGTAGGATGAGGTGTTGAGAGTGGCTTTCCTGAAGTTTTTCCTCGACGGGAGCAGCTGTACGCGATCTGCTGTGGTGGGCTTGGTGCGTGTCACCGTCCTGAACTGTTGTCCGGAGCAGGTCATCAGCCTTCCTGTGCCCACGTTGCGCAGGAAGTAGTAGGCCGTCTTGGGGTCGTAGGTGATGTTCCATGCAAAGTTGTCATCCGCCTTCGCCTCTTCCGCGCCTGCTATCTTCTGGGTCAGGGCACCGCTTTCCAGCACATAGAGGAGCGATGATTCGTTGCCGCACTCGTCGTCGGTTGTCTTGATGTAGTATTTTGTTTCGTCGTCTTGTGCAAAGGTGTATGCAGGCGAGGCGAATCCAACTGTCGAGGAGCAGACGAGTCCGTCTTGATGCAAGGCATGTGTGATGAGCACATTGCCATAATATAATAATGTATTCTCCGGGTTGTAGGTGTCCTCCCACGAGCCGTTGATGCCGTAGTTCGGGCCGCTGTACGACGAGCTGGGCCACATGTGTGTGTCGTCGCCCGTCATGTATGCGCTGTTGTCCTTGTTCAGGAACTGAATCATTTGTGTGGCGCGGGGGCCGAGCCATTTGCCACGGTTGCCATCGGCACGGTAGTCTTCGTCCCACCATACGTCACTCGTTCCTACGCCTACTCCATGGTTGGTCTCGTGCAGGATGGTTCCTGTCTGCTGGTAGGACTCGTTGGCTCCCACGCGCATCCAGCCGCCGTAGGAGCAGTCGGCTGTCGGCGTGCCTGCACTATAGTGTACGCTCAGGTTGATGCCTTTTACGGACGAGATGTTGTTGTAGAGCCACTTTATTTCCTCGACGGCCGAGGCGATGCGGTAATTCTCCTCCGTGCTGCCACCATTGTCGTAGTCGGCCGTCACAGTGCCTTTGGGCAGGGTGGGGACTTTGATGATGTCGCCGTATGCCAGCTTGTAGCTATTCAACAGGATGTAGGGGCGGATGTAGTACATTGTGCCAGGCTGTAGTTTCTCCATACAGTAGATTTCGCCATTGGCGGAGAAGGTGCGTGTGGAGCGGTTGTCGAAGATGGTGGGCTCCGGACTGGTGCTCCAGCAGAAGCCTCTCTCCAGGATTCTTGTACCCGATGACGGGCTTGTCGTCATGCGTCCCAGCAGGATGGTGGCACCTGCTGCCACGAACTTGTTGGTAGAAGTCACTCTTGGGGTTGAGCCTGAAGCGTTCAGGATGCGATAGTTCAGCGTGGCGTCGCTGAGTCGTTTTGCCACTGTGCCAATCTCTTCGTCCGAGCCGGCTGCAATCAGGGCTTGTGCTTCGCCGATGGCAGCGGTCAGTTCCTCAGCGCCTTCACCCTCGCCCAGCACGGTTCCTGCGGTGTCAATGAGTTTCTGCAGCTCGGCATGTTCCGCCTCTATGTTGGTGTCTAAACGCATGAGCTTCACGTTGTCGATGGAGGCCCAGTTTGCATTTGTCGAGGTCACTTTGAAGCCGATGCGCGTCACGCCTTGCAGGACGGTGAAGGTCAGGCTGTAGTCCCCTGCCTCTGTCACCGTGACAGTCTCGTCGCCTGCGTAGAGCGTTGCTCCTGTGCACTCTGCTATCTTGCCGGACTGTTGCACGTTTTGGCATCCTGCCGTCAGGGTATAGGTTCCAGCGGGCAGGTACAGGTTCTGACTAATCTCTACATTGGGTATCCTGGCACCCGAGGCCACCCACCGCTCCATGTATATCTTGCCGTGCTTTTGGCTGAAGCTCGAGTTGGTGACGAAGTAGAAGCCGTTGTTGTCCCATCCCGCGAATCGTGCCTCAAAGTCAGGGTTTTCTATGTAGGTGTTGGTTACATTTGTGTCTGCCATCATGCCCGAAGCACTCAACAGAAGGATATTGATAAGGAAAAAGTTTTTCATGTTCAAATGGGTATTTTGCTGCAAAGGTATGGAATAAAATCAAGAGTTAAGAATGAAGTGTTAGGAATTATTGGAGAAAGCACACTTTTTAACATAAATTAAAAAGGAGCACCGCCTCGGGTTGGGGCGGTGGACATTGTGGCATAATCGGTCTTGTCACAAGCGTGCGTTTTTGCAGAGGTGGCTGAGGCCGCATTTGTCGCACTTGGGGCGGAGGGCGGTGCAGGTGTAGCGGCCGTGGAGGATGAGCCAGTGGTGGGCGTCGGGAATCTCTTCCTTTGTAAAGTATTTGGTGAGCATCTGCTCTACGGAGAGCGGGGTGGTGCAGGAGTCGGGAACGAGCCCAAGCCTGTGGCTGACGCGAAAGACGTGGGTATCGACGGCCATCCTTGCCTCGCCCCAGACGACACTCAGCACCACATTGGCTGTCTTGCGGCCTACGCCGGGCAGTGCCGTCAGCAGCTTCATGTCCTGCGGCACCTCGCCGCCGTGCTTCTCCCAAAGCATTCGCGCCATCTCGACAAGGTGCTTGGCCTTGCTGTTGGGGTAGGAGACGGAGCGGATGTAGTCGTAGATGACTTCGGGTGTGGCCAAAGCCATCGCCTCGGCGGTGGGGTAGTCCTCGAAGAGGCGGGGCGTGACCTGGTTGATGCGCTTGTCTGTGCATTGTGCGCTCAGGATAACTGCCACGAGCAACTGGAAGGGATTCTCGTAGTGAAGCTCCGTCTTAGCCTCCGGCATTGCCTCCTTGAAGTAGGCCGCCACCTCGCGATAAAGCCGTTTTCTATTTACCATTGAGCCATTTACTATTTATTTAAGTTTCGGGAGTTATAAGATGGAGTTAAATAGGGAGTTAAGCCAGCAGAGCTGGCTGGAAGTTAAGCACTTCGTGCTGGCCGATAGCTTTGGATGCGAGGAAATTCATTTGGTATTGTCCTCTTTAACTCCCACGA
>JAFXVN010000082.1 GCA_017524545.1 Bacteroidaceae bacterium
CGTATGCCACATGACGGTTGGATTTCCGACAGGCCAGTGAATCAGCATCAAATCCACATAGTCAAGTCCCAACTGCTTCATGGAATGGCGGGCTGTGCGCAGTGTTTCCTCCCTCGTATAGCAGGAATCGCATATCTTGGTCGTGATGAACAGTTCTTCACGGGGAACTCCACATGCCCGAACTGCATCACCAACGCCTTTCTCGTTGTAGTACATAGCAGCAGTGTCGATACTCCTATAGCCTACCGATACGGCATCTTCGACCACTCTTTGGGTTTCCCTCTCGGAGATATTATAGACACCCAACCCGACCATCGGCATTTTCAGTCCATTATTCAAAACCTTATATTCCATATTACTTCTTTTTAGTATGTTGATGCCTTGGATTCAACATAAATTCCGATTTATCTGTATATTGAACTATTCTCAATTACTTGCAACGATATACGTGCAATATTTACTGAGCAGATTGGCTAATGGTACTTCGCCTTTTAGGAATCGCTCCGCATCAAGTTTCAACAATCTTTCACTCACAGGTTTCTTTCCCTTGAATATGGCTTTTAGATACGGAATGCCATTTTCTTCAGTAATGCTTACTTCTGTGAAGAATTGCGTCAAATCCTCTGCATCATAGACGATGGAGTAACTTGGGCGTTTGGCTCCGGGGATGTCCTCTTTCAGTATGTTCTTATCTACTAGATCCTGTATGTCACGTATGGCGGTGTCCTTCGAACATTTCGCCAATGTTGCCCATGTCTTGGATGTTATCTTTGCCTCATAGCCGTCAAGGAACAGATTGAGCATCTGCGTTTGCCTTTCTGTCATTGGAACAGCGGAAGCTTTTTGCCAGAAGAAACTCTTGTTCAAGATGGTAGTGACGATGGTGTCTGCCTCGTCAAGTGCATCCACCAATTTTTGCATGTACCACACCAACCACTCTGTTATATCGCCATCGCCATGCTGCATCCGCTCCAGAATGTCGTAGTAGTGATTCTTGTCCTTATTTATCTGTGATGAAACATTATAGAAACGGAACTCACTCTTCTCTCCACGAGCCAGCATCATGTCTGAAAGGATGCGAGCCAACCTTCCGTTACCGTCCTCGAATGGATGAATGCTCACAAACCAGAAATGAGCGATGGCAGAACGAATGACGCTGCTTACTGGCTCATCTCCATCAAACCAAGTGAGGAACTTTTGCATTTCCTCCCCAACACGATCTGGCGAAGGAGCTATATAGTGAATCTTTTCGCGTCCGAACATTCCGCTGACGATATGTTCCTCGTTCGTGCGGTACTGTCCTATTTCTATCTGACCGCCTTCACTATAGCATGTTGGAAAGAAAGCGGCTTGCCAGGCGCACAACTTTTCTTTGCTAAGAGGCTGATTATAATTTTGTACAGCTTCAAGCATAACACCCACAACAGAATCAATATAGTGTGAAGGAGCAGTATATTTCACGTTATCAATGCCCAGCCTTCTGGCTATGGAAGAACGAACCTGATCCACATTCAGCCGGACGCCTTCAATCTCCGAAGAATACACCACATCATAAGTCAGGTTCTCGGCCATAGCACGCAACTTGCTGTCAAAACCCAACGAACTCAACCTGCCGTAAAGCAAGCCCTGCATACGGAATACTTTCTCCTGAAGGAGTGACACCTCAGAAGCGTCCCAACGGAAGTTTGTCCAATTGTCTCTTTCGTGTATATACATAATGCATTCGTACTTTATGCGACAAAATTTCATATACAACGTCGCAAATTCTGCGACAAAGGTACTAAAATAATGCTGAATCACCAAACAAAAATGCAAAATATCGCATATCCTGCGACGTTTTTATCTCCAATACGTCGAAAGCATACTTGAAGATACCAAAAAAGGACCTGCCCGATTGTGAGCAGGTCCTTTAGTTAATTATATCAGAGTGATAATTACTCCTCTACAGCAGCCTGTGCGGCTGCGAGGCGTGCGATGGGCACACGGAAGGGAGAGCAAGATGCGTAGTTGAGGCCAATCTTGGCGCAGAACTTAACTGAGCTGGGTTCACCGCCGTGTTCGCCGCAGATACCGCAACGGAGCGTAGGACGAACCTCGCGACCTTTCTCGACGGCCATCTTGACGAGCTGGCCTACGCCGTTCTGGTCGAGAACCTGGAAGGGGTCAACCTTCAGAATCTTCTTCTCGAGGTATGCGGGCAGGAAGCTTGCGATGTCGTCGCGGCTGTAACCGAAGGTCATCTGCGTGAGGTCGTTGGTGCCGAAGGAGAAGTACTCAGCTTCGGTAGCAATGCGGTCGGCTGTGAGGGCAGCGCGAGGTATCTCAATCATCGTACCAATCTCGAAGTCAACCTTTACGCCATACTCTTCGAAGACTTCTGCAGCTATCTTCTGGATGATGGCCTTCTGCTGCTTCAGCTCGTAGAGGATACCAATGAGGGGCACCATGATTTCGGGCTTCGGGTCGAAGCCTTCCTTCTTCAGCTCGCAAGCGGCGCTGAGGATGGCGCGTGTCTGCATGGCTGTGATTTCGGGGAAGGTGATACCCAGACGGCAGCCACGATGACCGAGCATCGGGTTGTTCTCGGCGAGGCTTTCTACGCGACGCTGGATGGTAGCGAGGTCAACGCCCATCTCCTTGGCCATTGTCTCCTGACCGGCGAGGTCATGGGGAACGAACTCATGCAATGGCGGGTCGAGCAGACGGATATTCACTGGCAGTCCGTCCATAGCTTTCAGGATGCCCTTGAAATCGGCCTTCTGGTAAGGCAGGAGCTTTGCAAGAGCATTCTCGCGACCTTCTGCGCTGTCGGCGAGAATCATCTGACGCATAGCGATAATCTTCTGGTCGTCGAAGAACATGTGCTCCGTACGTGTCAGACCGATACCCTTGGCACCGAATGCGCGGGCTACCTCAGCATCGTGGGGCGTGTCGGCGTTGGTGCGAACCTGCAGCTTGGTATATTTGTCGCAGAGGTCCATCAGCTCCTTGAAGTCGCCGCTGAGTTCAGCAGCCTTCGTGGGCACTTCACCGGCATAAACCTGACCTGTAGTACCGTTGATGGAGATGTAGTCGCCTTCCTTATAGACAACGCCATCGATTTCGACAGTCTTGGCCTTGTAGTCAACAGTCAGCGAGCCAACGCCAGAGACGCAGCACTTGCCCATGCCGCGAGCCACAACAGCTGCATGAGAGGTCATGCCGCCGCGAGCGGTAAGGATGCCTTCTGCGGCACTCATGCCTGCGAGGTCTTCGGGAGAGGTCTCGATGCGGACGAGGACAACCTTGTGGCCGTCTGCGTGCCAAGCCTGAGCGTCGTCGGCAAAGAACACAATCTGACCGCAGCCAGCACCGGGACTTGCGGGCAGACCCTGTGCAATCACCTTGGCGGTGGAGAGTGCCTTCTTGTCGAATACGGGGTGCAGCAGTTCGTCGAGCTTCTGAGGCTCGCAACGGTTGATGGCGGTCTTCTCGTCGATTTTGCCTTCGTGGAGCAGGTCGATGGCAATCTTCACCATAGCGGCGCCTGTGCGCTTGCCGTTACGGGTCTGCAGGAACCACAGCTTGCCTTCCTGTACGGTGAACTCCATGTCCTGCATGTCGCGGTAGTGCTCTTCCAGCTTGTTCTGGATGGCGTCAAGCTCCTTGTAGATTTCGGGCATAGCCTCTTCCATAGAAGGATACTTGGCTACGCGCTCTTCCTCGCTGATGCCGGCACGTTCTGCCCAGCGCTGAGAGCCAATCTTGGTAATCTGCTGCGGCGTACGGATACCAGCCACAACGTCCTCACCCTGAGCGTTTACGAGGTACTCACCGTTGAAGAGGTTCTCGCCATTGGCAGCGTCGCGGCTGAAGCATACACCAGTTGCGGAGGTGTCGCCCATGTTGCCGAATACCATTGCCATTACGCTGACGGCTGTTCCCCACTCGTCGGGTATGCCTTCCATCTTGCGGTAGAGGATGGCGCGCTCGTTCATCCAGCTGCGGAACACAGCACAGATGGCACCCCAGAGCTGTTCGATGGGGTCGTTGGGGAAGTCCTTACCTGTGCGCTCCTTGATGGCTTTCTTGAAGCGAACGACAAGCTCCTTCAGCTCTTCTACGCTGAGGTCCTTATCGAGCTTCACGCCACGGATGGCCTTCACCTGCTCGATGATTTCCTCGAACGGGTCGATGTCGGTCTTGTTGGCGGGCTTCAGCTCGAGCACAACGTCGCCGTACATCTGCACGAAGCGGCGGTAGCTGTCATATACGAAGTGGGGGTTACCGGTCTTCTTCACCATGCCTTCTGCCACCTCATCGTTGAGACCGAGGTTCAGGATGGTGTCCATCATACCGGGCATAGAGGCACGGGCACCCGAACGAACGCTGACGAGCAGCGGGTTCTGGGCGTCGCCGAACTTGGAGTTCATCAGCACCTCGATGTGCTTCACGGCTGCCATCACGTCGTCGTTCAGCAGCTCCATAATCTTCTCCTGACCAACCTCGTAGTACTCGTTGCACACGTCGGTGGTGATGGTGAAGCCTGGAGGAACAGGGACACCGATGAGATTCATTTCAGCCAGGTTGGCACCCTTGCCGCCCAGCTGTTCGCGCATCTGCGCATTACCTTCTGCTTGTCCATTGCCGAAGGTGTAAACACGTTTCTGACTCATAATTTTATTACTGTTATTATGTGTTATATGATTTATCACTTGCGCAAAGGTATAATAAATAATTCATAATTCATAATTCACGGTGAATAATTTTGCCGTTTAAGCTAAAATATGTACTTTTGCACATCAAAACGACTGGTTGAAGAAGTCAAATAGTAAATCGTAAATCGTCAAATCGTAAATTAACCCGATGTCAAGGAAGAAGAAGGAATTGCCCGTTTACAGGGAAGTGGAGATACAGGACGTGGCGGCCGAAGGAAAGGCGCTTGTCCGCATAGATGATTTGGTGGTCTTTGTGCCTTACGTTGTGCCGGGCGATGTGGTTGACCTTCGCGTCACGAGGAAGAAGCATCACTACGCCGAGGCGGTATGCACGCACATCCACAAGAAGAGCGAACGCCGCGCGGAGCCTTTCTGCCCCCATTATGGCGTGTGCGGCGGCTGCAAGTGGCAGATTCTCCCCTACGAAGACCAGCTGCGCTACAAGCAAAAGCAGGTGATGGACAACCTGGAGCGCATCGGCAAAATCCCCTTGCCCGAATGCGACCCCATCCTCGGCTCTGCAAAGACCAGATGCTACCGCAACAAGCTGGAGTTCGGCTTCTCGGATAAAATCTGGCTGACGGAAGAGGAGATACGCTCGGGCAAGCAGTTCGACCTTCCCGGAGCCGTCGGCTACCACACGGGCAGCGCCTTCGACAAGATACTGCCCATCCGCGAGTGCCACCTTATGGAGGACATCAACAACCGCCTGCGTAACGGGGTCCAGAAGTATGCCTACGAGCACGGCCTCACTTTCTTCAACGCCCGCGAGCACCACGGCCTCCTGCGGAACATGATGATTCGGCTCTCGAACACGAAAGAGTTGATGGTGCTGATGCAGTTCTGCTTCGCACCTTTTGAAGTGAAAAGTGAAGAACTTCAAGAGCAAGCAATGTCTCTGATGCAATGGATGCACGAGACCTTCCCCGAGATAACGAGCCTCCTTTGGGTCAACAACGAGAAGTTCAACGACACCATCGGCGACCTCGACGTGCAGCTCTACAGCGGCACCGACCACATCTTCCTCGAAATGGAAGGCCTTCGCTTCAAGGTTGGCCCCAAGAGTTTCTACCAAACCAATACCGAACAAGCCTATATATTGTATAAAGTAGTGAAGACCCTCTCTAACTCCCCCTTAAAGGGGGAGGACTCCCTCCCTTTAAGGGAGGGCAGGGGTGGGTCTTTGCCTCTTATTTACGACCTCTACACCGGCACCGGCACCATCGCCAACTTCGTGGCAAGGCACGCCCGCAAAGTCATCGGCATAGAATACGTGCCCGAGGCCATCGAGGATGCAAAGGTCAACTCCAAGATAAACGGCATCGGGAACACCGAATTCTTTGCCGGTGATATGAAAGACATCCTTTGCAAGGACTTCATCGAGAAGCACGGCAAGCCCGACATCATCATCACCGACCCGCCACGCGCCGGAATGCATCCCGACGTCATCGACGCCATCCTCTTCGCCGACCCGCAGCGCATCGTATATGTCAGCTGCAACCCCGCCACACAAGCCCGCGACCTGCAGCTCCTCTCCACCGCCTACGAAGTGAAGCGCATCCAGCCCGTCGATATGTTCCCCCACACCCAGCACGTCGAGAACGTCGTCCTGCTCGAAAGGAAAAGTGAAGAATAGAAGAAGATAGAGGTTATTGAAGCTTTGCCTGGTTGCCGGTTTAGGTGTGCCTAATTGTGCACTTAGACTCGCCTGCAACACTTGCAACAGTTGCAACATGTTGTTTCGGGGCGAGGGGCTTCCCTATATATTATATATCAATAATTACATAATGGTATTAAGTATATAATAATATATAGCACCTTCTTTTTTCTCGATTTTGCGTGTTGCAACTGTTGCAAGTGTTGCAGAAAATTCGTACCTTTGCACACGAAAGGCTGTTAGTAAAATATGAAAGTAGAAATGAAGCAAATCATCTGCATCCTGCTTATTCTCGTCTGCGCGGCGGGTCAAAAGATTCAGGCACAGGAAGTGCTTGCCGACTTCGAGAACGGAACGACGGGCACGCTGAGAATTGGCACGGGCTACGACAGCAGCCTCTTCTCTGCGGTTCCCCGCGTCAGGAACAATCCGTCGAAGACCGGCATCAACACCTCCGAAAAGTGCGTCACCGCCATAAATGTCGCCGATGCAGGCTGGTGGAAGAACTTCCTGATTCTCGACATGAAACAGCCTGTCACCATCACCGACGACAACCGCATCCTCTCGCTTCTGGCCTATCGCAGCATCCAGCCGAAGAACATGCGCATCGGCATCAACACCTATGAGGAGAGCGGGCAGCTCTTTCAGGGCAAGCTCTCGGCCGACGGGGAATGGGAACGCCTCAGCTTCGATTTGGCGAACTTCTACGGCAAGACGTTAAAGAGCATTTACATCATCCTCAGCTGCAACTGGAGCGACCCGACATCGGGCTGGGACAAAGCGACATATTGCTTCGACGACATCACGTTGAGCGCAGGCGAAACGCTGCCTCGAGCCAATGTGACAGTCGATGTCTCGATGAAGAAACAGACCATCCAGGACTTCGGTTCGAGCGACTGCTGGTCGGCAGAGTTCGTGAGCGACTACTTCAGCAAGACGCAGAAGACAAAGGCTGCCAAATGGCTCTTCAGCAGAGGGATGGACGCCGACGGCAACCCCGAGGGCATCGGGCTGTCGTGCTGGCGGGTGAATGTCGGTGCGGGTTCAGCTTCGCAAGGCGACGACAGCAACATCGAGGAGGAGATACACCGCACGGAATGCTTCTTGAACGAGGACGGCACTTACGACTGGACGCGGTGCGACGGACAGCAGTGGTTCATGCAGCAGGCAAAGGAATATGGTGTAGAGCATTTTGTCCTGTTCTCCAACTCCCCGCCAATCTATTACACGAAGTCGGGGAAAGCCAACACGAACGGCCAGACGTTGACCTGCAACCTGAAAACCACCAATTTCGACGAGTTTGCGGAGTTCCTTGCCACCACTGCACAGCACTTTGCCGACGAAGGCTACAACATCACCTACATCTCGCCCGTCAACGAGCCTCAATATGACTGGAAGGACGGGCAGGAGGGTGCGCCTTGGGAGAACACGGACATCCGAAAGCTTGCCAGAGAGCTTGACAAGAGCATCAGCAACCGCCAGCTCTCCACGAAAATCCTGATACCAGAGGCAGGCTCATGGTACAACCTCTATGCCGGGACGAACGCTCATGGCAACAATCAGGTGGATGCCTTCTTCAAACGCTCCAACACATCCACTTACGTCGGCAGTCTCGCTTCTGTGGCAAAGGCGGTGGCAGGCCACAGCTACTGGTCTGTGGGCGACAACGAAACCCTGAAACAAGTCCGCGAGACAGCTCGGGCAAAAGCGGAGGAGTACGGCCTTGAAATTATACAGACAGAATGGTCGATGCTCGACGACGCTCCTTCCGCCGAAGCAGGATTCACGGGAGACTATGGGACGGCAAGCAAGATGGACATTGCGCTCTACATGGGAAAAGTCATCTACTGCGACCTGGCGTACGGAAACATGACAGGCTGGAGCTACTGGACTGCCTTTGCGCAGGAGAAATGGGGACAAAAGAACCGTTTCCACCTCATCCGCCTGAATGCGACCACCGACACTGGCGAGGAAAGCAATGCCGACATCAAGCTGGGAGGCATCCTGACAGCCGACAAGAACCTCTGGGTGCTCGGCAACTACAGCCGCTTCATCCGTCCCGGGTATCAACGGGTAGAGACGGCCGGAGCAGATGAGCTGAATGCCCTAATGGGGACTGCCTGGCTCTCGCCTGATGCGGACACGCTGGTTGCCGTATTCGTCAATATGGACAAGGGGAGCCGCGAGGTCAGCCTTTCGCTCACAGGCTTGGAAGCAGAGGATGTCAAGGTCTTTGTCACAGACAACAGCCACAACCTGCAGTTCGACCCAGACCAGCGGGATGCAGCCAACCTGAAGCTCCCAAGCCGTTCCGTCGTCACGGTAGTCATGTCGTCTCTTGAAGACCCCGACGGCATAAAGGAGACCCTCTCCAACTCTCCCTTAAAGGGAGAGAGCATGTACTTTGATTTAAGCGGTAGGCAAATGGTAAATGGTAAATTGCCTCGGGGCGTTTACATCAAGAACGGACAAAAACTCATATCTAAATAACAACTATGAAACTATTCAAGTATTTAGCACTCATTGCCTTGATGGCATTCTCTGCAAGCATTAGTGCAGACAACTTTACGGTAGGCGACAAGACCTTCCTGCTTGGTGGCGAGCCTTTCATTGTGAAGGCTGCCGAGGTGCATTACCCCCGCATCCCGCGTCCCTATTGGGAGCATCGCATCCAGATGTGCAAGGCGCTGGGCATGAACTCCGTTTGCATCTACATCTTCTGGAACATTCACGAACAGAAGGAGGGCGAGTTCAACTTCACGGACAATAACGACGTGGCCGAGTTCTGCCGCATAGCACAACGTAACGGCATGTATGTCATCGTTCGCCCAGGCCCTTACGTTTGTGCCGAATGGGAGATGGGCGGCCTGCCTTGGTGGCTCCTGAAGAAGAAGGACATCAAGTTGCGCGAGCGCGACCCTTACTTCATGGAGCGCGTGAAGCTCTTCGAAGAGAAGGTGGGCGAGCAGCTGAAGCCCCTCACCATCCAGAACGGCGGCCCCATCATCATGATGCAGGTGGAGAACGAATACGGCTCGTATGGCGAGGATAAGCCCTACGTTAGCGAGATACGCGATTGCCTGCGCTCTATTTACGGCAAGGAGCTGTCACTCTTCCAATGCGACTGGTCTTCTAATTTTGAGAAGAACGGCCTCGACGACTTGACTTGGACCATGAACTTCGGCACAGGCGCCAACATCGACGAGCAGTTCCGCCGCCTTGGTGAGCTTCGACCCAATGCTCCCAAGATGTGCTCCGAGTTCTGGAGCGGCTGGTTCGACAAGTGGGGCGCACGGCACGAGACACGTCCCGCCAAGGATATGGTGGAGGGCATGGACGAGATGCTCTCGAAAGGCATCAGCTTCTCGCTCTACATGACCCACGGCGGCACCTCCTTCGGCCATTGGGCAGGTGCCAACAGCCCCGGCTTTGCGCCAGATGTGACGAGCTACGACTACGACGCTCCCATCAACGAGTGGGGCCTTCCTACGCCAAAGTTTTGGGAGCTCAGGAAGATGATGGAGAAGCACTCCTCCAAAGGGGGAGCGGGGAGGGGGCTTCCTGCTGTTCCCAAAGCTCCTATGCCTATCATTACCGTTCCTGAGTTCGAGCTGACCGAGTTCGCTCCGCTTTTCAACGGCTTTGACTACAAATATACATGGTGGGACCACAAAGAGGAAGCTCATGGCGACCGCCCAAAGACCTTCGAGGAGCTTGACATGGGGTGGGGCGCTGTGCTCTATACCACTCGCTTGCCAGAGATTCCGCAAGATGGCAAGAATCTCTCTACAAGCCAGACAACACTTACTCTCGAAGCCCACGACTTCGCACAGGTCTTTATCGACGGCAAGTATATGGGCAAGATTGACCGCGTGAAGAATGAGAAGTCGCTCACCTTGCCGCCCATCAAGCAGAGCCAAGAGCTGCAAATCCTCGTGGAAGGCATGGGGCGCATCAACTTCGGACGCGCCATCAAGGACTTCAAGGGACTGATTGGCAACCCGACCATCACGACAAGCTTCAGTTCGCATGTGGGCGAAGTGGATAAGGTAGAAGTCACCTATACACCCAACCAGTGGGAATGTATGCGCATTCCTGATGACTATGAGGTGGCTGTGAAGGCTTTCGAGGAGCAGAAGTCCAAGCCCACCACTCGCGAAATGCTCAACGAGCCACACATTGGTCGCGGCTACAGATATGCCAAGGAAGCCGACGACCTCATCTTCGGTCGTGGCTACTATCGCGGTTACTTCGACCTCAAGAAGGTGGGCGACACGTTCCTCAACTTCGAGAAGTGGGGCAAAGGACAGGTATGGGTGAACGGTCACGCCATGGGACGCATTTGGAGCATAGGCCCGCAGCAGACGCTCTATGTGCCTGGCTGTTGGCTCAAAAAGGGCAAGAACGAGGTGATTGTCCTCGACATTGCAGGCCCATCAGAGCGCGTCGTATGGGGACAGGCAGAGCCGGAGCTTAACAAGCTCCAGCTTGAGAAGAACAACAAGCACAACAACCCCGGCGACAAGCCCGACCTTAACTCCCGCAACCCTGTCTTCGAGGGCGAACTGAAGGCTGGCAACGGCTGGCAGACACTCAACTTCAAGAGTTCCTATCGCGGTCGCCACCTTGCCATCGAGGTTCAAAGCACGCAAAAGGAAGGCGATGTGACAGCCATTGCCGAGCTTTATGCTCTCAGCAAACCGGGCGAGCGCATCAGCCGCGAGCCTTGGACGGTGAAGTATGCCGATTCTGAAGACGAGAACGGCAACCACCTCGGCGACAAGGTCTTCGACCTTCAAGAAAGCACCTACTGGCAGACAGAAAAGGGAGCCTCAACGCCTCATCTGCTTGTCATCGACCTTGGCTCCGAGCAGCAGCTCATGGGCATCGAGTACCTGCCGCGTGCCGAGCAAGGCGCCCCCGGCAGCGCCAAGAACATAAGGGTGTTCCTCTACTAATTTAATTCAACATCTAAAGACACGAAAAGCTCTAATTATTTTATCTCAAACAGAAAGCACGGAAAGCACAGAAATCTTATTATCAAGAATTGGAGAATTAGAGAAGCTTTAGCTCGACGACCAAAAGGGGAAAGTCAATTTTATTTTATGAGTTAAGGTGAATTAGCAAGAATGAGAGAAAATGTTTGCTCCTGCAAACATCAATTCTCCAATTCGCATAGATTCAATCATCAACAGCAAATAACAATTCTCTAATTCTCTAATTCTTGACATGAATAAAACATCCGAGGGCTATTTATAGCAATTTGTGTTATGACTATTCTTTATTTGTGTCTTTCGTGTCTTTAGATGTTGATTATATACCGCCCGCAATTCAGCCTTTCAATGTATTCCGTTGAGAGGCTTTTTTTGTGTCTAAACCTGAAGTTTTGGTGAAGTAGACCAAATCATCTCAATAAACAAAGGGAGGCTCGGCATTATTTGCACGGGCCTCTCTTTGTTTTGTCACATGGGGAACTTAGGAGATATGCTCCCCTTACTTTCTGTCGTCGATGTTGTCGCCGTCGGTTTCCTTGAGGGCTTCGTCGAAGTCGGTCAGGTTATTCTCGATGAGGATGTTGTACCACTGCACAAGCTTCTTGATGTCGCTTGTGTAGATGCGGTCGCGGTCGAAGTTGGGCAACACCTCGCCGAGGAAGGCATAGAGTTCCTCCTTGGAAGCACTGCGCCAGTCGATAGCGGCAGCCTTGCCGTCCTCCTTCTTCTTGATGTTGTTCAGCACTTCGCGAAGAGGCACTTCTTTTTCGTCGGTGTACATGGCGATGTCGGCCAGAGAGATGACTTTGTCGGCTGCGAAGGCTGGCATACGCTTCTTCTGTGCATCGAGGGTTTCAATGATGAGGCTGCGGTTGCCTCGTGAAACGAGTCTGTAGAGTCCGGGCTTGCCGGAAATGGCTAAAATTGTTTCGAGCATCTTGAGTTAATGGTTATTGGTTATAGGTTATTGAATTTAGGGGAGGGTGGAATGGTTATTGGTTATAGGTTATAGGTTATTGAATTTAGGGGAGGGTGGAATGGTTATGGGTTATGGGTTATTGAATAGAGAGGAATGGTTATTGGTTATAGGTTATGGGTTATTGAATTTTGGGGAATGGTTATTGTATTATTTGACCTGTTGACTGTTCTTGGGTTTATAACTAAATGCAATGTGGCTTCAATAACCTATAACCAATCACCAATAACCTTTCTCAATTGTTCCAATAATCTTGTGTCGTCGGGTGTGCTGTTGTCGATGATGAAGTCGGCTTGCTGGCGGTGCAGTTCGGGTTGTTGCATCTTCATTCGCGCACGGATTTGTGCTTCTGTGGCTGTGTCGCGCTGCATGGCTCTGCGAAGGCGGACATCTTCGGGAGCATCGACGAAGAGGACTTTATCCACATAGGCATTGAAGCCGCTCTCGAAGAGGATGGCACTCTCCAGACAGACCAAAGCCTCCCCCGACCCCTCCAAAAGAGGGGAGAATGGACGAGGCACTTCGGGATGGCTCCCCCCTCCTTGGGAGGGGACGGGGGAGGCCACCCATCTCTCAAAGTCCCGGAGCACGGCTGGATGGATGATGGCATTGACCTTGCTTGCATTCTCGGGGTTGGCAAAGAGGTAGTCGGCGAGGAGCTGCTTGTTGAGTTTTTGTCCGTCGAAGACTTCTGAACCGACAAGCCGGATGAGCTTCTCTCGTATCTCGGGGTCGGTGGCAGTCAGTCGTTTGGCTTCCATGTCGCAGTCATAGACAGGAATGCCGAACTCCCTCCGCAGGATGTCCGAAACGTAGCTTTTTCCGCTACCTATGCCGCCTGTTATGCCTATCGTCTTCACCGTTCAACTGTCATTTATCAATTTTCAACTTCCGCAGCTACTTGCTCTATGAGGTAGTCCACTTCTTGCGGCGATATTCTGACATCCGAGACTCCTTCGGGGACGGTCTTCAGGTGAAGGAGAAGCTTGCTGTCTTCCGTGTTTTGCAACAGTTCCTCGTAGGTTGTGGCAAGCACAAACTCATCTGCTTTGACTCTGTGGAAACGGCCGGACTCCACGCGGAAGGTGACAGACACTTCTGCGGGGAAGGTGCGGAGCCTCTTCTCTGCGGGGAAGTTCAGCCCTATCACAGGCACGCGGACGGTCTTCTCCGTATAATAGCCTACACCCACTTTGATGCTGATTTGTTCGGGGTCGTACTTCAACAGCTTCTCTCGGCGGAGTCCTATTGAGTATGTCCCAGCTTCGCGCAAGCCTTCCAGCAGGATTGTTTCGGAATAGACGGCGTGCATCGTGTCGAGGATGGCAGCGGGGGCAAAGACACGAATCGAGTCCGGCTCGATGCGGATGCTCTGGATGTAGTTCTCCGGCGAGGCTTTGACTGTGCCTGCCAACCTGACGGGGAGTGTCCGGGACAGTCCGTGATTGTATGAGAAGCGAAGCGTGTCGGGGCGGATGGATTGTATCATTGCCGTTGAGACAAACAGGCGTCCCAGCATCCTTTGCATATCGGCAGCAGAGATGTTGACCTCGGCTTCTTTCTTTCCCGTGTCGTATTTGGAGAAATCAATATCCAGCCGGTTGGGACGGAATAAGGTGGTGAAGTTTTGGCGCGCGAGGGTAAGCCCCTTGTCGTGCAGGACAACGCTGACGGACGGGGGCAGCGAGTCGATGATGACCACATCGGAAGGAACATTGTCGAGCCTGAGGCTGACCTGCACCTCGTGTTCAAGCGTCTCATTGAGCGCCTGCAGGAGCCAGAAACCGAAGGAAACGGCAAGAAAGAAACAGAAGACGAGCAGTTCGTGACTTTTCGTTCCGAACAGCAGGCCTTTCCACTTCTCATAGATGCGTTCGACCCTCGGCATGGTCTGTCTCTTTTACTGTGCTGGCTGCGGAGATGCAAAGACGCTGCCGCGATCCACCTTGATGCAGATGCCGCTGGCAATCTCCACCTTGAGGATGTTGTTTACCTCGTCGATGTCCTTTACGGTGCCATAGATGCCGCCGGCGGTGACAATCTGCTGTCCCTTGGTGATGCCAGCCCTGAAGTTCTGTATCTCTTTCTGTTTCTTCTGTTGCGGACGAATCATGAAGAACCACATGATGGCGAAGATAACCACCATCATCAGCAGGAACGACATGTTGCCGCCGCCCGGTGCTGCTTGGAGTAATGTGAACATAATTTACTATTTGACGATTTACTATTTACTATTTACTATTTATTTGTCGATTTGACGATTTAGCTATTTATTCTTCCTCTTCTTTGGTGGGGGTAGGGGTGGGGCTTTCCTTCACCAGCTTTCCCTCTTCCATGAGTCTCTTGGCAATGGTGTCGAGGGTGGCGTTGATGTACTTCCCGCTCTTTGGGGTGCTGTACATTTTGGCAATCTCGACATATTCGTTGATGCTAACGCTGAGGGGGATGTTGGGGAATGTGGTTATCTCCGCCAGACCCAGCTGCAGGATAATCTTGTCCATCATGGCAATGCGCGACAGCTCCCACTTGCGGGTGGTGGAGGCGATGAGTTCGTTGAAGTATTCCTGTCCCACGATGGCGCGGTACAGAAGCTTGGTGGCGAAGTCGCGGTCTGTGTCGGACTTGTACTCGGGAATCAGCGGCTCCGCTGCCGTGCTGTTCTCCGTGAAGCGGTTGATGGTCTTGAGCACGAAGGTGTCAACGATGAACTTGTCGTCGTTCCAATAGACGTTGATGTCCTCCAACAGGTTGGCCAGATTGTCGTTGTTGCAGATGAGGTGGCGGTAGATGAGCCGCCAGATTTCGCGGTCCTCCTCGTATGAGGAAGTGTTGCTGAACATGTACTTGTGGTAGAAATCGCTTTGCTCCACCTTATTATATAGGTCGCGCACGAAGTCCTCCTGGTCTGCCCAGCTGAGGCGCTGCTCGGCACAATAGCTCCGCAGCTGGCGGTTCGACTCCAACTGGATGATGAAGCGGTTGTCCACAAACTTGCGGCTCCACGTCACTCCGTCCTTCAGCTTCTTGCTGCGGGCCACTCGCATCTCATGCATACGCACCGACATGCGTCCCACCTCGACCAACAGCATCAGCAGGTAGTTGTAGAGGTCGTATGCCTTGTCCATGCTCAGCAGCAGTTCCTTTTCGGCAACGTCGGGTTTGTAGATGCCTTTTTGGATGTAGGAGTAAAGCACCTGCACAAGCTTGATGCGTATCAATTCACGGTTAATCATAGTCCTTCAATGTTCAAAGAGAGTGCAAAGTTAGTCATTTTAGTGCAAAAAGCGACATTTTCCTTCATCTTTTTTTGGCAGTTAGCGGAAATAAGAAGAAATTTGGGGAGCAAAACGGTAAAAGCACTTATGGAAACAGACATTCTCTTCTCGCGCACCGTCAAGGCGGGTCAGCGCATTTATTACATCGACGTGAAGCAGAACCGTCGTGGCGAACAGTACCTTTGCATCACAGAAAGCAAGAAGATGCAGGGACAGGGCGGTACCCAGGAAATGCCGCAGGTCAGCTTCGAGAAGCACAAGATATTCCTCTTCCGCGAGGATTTCGGCAAGTTCGGCGAAGCACTCCAGCAGGCCATGACCTTCATTGGCGACAATGCACAGGGCCAACCGGAAGAGCGTCCAAAAGCCGACGACGAAGCCATAAAAATCGACCTCGACTTCTGACAAAACCCTACATAACCTGCCTACAAACTATTTTCAAGGCTTGAAAATATATTTTCACGGCTTGATAATATATTTTCAAAGCTTGATAATATATTTTCACGGCTTGAAAATAACTATTAGGCTCGCTGCGTAGGGTTTTGTAACTCGCTGTTCCAGATTTTACAGCTTGCCGTTCGGGGTTATCTGGTTGCTGATTATTGGAAGTTAAACAACTTGAGATAAAGAAAAAGCCCCCTTGCCAGGATGGCAGGAGGGCTTTTTCTATTCTTGAAACTTGGGGTTTACTTCGTCATCACCCAACCGAGCTTCAGGCCTGTATAGCTCTTGAGCAGGGAAGAGAGGGTGCTGGCGCTGTTGGCGCTGACAGAGGTGGCGACGGCAAGCAGCTTGTCGGCCTCGAAGAGCATGTAGAGCTGGTTGCCCTGTACGGAAACGGTGCAGGTCATCTGAGCCAAGCCGAGCACGCCGGTCAGCGTCATCTTGTTGGTGCTGGCGTCATAGACGTATGTTCCAGGCCACGACTTGTTGCCCAGAGCCAGGGTGCAGCTGTTGTCGGAATTGAGGACGAGCGCGGACTTGCCAGCCGTGAAGCCCATCTTTTGGAGCTGTGCGCCGAGCTTCGACTCGAGATTGCTGCTGACCACCTGGCCGCCAAGCTGGGAGAGGATGTTCTCGCTCTCGAAGACAACCTTGGGGCCGCTGTAGGTCCAGGTGCCGACGAGTGACTGCTGTGAAGTGGTGTTGCCCAGAAGGCTGGAAAGCACTGTGCCAAGCAGTCCGCTGCCCGATTGTCCGAGGGTGCCGCCCAAGAGACTGCCGAGAGCATCGCCGGTGGTTGTGGTAGTGGCAGCTGTTGTCGTTGTTGCTGCGCCAGTCGTGGGTGCTAAAGCGTTGATGCCACACGATGTAAGTGTGAGACTTGCAGCTACGATGGCTGCGAATGAACAAATCTTTTTCATAATGATTAGTTAATGGTTATAGGTTATTGGTTATTGGTTATTGGTTATTGGTTATTGATTATAGGTTATTGAAGGGTTATTGGTTATTGAATTTTGAAATAACCTTACAAAGGAGGTGGGGTGGGGGGTCTCGAACTTCATCGGTTCCCCTGTTCGGGGATGGTAGAAGTAGAGGCGGAAGGCGTGGAGGGCAAGGCGGTGCAGGGGGTTGAGTCCGTTTCCGTACTTGTCGTCGCCAGCCACGGGATAGCCGAGGTCTTTCATGTGGACGCGAATCTGGTTCTTGCGACCAGTCTCGAGGCGCATCTCCGCCAGCGTGTAGCGACCGTTGGTGGCAATGCGGCGGTAGTGGGTGATGGCCTCCTTGCCGCCGTTGTCCGTGGGACTGCTATAAGTAATGTATGCCTTGTTGTCCTTGAGCCAGGAATGTACGGTGCCGCCCTCCTGCTCCATCTCCCCGCAGAGCACAGCCACATAGCGGCGGTCATAGACGATGTTGTGCCAGTCCTCTTCGAGTATTTTCCTTATCTCGAGGTTCTTGGCATAAATCATCAGCCCGCTTGTGTCGCGGTCGAGGCGGTGCACCACATGAGCCGTGCATCGGAAGTGGCGCTTGTGGAAGTACTCGTCGAGGATGGTCTTCACGCAGTACTGCCCCGGAGCGGATGCCATGCTGAGGATGCCTTCGGACTTCTCGATGACGATGATGTCCTTGTCCTCGTAGATGATTTTGACGTACTTGCTCTGAAGCTCTGTGCTGCGCTTGTGGCGGCTGACGAGAACCGTCTGCCCCGGGCTGAGCTGGAAGTCGTACTGGGTGACGAGCTTCCTGTCAACTTGGATGCCGTGACCTTGAAGCAAATCCTTGACCCTGTTGCGGCTGATGCCGCTCATCTCCTTCATCAGGAAATCCATGAGCGGCATTGGCTCACTGACTTGCAGCTGTATGTACTTGCTTGCGGCGTATTGTTCGCCGGATAATCTGTAGTTCATAGTTATTTCTTACCCTTTGCACCTTTTCCTTTGCCTCTTCCCTTGCCATGATAGTAGTGTCTCTTTCTCCCTTTCTTTTGTATAGGGTTGGAGTGAGCCTTCGGGCCTTCTCCGAACTCTTCGGGCATCTGCTCCTTCTCAATCTCCTTCCCGAGGAAGCGTTCTATCTGGCGGAAGTAGTGCATGTCCTTTTCATTCACAAGCGTGACGGCACGGCCTCCGCGACCGGCTCGGGCTGTACGGCCGATGCGGTGCACATAGTCCTCCTCGTCGCGCGGCACATCGAAGTTGATGACGATGGCAATGTCGTCGATGTCGATGCCGCGTGCCACGATGTCCGTTGCCACGAGGATGTCAATCTTTCCGCTGCGGAACTGGAACATCACCTCGTCGCGCTCTGCCTGCGTCAGGTCGCTGTGCATGGCTCTTGCGTTGTAGCCGGCACGGATGATGCTGATGGCAAGCTCCTTCGTCTTCTTCTTTGAACCAACAAAGATGATGACACGGTGCGGCGGCTCCTGCTCAAATATATGCTTGACGACCATCAGCTTCTGAGGTTCGTAGCAGAGATAGGCACTCTGGCGGATGTTGTCGGCAGGCTTGCTGACTGCAAGCTTCACTTCAACAGGATTGCGTAAGATTGTGTGTGCCAGGTTCAAAATGTCGCCAGGCATCGTTGCGCTGAACATGATGGTCTGGTGCTCCTTGGGCAGTGCCTTCTCTATCAGGAGGATGTCGTCGCAGAAGCCCATGTCGAGCATACGGTCTGCTTCGTCGAGGATGAAGAACGAGACGTGGCTGAGGTCGATATTGCCGAGGCTGAGGTGGCTGATGAGACGGCCAGGCGTGGCAATCACCACGTCCGCTCCGCTCTGCATGGCCCGTTTCTCCTGATCGTAGCGGATGCCGTCGTTGCCTCCATAGACAGCCACACTGCTAACGTCGTTGAGATAATAGGCAAAGCCCTGCATAGCGCTGTCTATCTGCTGGGCAAGTTCACGGGTGGGCGACATGATGACGCAGTTGATGGCATCCTTGGGATAACCGCCGTCGGCAAGCAAACTCAACACTGGCAGCAAATAGGCTGCCGTCTTGCCCGTACCCGTCTGCGCTACGCCCATCACGTCCCTTCCCTCCAGAATGGGCGGGATGGCGTGCTCCTGGATGGGAGTCGTTTCGGTGAAATTCATGTCATCGAGCGCATCGAGGACATAGTCATTGAGGTCTAAATCGTAGAAATCCACGTAATTTACTATTTGATGATTTACAATTTACAATTTATTATTGTCCCTAATCCCTATTCCCTAATCCCTAATCCCTAATCCCAATCACCTCGGTGCCTTGCGGTAAAGGTAGATTGCAATCATTGTGTAGAGTATGTTGGGCATCCAGGCGGCAAGGGCCGGGTGCATACCTGCATTGGTGGAGAAGGTTGCCGAAACTCCTTGCAGCAGGATGTAGGTGGCACTCAGGGCAATACCTGTGCCGAGCGCAAGTCCCATACCTCCTTTGCGCTTTCGCGAGGAGAGCGACATGCCGATGGAGGAGAGGATAAAGGCGGCGAAGGGCGAGGCATAGCGCTTGTAGTACTCCACCTCGAAGATGCTCAGGTTGCCGCTGCCCCGATTGCGCTGCTTGTCGATGTACTCCCGCAACTCGGCATTGGTCATTGTCTCCTGCTGGTTGCGGATGAAGAGGAAGTCGCGCGGCTCCATGCGGATGATGGAATCTATCAGGTCGTAGTGCGTTATCTTCTCCCTCATGCCTCGCAACTCACGTATCGTGACGTCCCTCAGGTGCCATTGGTAGCGCACGTCGCTCAGGGTGTCGTAGCTCGCTGTGTAGGCCGAGAGATGCGAGACGAGCTTCTTCTGCTCGAACTTGTCGAGCGAGAAGTGGATGCCAGTCTTGCTGACTCCGTCGAAATGCTCCATGAAGGCAATCACGCCAGGTTCCACCTGCAACTGCACCTTGTCGGCATACGTCGGGTTCTTGTTGCGCTTCTTGTATGTGTTCTCGAAGGCAAGACGCTTGATGCTGCTGCGCGGAATGACTTCGGCTCCGAGGTAGAACGTCAAGGCGGCAATGATGGCAGAGCTTATCATGTAAGGCACGAGCAGACGCCGGTAGCTGATGCCTGCGCTTATCATTGCAATGATTTCGCTGCCGTCTGCCATCTTCGAGGTGAAGAAGATGACGCTGATGAAGACGAACAATGCGCTGAAGAGGTTGGCGTAGTAGGGGATGAAGTTCAGATAGTACTGCATCACGATGGCACGCCACGGTGCATGCGACTCCGTGAAGCGGTCTATGTTCTCGTTGAAATCGAACACCACACCGATGCTGATAATCAGCACGATGGAGAAGAAGTAAGTTCCGAGGAACTTTCCAATGATGTAGCGGTCGATGCGTTTCACTTTTCAATAACCTATAACCTATAACCTATAACCTATAACCTTTATCATTCCAGCTTTCCATGTGGAGAAGTCGCCTGCGATGATGTGCTTCCTTGCCTCGCCCACGAGCCAGAGGTAGAAGGCGAGGTTGTGGATGCTGCCTATTTGCAGGGCAAGCAACTCCTGCGCCTTGTAAAGGTGGTGCAGATAGGCACGGCTGTAGAAGGTGTCCACCCAGGCTGTTCCCGTAGGGTCGATGGGGGAGAAGTCGTCCTCCCACTTCTTGTTGCGCATGTTCATAATGCCCTGGCTGGTGAAGAGCATGGCGTTTCGGCCGTTGCGGGTGGGCATCACGCAGTCGAACATATCCACGCCTCGCTCTATGGCTTCGAGCAGATTGGCAGGCGTGCCGACGCCCATCAGGTAGCGCGGCTTGTCCTTCGGCAGGATGGCGTTCACCACCTCTATCATCTCATACATGACTTCCGTAGGTTCTCCCACGGCCAGTCCGCCGATGGCATTGCCGTCGGCACCCTTCGAGGCCACGAATTCTGCGCTCTGCTCGCGGAGGTCTCTGTAGGTGCAGCCCTGCACGATGGGGAAGAGGCTCTGGCTGTAGCCGTAGTGCGGCTCTGTCTCGTTAAAGCGCTTGATGCAGCGGTCCAACCAACGGTGTGTCAGGCCGAGGCTCTTCTTGGCATAGTTGTAGTCGCTCGTTCCGGGCGGACATTCGTCGAGTGCCATGATGATGTCGGCGCCGATGCTACGCTCTATGTCCATCACCCGCTCGGGTGTGAAGGTATGGCGGCTGCCGTCGATGTGGCTTTGAAAGGTGCAACCCTCTTCCGTCAGCTTGCGGATGCCTGCCAGCGAGAACACTTGAAAGCCGCCGCTGTCTGTCAGGATGGGTCTGTCCCAACCGTTGAAGCGATGCAAGCCTCCGGCCTTCTCCAGTATTTCTGTGCCAGGACGCAGGTAGAGATGATAGGTGTTGCCAAGGATAATCTGCGCCTTCACCTCATTATGCAGGTCGCGGTCGGTGATGCCCTTCACACTGCCCACCGTGCCTACTGGCATGAAGATGGGGGTCTCTATCTGTCCGTGGTCGGTCGTGATAAGCCCCGCACGGGCATTGGAAGAAGGGTCTGTCTGCTTTATCTCAAACTTCATTTCTCTTTCTCCTCTTCAAAGGTGAACGTGATGGGGTTCTTTACTTTCTCCTTGAGTAGGGCGAAGTCGAGCACGTCCTGAATGTCCGTCACATAGTGGAAGGCAAGACCTTTGAGGTATTCCTCTGGAATCTCGTCGATGTCCTTCTTGTTCTCGTTGCATAGCATGATGTCCTTGATGCCGGCTCGTTTGGCTGCAAGAATCTTTTCGCGGATGCCGCCTACGGGCAGCACCTTGCCGCGAAGCGTTATCTCGCCCGTCATAGCCAGACCGGAACGCACTTTCCTCTGGGTGAGGGCAGAGGCGATGCTCGTCGCCATCGTGATGCCTGCGCTTGGCCCGTCTTTGGGTACGGCACCTTCGGGGACATGAACATGCAGGTTGTAGTTCTCGAAGATGCGGCTGTCGATGCCAAGACGGTCGGCATGGGCGCGGATGTATTCGAGGGCAAGCAGGGCACTCTCCTTCATGATGTCGCCAAGGTTGCCGGTCAGGGTGAGCTTGCTGCCCTTGCCTTTGCTCAGGCTCGTCTCGATGAAGAGGATTTCTCCGCCGACGCTCGTCCAGGCCAGGCCTGTCACGACACCGGCATAGTCGTTGCCCTGATAGCTGTCGCGGCTGTAGATGGGTTTGCCCAACAGCTCCTCCGCCTCTTCCTTCGAGATGCTGTGGTCGCTCTCTAACTCTCCCTTAGCCACACGGAGGGCAACACGTCGGAAGAGCTTATCGATTTGCTTCTCAAGGCTGCGCACACCGCTCTCGCGGGTGTAGCGCTCGATGATGAACTCCAAGGCAGGTTTTGCCACACGGAGTGCCGTGTGCTCCTTCAGTCCGTTCTTCTCTTTGTTCTTGGGGACAAGGTGACGCTTGGCTATCTCAATCTTTTCCTCGGTGATGTAGCCATCGACCTCGATGAGTTCCATGCGGTCGAGTAGGGGACGAGGGATGTTGCTTGTGTCGTTGGCTGTCGCAATGAACATGACCTTGCTGAGGTCGTAGTCTAAATCGACGTAGTTGTCGTGGAAGGCGATGTTCTGCTCCGGGTCGAGCACTTCGAGGAGCGCAGACGACGGGTCACCGTGGACGGAGCCGAGCGACAGCTTGTCGATTTCGTCGAGGATGAAGACGGGGTTCGAGCTGCCTGCACGCTGCATACCCTGGATGATGCGACCGGGCATTGCGCCGATGTAGGTGCGACGATGGCCGCGTATCTCGCTCTCGTCGTGCACACCGCCCAAGCTGACGCGGACATACTTCCTGCCGAGCGATTCGGCAATGCTGCGGCCAAGGCTGGTCTTGCCCACTCCCGGAGGCCCGTAGAGGCAGATGATGGGGCTTTGGCGATCCTTGCGCATCTTCAGCACGGCGAGGTGCTCCAGGATGCGCTCCTTCACCTTCTCCATGCCGTAGTGGTCGCGGTTGAGCTTCTTCTCCGCCCGGGTGATGTCGGTGTTGTCCTTGGTGCATTCGTCCCAAGGCAGACCCACGACGGTTTGCAGATACTGGAGCTGCACATTGTAGTCTGGCGACTGGACGTTGATGCGGCTCAACTTTGCCAACTCCTTCTCAAAGATTTCACCTGTCTCCTTGGTCCAATGCTTTGCCTTGGCTTTGTCCTTCAGATTGTTGACATCCTCCTGCCTGACGCTCGATTCGTCCTTGTCGCCCAGTTCGGTTTGGATGTTCTGCACCTGTTGGCGCAGGAAGTACTCGCGCTGCTGCTGGTCGAGGTCGCTGCGGGTCTTGTTCTCAATCTTGCGCTTGAGCTGCATCAGCTCGATGATATTGTTGGCAAACTGTATGGCTTGCTGCAGACGCTGTAGTTCTGTGGGGCAGGAGAGGAGTGCATACTTCTGCTCAATGGTAAGCGGCAGGTAGCTGCATATCGTGTTGAGCATGAAGGTGGACGGCTCCATGTTGTTGACGTATTGTGTAAGTTCGTCGGGATAGTCGTCCAATATGCTCATCAGCCTTGCGGTACGCTCCTTGAGCATGGAGAGCATAGCCCTGTATTCGGTCTGCTCCAAACGTCCGGGGATGAGGTCGGGCATGGTGGCGACGGTGCCTTCGTAGGCGCCACCCACCTGCCGAAGCTCCTGTATCTGAATGCGGTTGAATGCCTGGAAGAGCGCATTGTAGGAGCCGTCCGGCATTTGCATGGTATGGACGAGCTTGGCTACAACGCCAACGGGGTAAAGGTCATCAGTCTGCGGATTGTCCACCTCGGGAGTCTTTTGCGTCAGCAGTGCCACCATGCCATCTGTGCGCTCAAGCTTGCGCAGCGTCTTAATGCTGTACTTGCGGCCAACGGTGATAGGGGAAACTGTGCCGGGGAAGAAGATGTTGTCGCGAAGCGTGATGATGGGCATGTTGCCAGCATAGTTCGCGTGCATTATCTTGTCGGTCTCGCCCGACACTTCTGCCACAAAAGAAAAGGTTTTCTTATTATTCTCAAACATAGTCAATAATTAAAGCGGGTGCAAAAGTACAAAAAAAAAGCCAAACTTCGTGTGCGCATACAATTATTTATTGTAAATTTGCAGCGTTTAGTGGTTAGAAGTGAGTAGTTAGAGGTAAAAATAAGCACCATGCCGAACGATTTCTTCCTTTTCAAGCAATTCCGCATCCGTCACGACCGCTGTGCCATGAAGGTTGGCACGGACGGTGTCCTGCTGGGTGCATGGGGCGACGTCGCCGGCAGCCGCATCCTCGACATCGGCACAGGCACAGGACTCATTGCCTTAATGGCGGCACAAAGGAATCCTGAAGCCGAGGTGCTTGGCATTGATATTGACGAAGCAGCAGTGCAGCAGGCGCAGGAGAATATTGCAGAAAGTCCTTTCCATGAACGTGTTAGCTGTAAGTTGCAGGATGTGCTGACGTTCCAGCCCGACACACGTTTCGATGCCATTCTATGCAATCCTCCGTTCTTCACGGAAGACACACTACCAGACGACAAGGGACGTGCTTTGGCTCGAAACAACAGGAGCCTGCCGTTCCAAAAGCTCATCCCAAAGGTCGCTGCGCTGCTCAACGACGACGGCAAGCTCTCGATTGTCATTCCCAGCCAGCTTGTGCAGGAACTCGTGGGACTATGTCTAATTCAGGGACTGCATCTCCAACGTCGCTGCATGGTGCATACAACAGCCAAGAAACCTCCACGGCGTGCGCTGCTCACATTTTCTAAGAAGCAAGGTAAAGAAAACGAGGAACAGGAGCTTTGCCTGATGAATCCCGACGGCAACCGTAGCGAAGCATACAGTGAGCTGACCAAAGACTTTTACCTCTAAATACTTCTAATGGAGATTATGTTTAATATAAAATAGGTAACATAGAGTATGGATAGACCGAGATATGACATTCTGGACGGATTGCGCGGCGTGGCTGCCTTGATGGTTCTGCTGTATCATGTGTTCAATGACGCAAAAAGTTTCTATGTGTGGCCAGCAACGGTCAGTGAGTTCTATCATGGCTTCTTGGGTGTGGATTTCTTCTTCATCCTTTCGGGCTTTGTCATGGGCTATGCCTACGACGAACAATGGAACCGCATGACGCTTGCCGGCTTCATCAGGCGAAGGCTCGTCCGCCTGCATCCGATGGTTGTGATGGGCGTGCTGTTGGGTGCTGTGGCATTTGCAGTACAGGGCTTCACCAAGTGGGACGGCACGGCTGTCACCTCCGAGGCGCTCATGCTTGCCACACTGCTGGGGCTGTTCTTGATTCCTTCGCCCACGCAAATGGATGTCCGTGGCTACACTGAAGCCTTCCCACTGAATGGGCCTCACTGGTCGCTCTTCTTCGAATACATAGGCAGTCTGCTCTATGGCCTAATGTTGCACAGGCTTTCCACCAAGTGGCTTCGGGTGTGGGTGGGCTGCTCACTCGTTTCGATTTCAGCATACGCACTTTTAGGCGAAGGAGGTGGAATAGCCTACGGATGGTCTTCCGAGCCTGTGAACCTGTTGGGCGGCGCGCTCAGGATGCTTTATGCCTACCCTATGGGCCTGCTCATGGCACGTGTCTTCAGGGAGCGCCGGCCGAAGGCATTTGGGGGACATGTCTTTCTGTTTAGCAGCATCGGATTGGCGGTCTTGCTTGGACTTCCTTCCTTAGGAGGTAAAGACACGGAAACGATATACCAGCTTGTCTGCCTTCTTTCCCTGTTCCCCGCCATCATCTGGTATGCAGCACGCGGTGTCGTGTCGGGCTGGCGGCAGAGAGTCGTCTCCTTCCTTGGCAGACTCTCCTACCCTCTCTATGCCGTCCACTATCCCCTTGTCTATCTGTATATAACGTGGGTAGGACGGAGCGGATACACTTACGAGGGCTGCTCCCAGCCGTGGCTGCCGTCACTCGCTACCCTTGCCGCCTCCATTGTCATCGCCACCCTGTGCCTCCTCTTCTACGACGAACCTCTGCGCAAAAGACTTAGCCGAAAATGACAGGCTGGTGCATTGGCAAACCAGCCATGCCTAATTGGGCAATTAAACGTGCTTAGTTGGGCAATCAGACGTGCCTAATTGAGGAATGCTGCAGCGGCTTCGGCACAGCGTTCGCCATCGACTCCTGCGCTGACAATGCCGCCGGCATAGCCTGCTCCCTCGCCGCATGGGAAGAGGCCGGCAATACGGATGTGCTGCAAGGTGTCGCTGTCGCGAAGGATGCGGACGGGGCTGCTGGTTCTTGTCTCTATGCCAATGACGGTTGCCTCGGAGGTGAGGAAGCCATGCTTCTGCCTGCCCCATAGCTTGAAAGCCTCTCGCAAACGGGTGCTGATGAACTCCGGCATCCAGAAGTGCAGGGGACTTGCTATCAGGCCAGGTGCGTAGGAAGAGGCGTTGAGAGTGGCAGACAAGCGACCATTGACGAAGTCGGTCATCCGTTGTGCCGGAGCTGTCTGCTGCCTGTTTGCCTGTAGCCAACACTGCCGCTCAAGTTCCTCTTGGAGTAACATCATTTTTATCTCCTCCTCCTCGGGGGAGGTTGGGAGGGGGCTATCTTCCGGCCTTATCTCCACCACCATGCCGCTGTTGCTCCAACGTCCGTTGCGATTGGAGGGACTCATGCCATTCACCACGACCTGCTCAGGCCCGCTTGCCGCAGGTACGACGAAGCCGCCCGGACACATGCAGAAGCTATACACACCGCGTCCCTGCACCTGGGTCACAAGACTGTATTCCGCAGCAGGCAACCACTTGCCACGTCCCTGCCTGCTGTGGTATTGAATCTGGTCGATAAGCTCGGCAGGATGCTCCAAGCGCACGCCTATGGCAAGCCCCTTTGCCTCGATGTCGATACCTGACGCTGCAAGGTAGCGATAAACGTCGCGGGCAGAATGGCCTGTTGCGAGAATAACAGCAGCCCCCCTTATCTCTTGCCCTCCTGCAACAATACCGCACACCCTACCCTCTTCTACGATGAGCTCCGTCATCTTCTTTTGAAAGTGAACTTCGCCGCCGCTACTTAAGATGGTCTTCCTCATGTTCTCGATAACACGCGGCAGGCGGTCGGTGCCGATGTGCGGATGGGCGTCGGAGAGGATAGACGGGCTTGCGCCGTGCTGCACAAAGATTTGCAGGATGCGGTCGGTGTTGCCGCGTTTTTTGCTGCGCGTATAGAGTTTGCCGTCGCTGTAGGCTCCTGCCCCACCCTCTCCAAAGCAGTAGTTGCTCTCAGGGTCAACGCGCTGTTCGGGGCGGATGCGTGCCAAGTCCTTCTTGCGCTCGCGGACATCCTTGCCACGCTCTATGACGATAGGCTTATAACCCAACTCAATGAGCCGCAAGGCAGCGAACAAGCCGCCAGGACCAGCCCCAACAACAATCACAGCAGGCTTATCGCTCACATCACGATAGAAGTAAGGCTCGAAGTCCTGCAGAGGCGGCTCCTCCCCGACGTATGCCCGCACGGTCAGATTGACATAGATATTACGCTGACGTGCATCGATGCTACGACGCACGACACGCACAGCCTGGGCGTTGATGCCCTTCTCCTGACGAAGATAAGCCAGAATGCTTTGCTCGTTATATGCTTGCTGCGGCAAGATGCGCAGATTTAGTTCAGTCATAGCCTGCAAAATTTATCTATCGGAATCACGTTTATTCTGTAACAGCCTTTTTCAATTGTTCTCTCATCGTTGTTCGTCACGATTACGAGATTGCTGCATTTCAGTTCTCCTGCACATTCGACAAGGCTTTCGACCTCACGTTTTTCAGTCCTTGGGCTGCTCATATCGTAGCATACCTGCACAAGGCACTCTGTATGTGTTCCCCTGCGCAACACGAAATCCACCTCCTTGTCATTGCGTGAGCGATAATAGAACAATGTCTTGTCCACATTATATCCTTTGCGAATAAGCTCCACAAACACCTGGTTCTCCAGCAATCGCCCAAGATTGTCACTCTGGGAGAATGCCTTGGCTGTCACAAAACCGTTATCCACCACATATACTTTTCGAGGAGCCTTCTTCATCAGTTTCAGCTTGTTATTGTATCGTGGCAAATAGTAGAATAGAAATGGTTCATGAAGATAATCCATGTATTTCTTGGCGGTATTGACACTGGATAGCCCTAACTCCTCTGTCAGAAGGTTTGCACTTACCGGATTGCAGAAGTTTGAAACCAGATACATGGCAAGATTATTGAGGTCGGTTATGTTTCGGACATTATGCCGTTTTGCCACATCCTTCCAGATAATGGAGTCAAACAAAGTGTCGAGATAACTGCGCACCAGTTGACGCGAACTGACAACCTCGGGGTAGCCGCCATTTCTCATATAATCGTCTATAAGCACCGAAGCCTCTGCTGCCTGTTCTTCACGAATAGCATCTAAAGGAAGCTTGTTCCAATCAAAAAACTCTGCGAGGCTGAACGGCAGCATTTCCACCTGGAGATACTTACCCGTCAGCACGGTCGCCATTTCACTCGACAGCATTTTAGCATTGCTGCCGGTAATAACAAGATTCTTCCCTAACCTGTACAATTCGCTGACCCATAGATCCCAGCCATCAAGATTCTGCACCTCGTCGAGCAAAAGGTATTCATAGCCGGGATAGACATCATCCAGCACCTTCATAATGGTGTTCGCATCCCATACGTCCAACAACGACTTGCTGTCGAAGTTCAAGTAGGCAAAGTTCTTTTCACGAAGCATCAACAAAGCTTGGGTTGACTTGCCAACACGCCGTGGACCAGTTATCAACTTGATAAGATTGCTTCTAAGCAGCATGTCCATATCCAAATCGTTTCTACGCATCAGATAGGGACGCGACATCAGTTCATCACGTTCTTTCCTTTGGTTTAGAATAGCTGTCTTCATATTTCCTTTGACTTGTCTCTCGTGTGCAAAGGTAGTGCTTTTTGTGCAAAAACACAATCCTATTGCACAAAAAATGTATTGTTTTATGCAATACAAGATGTTTATTGAGTAAAAGCGGGAGGTTTGATTTGCGCGTAAATCCTTCAAGGTACTCTGCAAACATGTGCGGTTATCATGTATTAAATGAAGCGAAAAAGGATGTTTTTTAGTGCAATAACTATGAACTATGGAATAAATTCACGATTCGCAATCCATAATTCACAATTATTTTGTACTTTTGCACGCGAATTGTAAAAGAGCAAGGATGAAAGTAATGAAGTTTGGCGGAACGTCTGTTGGTTCCGTGGAAAGCATACTGAGTGTAAAAAAGATTGTAGAGGGACAGACAGAGCCGGTCATTGTTGTGGTCAGTGCTCTGGGCGGCATCACCGACAAGCTCATCAGGACGAGCCAGATGGCAGTGGAGGGCGATGCTTCTTACCTGAAGTCATTCGGTGAGATTGTAGAGCGTCATGAAGAGATGATTGATGCCGTCATCCCTGCCGGCGAGAAACGCAAAATCCTTACCGTCGTTGTGAAGGGACTGCTCGAAGAACTGCGAAGCATCTACCAGGGTGTATATCTCATCCACGACCTAAGCCCCAAGACACAGGCTGCCATCGTGTCTTACGGCGAGCGCATCAGCAGTCAGATAGTGGCAGCACTGATTGACGGTGCCGAGTGGTTCGACAGCCGCGAGTTCATCAAAACCGAACATTTACCATTTAATCATTTACCATTTTCCATTTACAAGGCTGGGAAAAACAGACTGGTCAGGGAACTGACAAATAAGTTGGTGTGCGAGACCTTCGCCGAAATGGCAAATGGTAAATGGATAAATGGAAAATGTGCCGTTGTTGGTGGCTTCATCAGCACAGACGTAGAGAGTGGCGAGGTGACGAACCTCGGCCGTGGTGGCAGCGACTACACCGCCAGCATCATTGCAGCGGCTTTGGATGCCAGCGTCTTGGAGATATGGACCGACGTGGACGGCTTTATGACTGCCGACCCCCGCGTCATCAGTTCCGCTTACGTTATTCCCGAGTTGAGCTATATCGAGGCGATGGAACTTAGCAACTTTGGTGCAAAGGTCATTTATCCGCCAACGATTTATCCTGTCTGCATCAAGCACATTCCCATCCTTATCAAGAACACCTTCAACCCCGATGCCCCTGGCTCCATCATCAAAGACGAGGTGAAGGACGATTCGAGAAGCATCAAGGGCATATCCAGCATCAAAGGCACTACGCTCATCACCGTGTCGGGTCTCTCTATGGTGGGTGTCATCGGTGTCAACCGCCGCATCTTCACCTGCTTGGCAGACAACGGCATCAGCGTCTTCATGGTCAGTCAGGCTTCTTCGGAGAACAGCACCAGTATTGGTGTGCAAGATGTGGATGCCGACGAAGCCTGCCGTGTGCTGGACCTTGAGTTCCAGAAGGAGATAGAGGACGGCTCGATGTTCCCCATGCTTGCAGAAAAGGGGCTTGCCACCGTAGCCATCGTGGGCGAGAACATGAAGCATACGCCAGGCATCGCGGGCAAGCTCTTCGGCACGCTTGGCCGCTCGGGTATCAGCGTTATTGCCTGTGCCCAGGGTGCCAGCGAGACGAACATCTCCTTCGTCATCAACCAGAACTTCCTGCGCAAGGCGCTCAACGTCATCCACGACTCCTTCTTCCTCTCCGAGTATCAGGTGCTCAACCTCTTCATCTGCGGCGTTGGCACAGTAGGCAGCAGTCTGCTGGAGCAGATACACCAACAGCAGGAGAAGCTGATGCGGGAACTGAGGATAAAACTTAATGTCGTTGGTATCGCCACCGGGCACAACGCAATGTTCACTCGCGAAGGCATTAGCCTGGACAATTATCGTGAGCAGCTTGCCCAAGCACCCAAGAGCAACATCCAGCGTCTGCACGACGAGGTCATCGGCATGAACATCTTCAACAGCGTCTTTGTGGATTGCACGGCAAGCCCCGAAGTGGCCGGACTCTATGCCGACTTTCTGGAGCACAACATCAATGTGGTGGCAGCCAACAAGATTGCCGCAAGTAGCGACTACGAGAACTACCGCCGCCTCAAGCAGATTGCCCAGCGGCGCGGTGTCAAGTTCCTCTTCGAGACTAACGTAGGCGCAGGCCTTCCCATCATCCGCACCATCAACGACCTCTGCAACTCTGGCGACAAAATACTTCGCATTGAGGCAGTTCTGAGCGGGACGCTCAACTTCATCTTCAATACCATCAGCCGGGACATTCCCTTCAGCCAAACGGTGCGTATGGCAAAGGAGGAGGGCTACAGCGAGCCTGACCCGCGCATCGACCTGAGCGGCAAGGATGTCATCCGCAAGCTTGTCATCCTGGCTCGCGAGGCAGGCTATGAGATTAGTCAGGAGGACGTGGAAGCCCGGCTCTTCATTCCGCAGTCGTTCTTCGAGGGGACGCTGGAGGACTTCTGGAAGAACCTGCCTTCGATGGATGCCGACTTCGAGGCACGCCGTCAGGAGTTAGAGAGGCAGAAGAAGGTGTGGCGCTTCGTGGCGAAACTGGAAAATGGCAAGGCAAGCGTCTCGCTTCAGGAGTTCGACAGCAACCACTCTTTCTATAAGCTCGAGGGCAGCAACAACATCGTCCTGCTTACGACAGAGCGTTACCGCGAATATCCGATGCTCATCCAGGGCTACGGCGCAGGAGCCAGCGTGACGGCAGCAGGTGTGTTTGCAGACATAATGAGCCTGGCATAATGAAGCACCTTATCATCCTTGGCGACGGCATGGCCGACTGGCCTTGCGAGGAGCTGGGCGGCAAGACGCTGCTCCAGTATGCCGACACGCCCCACTTCGACTGGCTTGCCAAGCATGGCCGCAACGGACTGCTCAAGACTATCCCCGACGGCTTCCACCCGGGCAGCGAGGTTGCCAATTCGAGCATCCTCGGCTACGACCAGCATATTGTCTATGAAGGACGCGGCCCGCTTGAGGCGGCAAGCATCGGCGTGGAACTCTCAGACGACGACCTTGCCCTGCGCTGCAATCTGGTTTGTCTCGAAGGCGACCTCCTGAAGAACCACTCGTGCGGAAGGCTTGAGACAGAGGAGGGCGATGTGCTGATACGCTTCCTCCAGGAGAAGCTCGGCTCGGAGCGCATACATTTCTATACTGGTGTGCAGTACCGTCATCTGCTGGTCATCAAAGGCGGCAACAAGCATCTGCACTGCACCCCACCCCACGACATCCCCCTGAAGCCGTGGCGCGAGTACATGCTCAGAGCAGAATGCCCCGAGGCAGAAGAGACGGCGAAGCTGCTCACCGACCTAATCCTGCAAAGTCAGAAACTGCTTGCACAGCATCCGCTCAACATCGAGCGTCAAAAGCGAGGCTTAGACCCAGCCAACAGCATCTGGCCTTGGGGAGGCGGCTATCGACCAAAGATGGTGCCGCTCACCGTGACTTATCCGCAAATCAGGAGGGGAGCCGTCATCACAGCCGTTGACCTCATCCGGGGCATCGGACGCTATGCAGGCCTCGATGTCATCCATGTGCCTGGCGCGACAGGTCTTTGGGACACAGACTTCCGAGGCAAGGCAGAGGCAGCCATCGAAGCCTTGCGCACCAACGACTTCGTCTATCTTCATGTCGAAGCAAGCGACGAGGCCGGACACGACGGCGACCTGCACATGAAGCTTGGCTGCATCGAGCACCTCGACCATCTGCTCCTCGCCCCCATCATGGAAACATTATTCTCCCCATTCAATGGGGAGTTAGAGGGGGTCTCTATCGCTCTCCTACCCGACCACCCGACGCCCATCCGCCTGCGCACCCATACGGCAGAACCTATCCCCTTCTGCATCTACTATCCAGGCATAGAACCGGACAAGGTGCAGACCTTCGACGAGGTTGCAGCAAAGGAGGGAGTCTATGGCAAGCTCGAAGGCGATGCCTTTATCCGTGAGTTCATGAAGCTCCCATCATAAATTCTTCATTCTTAATTCATCATGCAATATTATAGCACAAATGGCAAGGCACAGCTTGCCACACTGGAGAAAGCTGTCGTCAAAGGACTGGCAGAGGACAGAGGTCTCTATATGCCCGAGCGCATCAAGCCGCTCCCCAAGGCGTTCTTCGACAACATTCAGAACATGTCGCTCCAAGAGATTGCCTATCAGGTGGCCGACTGCTTCTTCGGAGAAGACGTAGATGCCGAGAGCCTTCGCAGGATTGTCAACGACACACTCTCCTTCGACATACCACTCGTAAAAGTTGAAAAGGTGAAAGGGTTAAAAGGTGAAAAGGACCCCGAAATCTACAGCCTCGAACTCTTCCACGGCCCTACCCTCGCCTTCAAGGATGTCGGTGCCCGCTTCATGGCACGATTGCTGCAATACTTTGTAAATCGTAAATCGTCAAATAGTAAATGCATCAATGTCCTTGTTGCCACCAGCGGCGACACGGGTTCTGCCGTTGCCAACGGCTTCCTCGGTGTGGATGGCATCCACGTCTATGTGCTCTATCCGAAGGGGAAGGTCAGCCCCATTCAGGAGTGCCAGTTTACAACACTGGGGCAGAACATCACAGCTATTGAGGTGGACGGTGTCTTCGACGACTGCCAAGCTTTGGTGAAGAGTGCCTTTATGGACGAGGAGCTTAACGCACACATGAAGCTCACTTCTGCCAACAGTATCAACGTGGCCCGTTTCCTGCCCCAAAGCTTCTACTACTTCTATGCTTACGCGCAACTGAAAAAGACCCTCTCTAACTCTCCCTTAAAGGGAGAGGACAACACCCTCCCTTTAAGGGAGGGCCGGGGTGGGTCTATTGTTTGCTGTGTCCCTTCTGGCAACTTCGGCAACATCTGCTCCGCGCTCTTCGGCAAGCGCATGGGACTCCCCATCGACCGCTTCATTGCAGCCAACAATGCCAACGATGTCTTCTACAACTACTTGCAGACGGGGCATTACATGCCAAGGCCAAGCGTGCAGACCATTGCCAATGCGATGGACGTGGGAGACCCCAGCAACTTCGCCCGCATCCTCGACCTCTACGGCGGGAGCCACGCAGCCATCTGTCGCGACATCAGCGGTGCCACCTACAGCGACGAACAGATAGCCCAGACGATGCGCCAATGCCTTTCCGAGACAGGCTATCAGCTCGACCCGCATGGAGCCTGCGGCTACCGTGCGCTCCAGGAAGGCTTGCGCGAGGGGGAAGTGGGCTTCTTCCTTGAAACGGCGCATCCCGCCAAGTTCAAGCAAGTGGTGGACGGCATCTGCGGTGGCGACGTAGCCATCCCCGACCGCCTGCAGGCCTTTATGAAAGGCGAGAAGCAAAGCCTCCCCATGAGCAAGGACTTCCGCGACTTCAAGGATTTCCTCTTAAGTAATTAAGAATTAAGAGTTATCTTGCCTTAGGTCAGGCGCAGGCGGAACAATGGTCAACGATAAACTTTGGAACTCGAACTACATAAAGGCATGTAGCGCGAACTTCATGCTCTACTTCTCCTTTATGGTGGTGACACCGCTCTTCCCGCTATACCTGAGCGAGGTGTTCGGTGCCACGAAGGACGAGACGGGCATGGTCTTGAGCGGCTATACCATCACAGCCCTACTTGTCCGTCCCTTCAGCGGCTTCCTGGTCGATTCTTTCCCCCGGAAACTTATCCTGCTCGTCTGCTACGGACTCTTCTTCCTGCTTTTCGGCGGCTATCTTGTGGCAGGCTCGCTGCTCTCCTTCTGCATCCTGCGCACGCTCCACGGCGCACCGATGGGAGCCACCACTGTAGCCCAAAGCACCATCGCCATCGATGTGCTCCCCTCCTGCCGAAGAGCCGAGGGCATAGGCTACTATGGCATGAGCAACAACCTCGGCACAGCCATCGCCCCGACAATCGGGATGCTCATCTACCAGTGGACAGCCAGCTACGACATCATCTTCCTCCTCTCCTTCATCACGGCAGGCGTGGGCTTCGCCATCAACTGCACGCTAAAGCCCCCCTCTAAATCCCCCTTAAAGGGGGAGAAGCGTGGCACTTCCCCTTCAAGGGGAGGATGGGTAGGGTCTTTCGACCGCTTCCTCCTGCTGAAGGGATGGCCCGAAGCGCTCTGCATTGCCGCCTACAGCTTTTCATACGGTGTGGTGAGCACCTACATAGCCATCTATGCGAAGGAGGAGCTGGGCATGGGGGCAGGCACAGGACTTTTCTTCACCCTGCTTTGTGTGGGTCTCATATCGAGCCGCCTAATCGGGGCAAGAGGATTGAAGCAGGGGCGTGTGGCAGAGAACGCCTCCCACGGCGTGCTCATCTCCCTCTTTGGCTACCTGCTTTTCGCATCGCTTCACAACGTGTGGGGCTTCTACGGAGCCGCCCTCATCGTGGGTCTTGGCAACGGGCACATGTTCCCCGCCTTCCAGACGATGTTCATCAACCTGGCTCCGAACTCGCAGCGCGGCACTGCCAACAGCACCCTGTACACCGCTTGGGAGACAGGCGTCGGGCTGGGCATCATCCTTGGCGGCATAGCGGCGGAGCAGTTCTCCTACGGCACCGCCTTCTGGATAGCCTGGGTAGGGAACGCCCTGGGTGCCGTCCTCTTCTTCGTCTTCGCCCGGGGACACTTCCTCAAGAATAAACTGAGATAACCAGGAAAGCAAACTCTCCTTGGCTACAAACCCTTTGCCGCTGCCCATAAAAGTCTGTGCAGCGAGCCTACAAACTATTTTCAAGCCTTGAAAATATATTATCAAACCTTGAAAATAATTATATAGCACGCCTAAATGGGTTTTGCATCTGCCACTTCGGAATTATATTCCCTGTTACGGACATTTTTTTAGCCTGATTTCTTTGCTTTTTTTGCAGGAAAAGTGTAACTTTGCACACAAAAGAAGCAAAAACGATGAAGTATCTAAGATGTAAGTCTAATGTCGTGCGGCGCACGATGAGACTTTTTTTGTGTGTCGTTCTGTTGGCGTCGCTGCCATTGAGGGCAGAGGATGTGCTTAACCCCGTGGCAGACCCGGCGGCGGTCGTCACATCGGGGAATGTCCGTTTCACTGTGCTCACCAGCCGTATGATTCGCATTCAGTACAGCGCGACGGCTCAGTTTGAGGACCGCGCCACGTTTGCCATTGTCAACCGTCGTCTGCCTGTGCCTGCATATACGACCGAGGAGGCCGACGGCTATCTCTACATCCGAACCGAGGACGTCACGCTCCGCTACAAAGTGGGCAGCGTCTTCAAGGCTACGGACAAGAAGCCCGACAACCTGATGGTCACATTCCAGATGAACGGACGCACCGTAACCTGGTATCCCGGCAAGGACGACTCGATGAATCTGCTCGGCACAAACCGCACTTTAGATGGCGCTTGGGGCGACAATAAGCGACAAAACCTTGAGAAAGGCCTCCTGTCGCGAGCAGGCTGGAGCATCATCGACGAGAGTCCCGCCATGTTGAGAGGCGATGGAAGCACGACATACGCTTTTGAGCCAAAGGAAGAGGGCATCACCTGGTGGGCGAATCCTGTTGACAAGAGCGCCATTGACTGGTACTTCCTCGGCTACGGACATAAATATAAGGAATGTCTGGGCGACTACACGAAGGTGGGAGGCCGTGTGCCGATACCTCCGAAGTATATCCTCGGCTACTGGTACAGCCGCTACTGGGCATATACGCAAAGCGAGTTCCAGCAGATTGTGCGCGATGTGGAGAACAACGACATTCCGATGGATGTCATCATCATGGATATGGACTGGCACAAGAGCGGCTGGACGGGCTGGAGCTGGAACACGTCTCGCATCCCCAATCCCAAAGGACTCATCAACTACTTTCACAATCATGGTCTGAAGACAGCCCTCAACCTTCACCCCTCCGACGGTGTCTCCACCAAAGAGGATTACTACAGCGCCATGGCCGCCGACCTGGGCGACACATCGGGCGAGACGCTGAAATGGAAGGTGGAGGACTACAACTATATGAAGGCACTCTTCAAGGACGTCATTCGTCCGCACGAGCAGGAAGGTGTCGATTTCTGGTGGCTCGACTGGCAGCAGGCACTCACCGTAGGCAAACACGGGCAGGAGAAGGACTATACGCCCGCCGAAGGCTCCGAGACGCTGGGCGAGACCTTCTGGTGCAACCACACCTTCTTCGAGGACATGCAGAAGAACCGCCCCGAACTGCGTCCCGTCATCTACCACCGCTGGGGCGGCCTCGGTTCGCACCGCTACCCTATCTGTTTCTCGGGCGACACGTGGGCGGCATGGTCCATGCTTGGCTACGAGATATTCTTCACCAGCAATGCCAGCAACGTCCTCTATGACTATTGGGGGCACGACCTCGGCGGGCATCAGGGCGGCAACAACGACCCGGAACTCCTGCTGCGCTGGCTCCAGTTCGGTGCCTACACACCCATCTTCCGCACACACGCCACGAACAACAGCAGCTTGGAGCGCCGCATCTGGAAATACAGCAACTTCACACAGCTGCGCGAGGCCGTGCGTCTGCGCTATAAGCTGTTCCCCTACATCTACACCGCTGCACGCGAGACTTACGACACAGGCATCGGCATGAACCGCCCCCTCTACTACGACTACCCCGAAGACGGCAATGCCTACATCTTTGAGGACGAGTACATGTTTGGCGGTGACATGCTTGTGGCGCCCATCTACACGCCGCAGGAGAATGGCTACGCTGGTCGGCAGGTATGGCTTCCCGGCAAGGGAGAGAAGTGGTGGGACGTGACGCGGTCGCGCCTCGTCGGTGGCGGACAGACTTTCTATGCAAGCTATACGCTCGACGAGATTCCTGTCTTTTATCGTGCAGGCAGCGTCATCCCCTTCTATCCCGTACAGCGCACCGTAGTCAAAGACCCGGGCGAAATCATCCTGAAAGTTGTGCCTGGAGCAAGCGGCGAAGGCAAGTTCTATGAAGACAAGGGCGACAACCAAGACTATAAAGGCAATGCCTGGGCAATGACCACTTTCATACAGAACCGCACCGAGAACAATGTCACGCTAACCATTGGCAGACGCAAAGGCAGCTTCGACGGAATGCCGACCCAAAGGAAATGGACAGTGCAGTTCCTCGGCACACCGTCGTTCTTCGCAGAAAGCATCACCGTCAATGGCAATCCTGTCGATGACTCAGCTCTCCAGTTCGATGCCTCGACAGGCACACTAACCATCACCATCAGCACCGACAACCTCTCCCAACCCATCACCATCAGCATCCCGCTGGGCGAAATGGCATAGACCATAGTTTAGTTCATAGTCCATAGTTCATAGTTATGAAACGCATATTACTATTTCTTATTTTTCACTCTTCACTCTTCACTCTTCACTTTGCTTTTGCTCAGTCACGCCTTTATGTTCGCGGCTCTGCTGTCCCGGGCGGCGTACAGGAGCTGACGCGCTTCTCGACGAGCACAAGCGGCCGCTACACGTTCAAGTTCCACGGCAAACTGCTTCCCGGTAATCTCTACGTCACCACGACCGATGCGCCGAGAGCCGCATCCCGCTACTATGCCCCCAAACTCGTCGATACCAATATCGTCACGGACAAGATGGCATACACCCAGAAAACCGACAGCATCGGCGCAGAATGGGCAGTACTCTTCGAGGCAGACAACTACCGCTTCACCGTCGATGTCTATAACAAACAGCTTACCGGCGAACTCTTTGCCCCCTGGTATGAGGCATGGATTTGCGGTGGCTGTGTGGAGGACGAGCAGGGCAAAGGCATCTCCGGCCAGGAGGGACACTGGCAAATATCCTCCGGCAAGCAGATGGAACAGAGCTGGAACGACCCGAATGTCTTCGAGTGGACGGGGCTGCTGAAGAACTATTCCTACAATCAGGAGCCGAAGCGCTTCAAGATAAACGGGCAGTATGGCTGGGGGCCGAAGGTGTTGCATCCCTTCACGCAGGATGCCTCCATCCTAACAGCAAAACAGGTGTGGTACAACGGCTCGGAGGACTACAAATGGGCCATCAGCAAGGACGGCTACTATCACATCAAAATCAATGTCTTTGAAGAGACCATCACGGCAGAGTATCTTGGTGAAGAGGAGCCGGACGGCATCAAGGAATTGGACAATTGGACAATTGGACAATCTGACAATTGTGAAATTGAGAAATTGTCAAATGGTCAAATTTATAACCTTGCAGGCCAGCGTCTCGCCAAGCCTCAGCCTGGCCTGAACATCATTAACGGCAGAAAGGTTCTGATAAAGTAAAATCCAAACAACTAACAACAATACACATGAAACTCAAACTATTATCACTTGCACTGCTTGCCCAATGCTCTATGGCATGGGCACAGCAAAGCTACATGACATCCCAGGATGTCGCAGTCTTTTATCCCGCACAATATGACGCGGCAGCCCACAGTCCTTCGCCCATCTTCATTCGCGAACTGGCTCCGCAAGGCCCTGTCAGCTCCGCATGGAAACTGCGCCCTGTCTTTTCCACGGAAGAGGGCAAGAGCGTTGTCCGCATCAGGGTGGATGCCGATGCCGACCTTTACGGAGGCGGTGAGGTGTGGGGACCCTTGCGCCGCAACGGAAAGACCATCGAGTTCTGGAACGTCGATACTCCTTGCTATGGTGTGGACGAGGGTACGCACCTCTACCAGAGCCATCCCTGGGTGCTCGGCCTTCGCAGCGACGGCACCAGCTTCGGCATCATTGCCGACAACACCTGGCAGGCATGGATGACCACCGATACAGAGGTTGTGTTCCGTAGCATGGGGCCTGCCTTCCGTATGGTCATCATCGAGAAGAACTCTCCGCAGGAGGTGATGCAAGAGCTTGTGAACCTCACTGGCACGATGGAGATGCCGCCGCTCTGGTCGCTGGGCTATCAGCAGTGCCGCTACAGCTACCATCCCGACACGCGCGTCAAGGAGATTGCCGACACGCTGCGCCAGTTCCAAATCCCCAGCGATGTCATTTGGATGGACATCCATTATATGGATGAGTACAAGATTTTCACATGGCATCCGCAGGAGTTCTCTAACCCCAAGGCACTCAACGACTATCTGCATAGCAAAAACTTCAAGAGCGTCTATATGATTGACCCGGGTGTCAAGGCGCAGAAGGGCTATTGGGTTGACGACCAGCTCATGGCCAACAACTATGCCGTGGTCGATGAGCAGGGCAATCCCTACGTCGGCAAGGTTTGGCCGGGCGACTGCCACTTCCCCGACTTCACACGTCCTGAGGTGCGTTCCTGGTGGAGCACACTCTATCCTCCCTTCATGGCGCAGGGTGTGGACGGCATCTGGAACGACATGAACGAGCCGGCCGTCTTTGAGGGCCCGCGCTCCTCAATGCCTGTCACGAACATACACAAGGGCGGCGACGGCCTGCGTCAGGACGTGCACCTGCGCTACCACAACGTCTTTGGCCTGAACATGGTTCGCGCCAGTCGTCAGGGCTTGCTTTTGGCGAACCCCACGAAGCGACCCTTTATCCTGAGCCGAAGCAACTTCCTCGGAGGTCATCGCTATGCCGCAACCTGGACGGGCGACAACTATTCCAACTGGGAGCAGTTCATGGCTTCCATCCCCATGTCCATCACGCTTGGCTTGAGCGGACAGCCCTTCAACGGCCCCGACATGGGCGGCTTCTGCGGGGACAGCAATGGCAAGCTTTTGGCCAACTGGACGGCGGTTGGTGTCTATTTTCCCTTTGCCCGCAACCATTGCACCGACAATGGCCGCGCACAGGAGCCTTGGGCTTTCGACCAGGAGTGCCTCGATGTCTGCCGCACCGCCATCAATCGCCGCTATCGTCTCATGCCATACCTCTATACCCTCTTCCAGGAGGCCAGCGTGGACGGTATGCCCGTGATGCGTCCCGTCTTCATGGCCGACACAAAGGACAAGAGCCTTCGTGCCGAGCAGAAAGCCTTCATGCTGGGTAGAGACCTCATCATCATCCCCCGCTGGGCAGGCGATGCCAACCTTCCCGCAGGCGACTGGGATATCCTGCCGCTTGAAGACAAGGACGATGGCTTCCAACCCTACCTCGCCCAGCGTCCCGGCTCCATCATCCCGATGGCAAACCTCTACCAGAACACCGTGGAGATGAAGACCGACAGCCTCACGCTTCTTGTCAATCCCGATGCTGATGGCAAGGCAGAAGGCCGCCTCTATGAGGATGCTGGCGACGGATTCGACTACCGCAACGGCAGCTTTGCAGAGTACAAGATGCAGGCAGTCACCGAAGGCAAAATGCTGACCGTCAGTCTCCAAAAGGCAGAAGGCAAGAATGTAGAGAAGTCCCGCACCCTTCGCGTCGGCATCGTCTGCGACGGCAAAGTCACCTACAGTCCTTGGACATCAGGCAGCACCGTCACCATGAAAGCAGTCGTTGACAAGCAACCCGCCATCGACAAGAAGAAGCTCACTTTCCCCCAAGTCCCGGAACTTTAGTAGAGAATATAATATATTCAACAACCACGAATTGCACGAATTACACGAATTGTTAAACTGCAGATTGTCAGTTAATAATATATTCGTGTAATTCGTGCAATTCGTGGTTTTGTTCCCTCGTGAGCTGTATTTCCACGATAATGATTTCTCCCTTGGAGTTCTTTGCCTTTACATCGACGCGGTTGAACTTGTCGTCGAAGCTATCCTGATTGCCTTCGCTCTCCAGAATCTCGTCAATGTGCACCTCTTCATTGAGTAGCACAGTGATGAGTCCCTCCAATACGCCGAAGTTCGCCTTGTTTCGGAGCGTCTTCCCACGGTCGAGTAAGAGGGTGACATACCAAGGGACTCCACCCGTGATGCTGAATAGTGCCAACAGGTCTGCTGGGGTATAGTCTGGATTGTAGTCATGCAGGATTTCCTTTAGGACATCAGTCTTGAAATGCCGGAGGGTAATCTTTTCATCGGCACGTCCAAAAAGCGGTTCTTTGTAATCCTCGAAAAGAGAATGGTGTCATCTCCACAACGAAGCGAAAGTTCCGTCTTTCCGATACGCCGGCGTCCCATCAAGACAGTCATACGCGCCTCACGCTTACTTTGCCTTAATACTTCATCCAGCAACTGCTGTTCTGTTTCCCTGTCATAGAACCTCATAACTCAAAAGTGATAATGGCCATTATGATAATGGCGGTTATTGTTTGCAAAGGTACGGGTGTAGAGATGTCCTAATTATGCAGACTTTGTGATAGTTATAAGATCGGTACGGAGGACAGAGGAGATGCGGGCGAGGGTTCGCAATGTGAAATTGTGTCGGCCTGTTAGCCATGTGGACACTTCTGGCTCACTCTTGCCCATCTTGCGAGCAAACGCTTTCTGTGTCATACCTTGGTCGGCGAGTAATTGTGCTATGCGGTCTGCAATAGCATAAGACATGTTGACCTCACGGCGTACGTCGTCAGGAATGTCAGCAACTGCTTGACGGAGAATGGAACTATGAATGGTGGTCATAAGCTGAAAGTTTTGTCTGCAATGTCAGAAAAGCTGGAAACTTCGATGGTTATATTGCCGCGCCGCACCTCGGCATGTATAAGTTTGTCTAATTTTTGAAGACTGATAACATAACCCGATAGTTCGGAATTTTCATCGTAGGTGCGTGTGGTTTTACGTCCACCACCACCGGCAATAAGGATGTTATCGGAAAGACGCAAGCAGTAGAGGCGTAATTTACCCGATTCTAAGGGCTACGCGCAGAGATTGTCGGCTATACGTCCTTCTGGACGAAAGTAACGTTCGAGGAATCCTGCACCTTCTAACATTCGTTGTATGGCAGCGAGAATGATATTCAGGTCACGTACGACGTCGGCTTCATTTTTGAATCGTTCAATGAATTTCTCGTATTCAGAAAGTGCCTCTCCCTCGAATGTTAGGGAGAAAAGTCCATTACGCTCTGTTTGCGCAAGGTTAGTAATGGTAGCGTTGGGCATATTATTGTTGCGTATTTAGTGCAAAAATACACGGAAATTATGTTATAACCTAATTCATGGAGAAGAAAGTGAACCTGATATGCTGCATAACATATAATTAAGTAGATAACCAGAATTAATATACCTACTTAAAGTTTACTTCAATCGTTGACGCTGCAAAAAGGGCATTACTTCACCCTTTTGCCGTCGGGGGTATAGGTCTTGTCGTCCTTGATGATGTAGAGGTGCTTGTCGCGAATGACTTTGCGTGCTTTCGTTGCGTACCAGTTCGGCGGAGTCTCTTTTATGCTGTCGGGGTCGTATGAGAAATACTGGTCAAGCAGTTCAATACGTCCGTTTATCCAACCTCCCGTTTTTTCCAGACTATCAACATGTCCGTATATGTCGTAGGGCCGTACTCCCTTGGTCGTTGCAGTTGCAGTCCAGATACGGAATATCAGGGTACATTTGTCGCCGGCATGATAGGTGACGTCTTCCGAATACACAGGATATTGGGTGAAGTTCTCCCAGTTATCTTCCGTCTCCCAGTTGGGATTTACAATTGTCCCCCTAATGCATAGGGCGTTCCCCCATTTCGTATATTCCAAGTTATATCCCTCTGAACCGAATCTGTCCATCCATTGCCTAAAGTAAGATGTATATCTTTCAACGTCAATGAGGTGTTTTTCCCTCAGGGTGACGTATCGGTCTTTCATGTCGTCGAAAAAGTATTTCAGGAAAAGCTTCTGTATGCCGCTGTTCCCCTCGAACTCATAGAAGTGCTTCCCCGTATGGACATTCCATTCCGGAGGCAGAAGCATAACGCCTGATGCGTGGTGCCCGAAAGTGGCGTCCACATCATACGGCTCCAGATACCACTTGGTGCCGTCGTATGTAAACCATTGCCAGTTCTTGCCATGACCGTCGTAGTTATTGGTCACGATGGAGTGTACGTAGTAGTCCGTCATACTCTCCGTGTCGAAATACTGCGAGAACTGCCTCTTGAAAGTATCGGCATCTATATTGGAATCGGCCAGCCTTTGAAGTCCTGCGTAATACTTGCTAAGTCTGATAATGGACTGTTTTACTTTGTTTGTCAACACATGCCCCGGATTGTCGGGGTCATAGTAGGACATTGTAGAGTCGATAAGTTCCGTTGGGTTGTCGCCGTCATACGGTTTGTATTGAACCGTGTTTGTGGCAGCATCTTCCATTGTTTCTATGCAATACAGGCCTTTGGGATTCCGAACCTCAAACTGACTCCAGTTTATTCTGCCATTGAAAATTGTTTCAGCAGCCAATATCCCGTCCAGATATATATGCGAGGCATTGTCCTTCTCCTGCCCCATGTTCTTGTAGTTCTTCCTTAATGACCATACGTAGAGGCCATAGAATTTGCCATTAAGATAAACATAACACGGGAATCCGTTGGGATGGCACATTGCTTTTTCAGAAGCTGTGGTAATCCCTGCCCTCTGCCAGGGGATGGGCTTCTCCCTGTCGGAAGTGATGTCGTCATAGACATCGTATGCTATTTCCTGACTTCGTCAATGCGACACCCAAACTTCAACGTTGTCCCAAGTCTACCTCAAAGAGGGGACGTATGGCCTTGTGGTCATTAGTCAGGAACATGGTCTTAGTGTAGAAACTCCTGTTGTTAGGCATGTGTACTC